>JBEKXP010000021.1:0-20539 GCA_049511815.1 Dehalococcoidia bacterium
CCTTCCTTCTGCTCGGTGAGCTGCTTGATCCGCCGCCGGAGCGATTCGAGCGGCTCCTTCTGCTGTCGATACGGCAGCTCTTCGCGCTTGGCGGCGACGACGGCGTCGAGGAACGATTGGCCGGTCATAGCGCTCCCAGTATGCGGGAGAAGCGCGGTTCTCGTCGAGACGCGGAGAACCTAGATATCATACGTGTCTTCGGAGCGGCGGCGAACGTGCAGGACGACGACCAGCCTCATCGCGTCCGATACGGTATAGAGTGCCCGATATCTTCCGATGCGCAGCCGCCAGGTCGCGACCGACGCGTTCTTCACTTTCAGGACGCCCCGCGGTCTGGGCTCATTTTTCAGGTCGGCCAGGGCCCGCGCGATACGGGCGGCGTCGTTCTTCGGCAACCCGTCGATGTTCCGTTGGGCGTGGGGACTCAGCTCTATCCGGTATGGCAATCCCTCGCCTCTGCATGTATTCTTCCAGCGTTATCGCCGCTTCGGGGTTCGCGGCGTACTCTTGCAGGGAGCGTTCGGCTATGAGGGCGTCCAGCTCGTCCTCGAACGTCTTATCAAGTGCGTAGCGGACCAACGCTGCCATCGTCGTGCGCCTCCGGAAGGCCAGGACGCGCAGGTCCTCGTGCATCTCCTCGTCCAGGTAAATCATCAGCTTCTTCATCTTCGTTCCCCCCAATTCCCTGACATCATGACATATATATGTCATGATGTCAATACGACAATTGGGCCAATATGTAGGGGAGGTCTTCAGACCTCCCGCGGGAGGAGCGAAGTCCGACGGCGGCCGGTATGCGCCCGACCGCCGTCAATGCTTGCGATTCGCCTCGGTCTTAGGAGAACGTTGGTTACCCCAGGTAGTTCAGGCGCAAGGCCGCCCGCACCTCCGACATCGTCTGCTCCGCCACCCGCTTGGCGTAGCCGCTGCCGCCGGCCAGCGCCTCGCGGACCAGCGACGGCTGCGCCTCGTAGCGGGCGCGACGCTCGCGGATCGGGTCCAGCAGTGCGTTCAGCGCCCGCGCCAGCTTCTGCTTTACCTCCACGTCGCCGACCTTGCCGACGACGTAGCGCTCCTTAAGGTCCTGCACCTCCGCCTTATCCGGGTTGAAAGCATCGTGGTACATGAAGACCGGATTGCCCTCGATGTGCCCCGGGTCGTCGGCGTGGATGCGCGTCGGGTCGGTGAACATGCGCATCACCTTCTGCGTCACCGTCGCGGCGTCGTCTTTCAAGTAGATGGCGTTGTTCAGCGATTTGCTCATCTTCGCCTGCCCGTCGATGCCGACCAGTCGCGGCACCCGTCCGACAAGCCCCTCCGGCTCCGGAAAGACCTCGCCGAAGAGGCGGTTGAAGCGGCGCGCCACCTCCCGCGTCATCTCGACGTGCGGCGCCTGGTCCTCGCCCGTCGGCACCAGGTTCGCCTTCGGCATGAGGATGTTCGCCACCTGCATGACCGGGTACGTGAAGAAGGCTACCGGCACAGCTTCCTTCGACCGCGATTCCAGCTCGTCCATCTCCGCCTTCAGCGTCGGATTGCGCTGCAGGCGGCCCAGCCCCACGTACCAGCTCAGCCAGACCGTGAGCTCGGCGTGCTCCGGCACCAGGCTCTCGATGACGAAGTGGCTCCGCTGCGGGTCCAGACCGACCGCCAGCCAGTCCATCGCGATCTCCAATACCGCCCGGCGCACCGTGTCGATGTCGTCGGCGTAGTCGGAGACCTGGTAGTCGGCGATGAGGAAGAAGCACTCGTACTCGTCCTGCAGCCGCACCCAGTTCTCGAGCGCGCCGGCATAGTGGCCCAGGTGGAGGGCGCCGGTCGGCCGGATTCCGGTCAGAATGCGTTTCTTGGCCATGCTTGTCTCGATAGCATATCCTCTCAGACTTGCGGCACGTGCGCCAGCGCCTCGCGCACCTTTTCCTCCGGGTAGGCGTAGTCTTCCAGCTCGCCGGAGAAGTACTTGTCGTACGCCGACATGTCGAAGTGCCCGTGGCCGCTCAGCGCCAGCAGAATGACCTTCGACTCGCCGGACTGCTTGCAGGCCAGCGCCTCGTCGATGACGGCGCGAATGGCGTGCGCGGGCTCCGGCGCCGGCACGATGCCTTCGGCTCGGGCGAACTGGACGGCCGCCTGGAAGACGGTGTTCTGGTGGTAGGCGCGCGATTCCACCAGCCGCAGCCGCTGCAGCTCGGAGATGATCGGCGCCATGCCGTGGTAGCGAAGTCCGCCGGCGTGGATTGCGGGCGGCGCGAACGTGTGCCCGAGCGTAAACATCTTGACGATGGGCGCCATGCCGGCCGTATCGCCGTAGTCGTAGACGTCGGCGCCGCGGGTCAGGCTGGGACAGGCCTCCGGCTCGACGGCGAGGAGTCGCGTCTTCTTGCCCGCCGTTAGCATGTCGCGGGCGAAGGGCAGCGCTATGCCCCCGAAGTTGGAGCCGCCGCCGACGCAGCCGATAACCATGTCCGGGTAATCGCCGGCCATCTCCATCTGCTTCAGCGCCTCTTCGCCGATGACCGTCTGGTGCATCAGGACGTGGTTGAGCACGCTGCCGAGTGAGTACTTGGTGTCCTCGCGGCCCAAGCAGTCCTCCACCGCCTCGCTGATTGCCAGGCCCAGACTGCCGCCGGCATCGGGGTCTTCTGCAAGCGCCATCCGGCCGGCCTGCGTGTCGTTGCTCGGGCTCGGAACGACCTTGGCGCCGAAAGTCTCGATGAGCGAGCGGCGATAAGGCTTCTGGAAGTAGCTGACCTTGACCATGTACACCTTCAGCTCGATGCCGAAGAAGTTGCAGCCCATCGCCAGGGCGCTTCCCCACTGGCCGGCCCCCGTCTCGGTCGTGAGCCGTTTCACGCCCTCTTTCATGTTGTAGTAGGCTTGGGCGACGGCGGTGTTCGGCTTGTGCGACCCGACCGGGCTCACGCCTTCGTACTTGTAGTAGATCTTCGCCGGCGTGCCCAGCGCCTTCTCCAGGCGATGCGCCCGGTAGAGAGGCGTCGGACGCCACAGCTTCAGGATGTCCTGGACCTCCTCCGGGATGTCGATGTAGCGCTCCGTGCTCACTTCCTGCCTGATCAGCTCCATCGGGAAAAGCGGCGCCAGGTCCTGCGGCCCGATGGGCTGCTTCGTGGCCGGATGGAGCACCGGCGGCAGCGGCGATGGCAGGTCCGCCTGGACGTTATACCAGCGCGACGGCATCTCCTTTTCCGGCAGAATGAATTTGGTGTCCATGCTTCCTCCTTTCTTTCGTCTAGCGCCGAGGCGCTGCTTGGCATTTCCACCAAACAAAAAGCCCCCGCCCGTAAGGGCGAGAGCATTCTCGCGGTGCCACCTCACTTGTCCCGACGACTCGCAGCCGTCGGGACATCTCTATCAGGTACGGCCCCTATTCGGGACGATACCCTGGGCTCTGCTAACGGTGCCCCTCCGACAAAGCCTACTTGGGTCGCCAAAGGCGACCGGTTCGGTTTGCGGCTCCCAGGTCCATTTGGTCGTTGCGCTGGCGCCGGCTCTCACCGCATCCGGCTCTCTGCGGCCTCGCCCTACGGCCTACTAGTCCTGCTCTCAGCCGTTCGCTATTCAGATGTGGAGCGAATATAGCAGCGGGCCTGCTGCTATGTCAAGCGAAGCGCGAATGCCGGCCGACGAGTCGGGTTACTTGCCCTTCGGGCGCCGCTTCTCGAAGTCGTCCAGGTCCAGGCTCTCGATGAAGTCGCGGAAGGCCGACATCTTCTCCAGCTCTTCCGGCAGCACCTCCCGCAGCTCCTCGCCGACGGCCTTCTCGCCGTCCTTGTCCAGGAGCACGCCCGCCTTCTCCAGCACCGACTCATCGGCGAAAATGGGGACGTTTGCCCGAACGGCCAGGGCGATAGCATCGCTGGGGCGCGAGTCGATCTCCATGGAGCGCCCGTTGACGTAGAGGACGATGCGCGCGTAAAAGGTGTCGTTCGCCAGGTCGTTTACGATTATGCAGTTTATCTCGGCGCCCAGAGCGTCGATGACGGAGCGGAGCAGGTCATGGGTGAGCGGCCGCGCCACCGAGACGTCCTGCAAGCGCACGGCGATGGCGTCCGCCTCGGCCGGTCCGATCCAGATGGGCAGATATCGTTCCGCGTTCTTCTCTTTAAGTATCACCACCCGCTGATAGTTCATAAGACTAACGCGGATGCTCTCTATGCTCATCTCGATCATTCCCACCACCTCCGGCTCCGGACTCGCGTAACCAGTCTAGCCGACCCCCTCTTCGGTGTCAATCGAAGCTGACACGCCCCCGCCGGCCTCTGCCGCGCCCTCGATCGCCGCGCCCACGGCCCGGGCCTGTTCCGACAGCGCCGCCTTCTGCTGACGGTCCAGCACCTGCAGGCTGACCGCCGCCAGCGCCGCCACGATCACTGCGATACCGAAGAGCACGAAACTCACACCATATATGTCGGCTACGGCACCCACCAGTAGCAGTGGGACAATCGCGGCAAGGCTCGCCAGCGCGAGCTGCGCCCCGAAGACGCGACCCCGCATCTCCGGCGGCGCCCGCTCGTGCAAAACGGTCTGCGCCGGGGCGTTCACCATCGCGTACATAAGGCCGAGCGGTCCGGCGACGACCATCGTTAAGAAGACGAGCAGCGAGAGTCCGCCCAACCGCTCCGCCCCAAACGGGTTCAGGTCTTCCGTTCGTTGAAGGAGAGATGCCATGTTCTGGACCAGCCCCATTGCTACCAGGCAGACTGCCAGCCCGATGAGGCCGAAGGCAACGATCTTGTCCTTCCCTATCCGCTGCGCCAGCCGCGGCAGGAGCCGCAGCCCGAGGATCGCGCCGACGCCGGTAGGCGCGAATACGTAGACGGCGTCGTCCGGCCGCACGGCGAGCACCTCCTGCATGAAGCGCGGCACCAGCACCGCGAAGAGGAGCACGAGCGAACTGCTCAACGTTAACTGCGCCATCGCCAGGCACGACGCGGGGTCGGAGCGAAGCAGTCGCAGCGCTTTCGCCAGCTCGCGCGGCGCCGCCTGGGTCGCCCGCGGCTCCACCGCCTCCCCAGCCTGGTGCGCGCCGACGTCCTTCGGCAACGACCGTGTCAGCACCGACGCGGCGACGAACGACAGGGCCGCCGCGAAGAAGAGGGCATCGACGCCGAAGGTCTTGATGAATATCGGCGCGACGAACACCATCCCGGTGAACTGCGCCCCGGTCCAGGCGAGGCTTACCAGGCTGTTGGCGGCGATGAGCTGGTTCTTCGGCACCAGCGACGGCACGGTTGCCACCTCCGCCGTGGCGAAGAACTGGCCGACCGCGGAGAAGGCGATGTTGACCGCGAATATCGCCTCGACATGGTCTTTGCTCAACAGGAAAGCGAGCGCGGCCAGCGAGCGGAAGGCATTCGTCGAAATGAGGATGTCGCGCTTCCGCCAGCGGTCAACCAGGACGCCGCCGACCATTCCGAACAGCAGCGACGGCACGACGTAGGAGAGCACCAGGATGCTTGTGTCGGTCGTCGAGTTCGTCTTCGTGAGAACAACGACCAGGAGCGTGAAAAGGATGGCGTTCTGCGCGATCTGCGACAGTAGCTGCGCCAGCCAAAGGCTGCGGAAGCGGCTGTTCGAAAGGACGGCCCGCTCTCGCTGCTGAAGCGACGCAGATTCGCAATCAGGCATTGGAGGCCTCCGTCGCGGCGGGGACGGAGCGGGCCCGCATCGCTGCCCAACCCACCACCAGGGTAATGGCGACCGCCGTGCCCACCAGGACCGGTCGCACACCAACGAGCTCGGCAAACGCGCCTGCCACCAGTAACGGCGCCACCGACGACACGTTGACCAGCACGTTTTGGGCCGCAAACACGCGCCCCTGCATCTCCAAGGGTATACGTTCGTTGATGATAGCGCGACTGGCAACGTTGACAAGCGAGCTGCCGAATCCAGCCAGGATCGCCGCGACTATCGTTATCGCGATGCGCGCGCCGGTGTGGTTGAGCGGCCCCGGATGGGCGATCCCGAGCGGATTCCAGGCCCTCAGAGCATCTGCCTCGTTGGCGACAAGCCCGAACACGATCAGCGACACAACGAAAACCACGAACCCCAAGGCCAGGGCCCGCGGCTTGCCGATGAACCGGGAAAAGGCGTTCACCGACCGCAGCCCGAGGAAGATGCCGATGCCGCCCGGCGCAAAGATAAAAACGATGTTGTCAGGGGCGACGCCGAGCTCCTGCTTGGCATAACGGGGCAGCACCGTCACGCCTATCAGCAGGGTCGCCGCGCCCACGACGCTGATGATGAGCGCCAGATACGACGGCGGGTCGCGTCGAAGCGTTTGCCAGGCGCGCGCGAACTGCAATCGCACGCCAGACCGCACCGCATGCTGCAACTGCTTCCCCGTCGCCCGCTCCGTAAGCCCGCGGATCGTGGCGGCAAGGAACGCCGCCGCAGCGAACAGACAGGCGAGCACCACGAACAGCGGATCGGAGCCGACAGTCTTCAGCATCAACGCGGCCAGCCCAACAATCCCTAATGCCTCCGCAAGCAGTCCGCCCAGGTTGATCAGCGAGTTCGCGGTCGTCAGCTCATCCTGCCGCACGACGTTAGGCAGCGCGGCAGCGATCGCCGGCGTGTTGAACTGCGACAGCGCCGAAAACGCCAGCGCGAACAGATACAGCGTCCCGACTCCCTGCATTGACACGACCAGCCCAATGCAAAGAAGCATCCGCGCCACGTTCGTCGCCGCCAGGATGAAGCCGCGCGACAGCCGGTCCACGATGACGCCCGATATGGGGCCCAGGCCGGCCGCCGGCAACGTGTAGGCGATTATGAACAGCCCGGCGCGAATGCTTGACCCACTGTTCCCGACGACCAGGATAAGCAGCGCGTAGTTGATCGCATACTGCCCCATCTGGCCAAGGACGTGCTGTTCCAGCAGGCGCCGGAAGCGGTGCTCATCGAGAAGCGTCCTTCCGCCGAGGAGCGTCCACCAGTCGAAACGCGGGGGCCTGACCTCCGTCATGTGGAACAGGAGGAGCGCTAGGTCTCCTCTTCCTCCTCCCCGAAGAGCAGTCGTTCCATGGCCGGGTCCAGCGGCTCACCGCGCGAGACGAATGACTTCAGGCGCTTCTCAAGCTGTCGCCGCTCCATCAGCACCCGCCGGTTGCACTTCAAGCACCGCAAGCCGATGTCCGCGCCCAGCCGCACGACGCGCCAGTCGTAGCTGCCGCAGGGATGCACCTTGCGCAGCCGCACCACGTCGTTCATGCGCAGCTCGAGGGGCATCTCAATCCACCCTCCCCTCCAGCACCCGCTCTTGCTCTCCGGCGATCTCGTCGCGTAGCCGTCGCGCCGCCTCCGCCGCCGCCTGCGCGAAATCCTGGCCGCGTGAGGCGTACAACACCTGTCGCGAGACGTTAATGATAAGCCCGCCGCCGCTCGCGTCGAGGCCGTTTTTTAGCACCGCAGCAACGTCACCGCCCTGCGTCCCGACGCCCGGCACCAGCAGCGTCATCTCCGGACAGATCTGCCGGACTCGCCGCAGTTCCTCCGGATAGGTGGCGCCAACGACCAACCCGACGTTGCCGCCGCTGTTCCAGTGCCGCGCGCTCTCAGCGACGACCTCAAACAACGGCCGCGCGCCGGAATCCGTCGCCACCGGCAGGTCCTGGAGGTCGCGGGCGCCCGGATTCGATGTCCGGCAGAGGATGAAGACGCCCCTGTCGTCGCGCTCGAGGAACGGTTCCAGGCTGTCGCCGCCCAAATAGGGGTTGACGGTGACGGCGTCGAAGCCGAGGTCATCGAAGAGGGCGCGGGCGTAGGCTTTCGCCGTATTGCCGATGTCGCCGCGCTTGCCGTCGCCGATCACGGGAATATCGCGCGGGATGGCCGCCAGGGTCTCGCGCAGGACGCCGTAGCCCGTCTCGCCCAGCGCCTCATAGAAGGCGAGGTTCGGCTTGTAGGCGCAAACGAAGGCGGCGGTGGCGTCTATTATGGCGCGATTGAAGTCGGCGACGTGGTCGAGGGGCATGAACGCGGGATCGGGGTCAAGCCCGACGCAAAGAAGGCTGCCGTTCTTGCGGGCAGCCTGCTCGAGCTTCTGCGAAAAGCGCAACGTCCACCTCGGTGAGAGAGTCCACGAGGGTCAAGTCGATGGTATCGCCGCGAATGGGCCAAGTCAAGGCGAAGGCGGTCGGCCGGGATCCACGACGCGGCGTCAACGTGTCTTAGCGTCGCCGATATCACCGAAACGCAATCCTGCTACGGGGGCGGGGCCGCTCGGCCTGCCCGTCGGGGTTGCCGAGCGGCCCTCGCCTGCAAACAAACGTCGCGCACCCACCGCTTGACAGCCCGACGCCGCTGCCGTAAACGTGAAGGCGTGAGACTGGACGTAGCCCTCCTGCCGCGTGCTCTGCGCAAGCCCGACTCAAACGCCTGCCTGCTCATCGACGCCCTGCGGGCCACCTCGTCGATCGTGACGCTCTTCGCGCAAGGCGCCGAAGAGGTCGTCGTCGCCGGCAGCGTCGCGTCCGCGAGGCGACTGGCGGCGAGCGAGCCCGGCCGTTACCTCCTCTGCGGCGAGCGCTTTGGCCTTGCGCCGCCCGGCTTCGACTACGGCAACTCCCCCAGCGAGTTCGCGGCCATCGACATGCAAGGACGCCGCGCCATCCTCGCGACCACCAACGGCACCAGGGCGCTTCATGCGCTCGCAGCGTCGCCGGTCGTGCTCGTCGGAGCGCTGCTCAACGCCACCGCCGCAGTCGAGACGCTCCTCGCCGAAGCCCGCTCGCGCGACCTCGACGCCAGCCTCGTCTGCGCCGGCCTGGAGCGCGGTGCCGCCTTTAGCCTGGAAGACGCCTTCGTCGCCGGCGCGCTGGTCGAGACCGCGGTCGAAGAGGCGCGACGCGGCGACGCATCCCTTGCGCTCAGCGACGCGGCGCTGGCCGCCCGCCGCCTTCACCAGTCGTATCGCGGCGACGCCCTCGCCTGCTTTCGAGAGGCCCAGCACGGCCGCTCGCTCATCGGCATCGGCCTGGAGCGCGACCTCGAGTTCTGCGCCCATGTCGACCGCTACCACGTCGTCCCGCGGCTGCGTCGCGACCCATCGGGGCGGCTTTCGCTCGTCGCTCCCACGAAAGGAAAGCCATGAAGGCGGAGATAATCGCCGTCGGCACGGAGATCCTGCTGGGCGAGATCGTCGACACCGACTCGCAGCTCATCGCCTCCCGCCTGCCGGCTCTGGGCATCGACCTCTTCTGGGTCACGCAGGTCGGCGACAACCTGGGCCGCGCCCGCGACGCGTTGGAGCGCGCCTGGCAGCGCAGCGATCTCATCGTCACCACCGGCGGCCTCGGCCCGACAGAGGACGACCTCACGCGCGAGGCCATCGCCGCCATGCTCGGCGAGGAGATGCGCGTCGAGCCGGCGCTCGAGGCGGACCTGCGCGCCTTCTTCGCCCGCCGCAGCCGGCCCATGCCGGAGCGCAACGTCAAGCAGGCGATGCTCATCCCCTCGGCGCGGGCGATTCCGAACGCCTACGGCACCGCGCCCGGCTGGTGGGTCGAGCGCGAAGGCCGCTTCATCATCGCGCTGCCAGGCCCGCCGGACGAAATGCGCCGCATGTGGCAGACGGAGGTCGAGCCGGAGCTGCGGCGTCGCTCCCAGGGCGTCGTGCTCGTCTCCCGGACGCTGAAGACTTCGGACCTGACCGAAGGGCTCGTCGACGAGCTCCTGGGCGACCTCAAGCATTCCCCCAACCCGAGCGTCAGCGTCTACTCGCGTGCCGACGGCATCCAGGTGCGCATCGCCGCCAAGGCGTCGGACCGGCACGCCGCAGAATCGCTTATCGCGCCCGTCGAGACGGAAGCGCGCCGTCTGCTCGGCGACGCCGTCTGGGGCGCCGACGACGACACGCTGGAAGCCGTCGTCGGCCGGCTGCTACGCGAACGCGGCCTCACGCTGGCGACGATGGAGTCGTGCACCGGCGGTCTGCTGGCGAGCACGATAACCGACGTGCCCGGCAGCTCCGACTACTTCAAGGGCGGCCTCGTGACCTACGCGACGGAGATGAAGCTGGCCTGGGGCGTCAGCCGCGAGGTCGTCGAGGAGCACGGCGTCATCAGCCCCGAGTGCGCCCGCGAAATGGCGCGGGCAGCGCGCGAAAGGCTGGCGGCGGACGTCGGCATCGGCGTCACCGGCGTCGCCGGGCCGGATGAGCAGGAAGGCAAGCCGGTGGGCACCGTCCACATCGCCCTGGACGACGGCTCCGGCGACGTGCGTATCGTCAGCTATCAGTTCGCCCAGAGCCGCGCCATGATCAAGCGCCGCGCCATCACGACAGCCCTCTCCCTTCTCCGCCGCACTGTCCACCAGCAGAAGCGGAGCTAGTAGCAACATTCCAGAGCTTTTGCTGCGAGCGCTGTGTTGCGCTAGCCGATCGACGAGCATTAGAATGCAGCCGCGAGCAGCGGCAGGCGCCGTACAGGAATTCCTCCACAAGGCAAGGTTCTAGTCGAACGTTAGTTCTTGACACGTGCGGCCTGCTCGTGTAAGCTGGCGATCGGTGCTGGGGGACCATTAGCTGGGCTCCGTGCCCCGGTGGCATAATGACGGGACGGCTGATCTACGTTACCGGACCTTCCGGTACAGGCGTCAAGACAGCGCTGAGCAAGTACGTGCGCCATCTCCGCGAATCAGGCATTGGTGACGCAGACCTCCCAAGGATAGTCTGTCTTGAGGACCGGCTGAAGGAGTTGGCCACGGAACAGGTGCAGGCCGTTCTAGCGTACAGGGACGTCACGCTTTTCCGCATACTGCAGCTCCCCAAGCCGATTCTTGAGGACCTGTGGCTCCACGCCTTTGAAGACGCACTCGCCGAGGCGAAGGAGGCAAGAACGCAAGGACGGGATGCTTTGCTGACCTTTCATGCCATCTGGTACCATCATCAGAACCGCGAATACATATCGGCAGCGGACTTCCAGCGATTGGCGCAGGATGATGCAAGAGCCGACATGATGGTTACACTGATTGACGACGTATACGATGTCCGCCGCCGGTTGTCCGAGCCACACGGGCTGTTCGAGAACCCTCTGGACGAGTCCTTGTCAGAGATGGAAGACATTGTGCTCAAGCTGATTCTTATTCTTGACTGGCGTGCGGTCGAGCAGCTAGTGTCTGAAAAGATCGCAACCGTCACAGCTCCACCCCGATCTCATTTCTTGCTAGCCGTCAAACACCCTATATCTACGCTCCAGGCGCTCTTGGCAGGCTCGATCGACAATCCTGAGGCGCGCCACACGGTCTACCTTTCCCACCCGATAAGTGACCCCAAGTCGATGCTCCACAGCGGCCGTGCTTCAGAGGCCAGCACAGTCATTGGAGACATCCAGGCCATTGCAGACAAGCTGCGTTCAGGCCTCATAGTGTTTGAGCCTACATCCATTGACGAGGCGAGATTTGACCATCAAGTAACACTGAGTGACGGGAGAACGGCACCATTTCCAGTTCTAGGGGAACGTTGGCCTCTTGCGGCCGAAGAACGCTATCTTCTTTTCACGCCTCCGCACGGCGACCCGGCGAATGACTTTGGCGAGCAGTGGACGGAGAGAGCACGAGAAATCCGCGACGCAGCTCGTGATGGCCGGCCAACGTCCTACGAGAACGAGTTGACATCATCGTACGGTCTGTTGGCAATACTCAGGGACGCGATTCTGAGGCACATCAACCTGCGGGACCACAAGCTCATCGATCAGTCCAATTGGCTCGTTGTGTATCGGCCCTTCTTCCTCGGGAGGCTCGCGACGGGCGTGCAGGAGGAAGTGATGTACCACGACAGGCTTGTGCGCGGCGGAAAAAGAGAGCAACCCTGCCTTGTCCTACACCCGCCCGCAGACGAGCGTCTAAGGCCGCGGGAAACACTCCGCTCCTATCTCGTGAACTGCTTGCAAGAAGGCAGGCTCTCGAACGCGGATGACGCCACTCTCAACGGGGCGGTGGATACCGCCGACTCCGAGACGCTGGCGAACGACGATTCAGATCTCGCCACTGGCCTTCGGATTCGCGGGATACTCGACAGTGCAGGTATGGGCTTCAAGAAGGCTAGGAAGAAGAGCGCTCTGGGGAAGGATCCTGCATCAGCAGCCGAAGAGGAAAACGAGAAGACTGGGAGAGACTTCAAGGAGAGGCTCCGCTCCTACCTAGGAGACTTAGCCCCGGGCTGTATCCATCTCGAGGAGAGTGATCTCTCGCCGCTAGCTTTCGCAGACAGAGTAGTCAAACGGGTCGCACGGACAGCACGCTAGCTCACGAGTGGAGGGAGGCAAGCCACCATGCAACGCGTACGCCTTTATGTTGACGCCACGGCGGCAAGCAAGAAGATAGAGAGGGAATTACGCGACCGCGGCATCGCCTTCGTCCGCGTTCCCGCAACTCCACGCGCACGGCAACCCCTCCCAGCCATCGAGACCGAGCGGCAGATCATCTCAGGGTGCTCAAACATAAGGCTGTATTTCCTTAACGGGGGAAGATAGCCGCGGCAGTGGGGCTGGCCAGCGAGTCGATGTCTCCCCGTACTTCCCGAACACGGTCTGGCTCGGTGAGACGTGCCACAGCTGACGGCGGCGCTACTCCGTCAGGCGGCGGTAGAGCGTCGGCAGGCGACCGGGCAGCGACTCGATATCGCCCAGTATCTCGTAGCCGATGTCTTCGCACATCTGCCCCAGATACTCGTGACCCTCGCGGTCGACAGTCAGGCAGAACGGCACGATCCCCTTCCGCTTCGCCTCCATCAGCGCCTCGTGCGTGTCGTGGATGGCATACTCGCGTTCCGTGCGGTCGCGGCCGTAGCCATGGTCCTGCGGCCGCCCGTCAGAGACGAGGAAAAGGATCCGCACCTTGGCGTCGTGCTCTTCCAGCTTCGCCGTCGCGTGCCGGATCGCCGGCCCCATCCGCGTCGACCGGATCGGCTCCGTCTTGTCGATGCGCGCCTTCACCATGTCGGATAGCGGCTCGTCCAGGTCCTTCAGCACGTAGAACTCCACGTTATCGCGACCGTAGCCGGAGAAGCCGTAGATGCCGTAGTCGTCGCCGATCGCCTCCAGCGCGCCGATGAGCAGCACCATGCTCTCCTTCTCCAGGTCGATGATGCGCTTGGGCGGGCGCAGCGTCGCCTCCGCCTTGCGCTGGCTGAGCCACTCGTAGTAGCGACGCGCGTCGTGGCCGAAGTCGGGCCGTGTGTCGTCTTCGGCGTACTTCTGCTTGCGCTTCTCGATCTCCTCGTCCGTCGAAGCGCTCATGTCGAGCAGAAACGCCACCGCCACCTGCCGCTCGACCTTGTTCCGCCGCCAGTAGACCTTGTCCGTGAAGTTGTAGCCGGCGCGCCTCTCCGTCAGGTACTCGATGACCAGGTCCAGGTCGAAGTCCTCGCCGTCATGCAGGCGCTTGATCTTGCGGAATAGCTCCGGCCGGAGTTGCTCGAACTGCTTGCGCGTCTGCGAGGCCAGCGTGCTGTAGCGACGCAGCGTCTCCTCGAAGAACGCCTCGTCGCCCTGCTCCAGCGGACGCTGCACGACGCGACACCACCGCGGCTTGTAATCGGCGGCCCGGAAGTCCCACTCGTCGTACCAGAACGACTGCGGCTCCGCGACGGTCTCCTTCTGCTCCTGCTCGACCTCCTTCAGCCGCTGTCCGTCCTTCAGCTCGACCGCCTGGTCCGGGATCGGCACGCCCGCTTCCTTCTCCAGGTTCGTGAGGAACAGACCAACAGCGGCGGAAAGGTCGCCTTCCGCCATCCCACCCACCACGATCTCGACGCTCTTCTCCATCAGCTCGCGCAACTGCTCGGCCGTGAGCGGCGCCAGACCCCCCGGCGCCTCCATCCCCTCCTGCAGCCGCAGCCGCATGAGGAGCTGGACCAGCTCCGGCTTGAAGTCGCCGCGGAAGTCCACCGGCTGCGGGCTCTCGTACGCGTTCTCCGAGCCCTGCGGCAACTCCGTGCCCGCCTGCGACGCGGCTCCGCTCTGCGGCTTCAGGTGCATCATCGCGAACAGCTCTTCGTCCAGCGGCTGCCAGTCCAGGGCTTCGAGGTCCTCCGGCGAGACGTTGGGCAGCGACATCGCCAGGTCGTAGAGGCGCAGCGCCGCTTCGGCGGCGTCCTCGACCGTCGCCTGCGGCTGCTGGACGGCGCGCAGCAGGCGCAGCGCGGCGACCAGCGTATCGCGCACCTCCTGCGGCCAGACGATGGCGTGCAGACCGTCGAGGCTGGCGCGGATGAGGTTCTCCAGGAACGCCTCCCGCAGGGGCAGGCCGGGAAGGCGCGGGCGGCGCTCCAGCTCGCGGCCCTGGATCAGGCGCCAGGAGCGTCGGATGCCGCCGTACTCGCGCTTGACCAGGAAATCGACGCGGGCGTCCTCAACGACCGTGAACAGGTCGGAGATGAGCTGGCGGTCGGCAAAGAGATCGAAGAAGCGCTCCATGTCGGTCAGCGGCGCTTCGGCCTTGGCGGCCTGCCTCTTCAGGCGACGGCGTCGCGACGCGAAGACGCGACCGCGGCGCTTGAAGGCGAAGAGGAAGCTGCCGAACTCCAGGTGGCCCGACTGATGCGTCGCGTACACCTTGTAGACGGCGAAGTTGCGCGTCTTGTCCTCGAACTCCTCCGCGACTTCCGGCAGGTAGACCGCCGTCCCTTCCGTCGACGGCCGTCCGGCGGCAACCCAGCCGATGCCCTTCTCCGTCAGCGTGCTCGACGGGTGGATCGAGACGTTAGCGCCGGTCAGCGCCTTGCAGTACAGGCGCAGGATCTCCGCGACGCGCGAAAGCTCCACCCGCGGCGAAAGCTCCTCCAGCACCTGCTCGCCCTTGCCCGACTGCAGGCGGAAGAACGCCTCACCGCCCTCAGAGCTTTCCGTAAGGATGCGGTGGCCGGCGGCGTGCCAGCGCGCGAGGTCTCGCAGCGACATGCGGGACAACACTTCCGGCGCGCTCTTCAGAAACTCCATCGCCGCCGCGGGAGAGCCGACGGCGAGCTCTTCGGCAAGCGAGATGAGGTCACCGTGACTGCTCGCGTCGACCTGGGCCAGGGCGCCCGCCGCCTCGGCAAAGAGCGAATAAGCGCGTGACCCGACGCGCTGGGACACGCGGTTCGAAAGTCCCAGAAAACGCGTGCGCTCGGAAGGTTCCAGCCGCGCCAGAAACTCCGGCCCCTGCTCGAAGTAGAATCGCACCTCCGCCCAGGCGGCTGCGGCGATCCCTTCGGCAAGATCGAGAAAAGGGCTGCGGTCGGCAGCTTCGAGGCGGCCGAACACGCCGGCGCCCGTCTCCAGGCAGTTGCTTGCCAGCTCATAGGAGCGTTCGGCGAGTCGCTCAGCCATGAGCTCCAGGCGGCAGAGGTCCTCCACACCGATCAGCGGCAGCAGCGCCGGGCTGACGGCGAAGAAAAGCGACGCCAGCGAGATCGACTTCCAGTTGCCCTGGTAGAGCCGCTGCCCGGCGGCCGCCCACTGCTTCAGCTCCTCCGGCGAAAGCAGCCCGACGCACTCCGGCCCGGCGCGGAAGTAGGCGGCGGCCACAATCGACGACTGATCGGCGATGTCGCGGCCGAAATGGCACCAGCGGAGAACGCAGTCGAGGGGAAGGATCTGGGCAACCTGCGGGCTGGCGCGAAAGTACTCCGACGCCGCCTCCCACGACCGCAGCGACTGCCCGGCCAGCGCGATGCCCTCCTCCGCCCAGCTCCGCACGCCGTCCACGCCAAAGCGCGCAGCGACCGCCGGCGCGGCCTGACGCAGGTCGCCCGAAAGCCCCGGCGCCACTGCCGCAAGGCGGCTATCGTACTCCGACAGGTCGAATCGGTGCTCTGGCATGAATCTATTCTATGCCAAAAGCGACGACTAACGCTCTCACCCGGCCTTCACGACGGCCATCCCTTCGAGCGAAAGGCTAGTGCTCCTGGACGGTAATGCTCACGATCTTGTCGCCGGGCGTGGTCGCAATCGACGGGTCGCGCGGCGTAATCTTGTCCAGCACGTCCAGCCCTGCGGTGACCTGGCCGAAGACGGTGTAGCCGCCGCTCAGCCGCGGCTGCGGCGCGAAGGTGATGAAAAACTGGCTGCCGCCGCTATTGGGCTCGCCCGTGTTCGCCATCGCCACCGTGCCCCTGTCGAACGAAGAAGGGGTGAACTCGTCCGGCAGGCTATAGCCGGGCCCGCCGGCGCCCGTGCCGGTCGGGTCGCCGCCCTGGGCCATGAAGCCGCTAATGACACGGTGGAAAGTCAGGCCGTCGAAGAAGCCCTTGCACGCCAGGAAGACAAAGCTGTTCACCGTGACCGGCGCCAGATTTGGCTCCAGCTCGATTGTGATCGCGCCGTTCTGTGTGGTGAGCGTCGCCGTGTATTTCTTGCTCGGGTCGATGACCGTGTCCGCCTTGGCGAACTGCTTGACGCTGCTCTTCGTGCAAAGCGAAGCAAAATCACCTGTTCTCGCCGGCAACTGGCTTGACAGGGGAGTTGGGGTACCGCTCAATATGGTTACTTGTCCTCCCTGCGGCGTGCTCAACAATGTTATCGGCCCCGCCTTCGTCGGGATGACGTTGCTACTGTTGTTGCTGCTGCTGCCTCCGCCGCAACTCGAAGCCACCAGCAGAATAGCCGGCGCAACGACGAACACCAACGACATCTTGAGTTTAGACGATTTCATCTCTCTCCGCTCCTCACTCGAAAATTGACGATACGACCTCTTCGATGCTGCGTTGAAGCTCCGGGTCGTCTGTGAGGGACCAGACGACGGCAGACTGACAGGCCTGTCGCGGCGACACGCCCTTCATGATCAGCTTTCCGGCGTAGATCAACAGTCGCGTACTGACGCCTTCGGCCAGGCCGTGCTCTTTGAGATTTCGGACCTTCTCGCCCAGCTTCGCCAGCTCGCCCGCTATCTCCGGGGAGACGCCCGACTCGCGGGCAACGATCTCCGCTTCCTGCTCGCGACTCGGATAGCTGAACTCCATGGCAACGAAGCGCTGCCGCGTGCTGTGCTTCAGGTCTTTGAGCGCGCTCTGGTAGCCCGGATTGTACGAAATGACGAGCAAGAAGCCGGCCGCTGCCTCCAGGATCTGACCGCGCTTTTCGATTGGCAGGATGCGCCGGTGGTCCGTCAGAGGATGTATGAGGACGGTCGTGTCCTTGCGCGCCTCCACGACCTCATCCAGGTAGCAGATAGCGCCGGCCTTCACCGCGCGCGTCAGCGGGCCGTCGATCCAGCGCGTGGAGTCCCCTTCCAGCAGGTAGCGGCCGACGAGGTCGCTGGCCGTCAGGTCCTCGTGGCAGGCGACGGTGACCAGAGGCAGGCCGTGCGTCTTCTCGCTGCCGCCGTCCGTGGCGTCCTTGATTATCGTGAGCGGCCGCCCCAGCTTCCAGGCCATATATTCGATGAAGCGGGTCTTGCCGCAGCCTGTCGGCCCTTTGAGGAGCACGGGTATCTGCTGGCTGAAGGCGGCGGTGAAGAGCTCCACCTCGTCGCCGATGGGAAGATAATAGGGCTCCTTCAGCGCGTAGTATTCCTCTACGGCGTACTGCCGAAAATCGCCTTCGACCAGTCGAGCTCGTTTTGGCATTACGATTTCACTCGGGGAAAACAGCGTGGGGAAATCAATTCTTCCGTTGAGCGATCCGAGCCTGGAGAGCCTCCCACAACGATTGCACCCGCTCCTCTAGCTCTCCCAGTGTGCCGTCGTTCTCGATGACCACGTTTGACTGGCGGCACCGCTCTTCGTTGTTAAGCTGAGTCCGAATCCGCGCCTCCGTCTGCTCTCGCGCAATGCCCTTCGCCTCTAACCGCTGCGTCGCGACCGTCGGGCTCGCGACCACCACCCAGATCTCATCGACGAGCCACTGCCAGCTGGCCTCGAGCAGGACCGCTGCCTCGAGTACCGCTACGCGCTCGCTCTTGCCGCGGAGCGCCTCTAAGTCGCGGGCCATGATCTCGGCCATCGCCGGCCAGACAATGTCGTTCAGCCGCTGTCGGTCCTGCGGGTCGGCGAAGACGCGCTGTCCGAGCGCCTGCCGGTCAATCTCGCCGTTGGCAGCGATGATTTCCTGCCCGAACGTCTCGATGAGCCGGTCGTACGTCGCCGATCCCCTCCGATAGGAGCGGTGCCCGACGAGATCGGCGTTAACGAATGCGGCGCCCCTGTCGAAGAGCATTCTCGCGACAGTAGACTTGCCGCTGCCGATGCCGCCCGTAAGGCCGATAGTGATCATCGCTCCGCCGGAGGACGCGCTTTCGCCGTCGCTCCGAGGCGGCGGTAGCGCAACCAGGTACAATCATTCTAAGAGCGCCCTACGAAGCGGTCAAGCGAAGCGGGCGCCTGGCCTTGACCATCATCATTCGGACGCTTTAACATATTAATGATGGTTCATATATCAGAGAGGACAAAAAGAGCCAGCGGGGCATTGAAAGAAGGTAACATCGCTGAATACCTTCGACTACTCGGCGATGAGAACCGGCTCCGCATCTTCTCAATGCTCTCCAAGTCTGAGTTATGCGTCTGTGAGATCGAGGACGCGACGGGGCTTTCACAATCGCTCGTCTCCAACCACCTGGCGGCCCTGCGGCGCGCCGGTCTCGCGGAGAGCCGCCGCGACCACGAAGACGGCCGCTGGATATTCTATCGGGCGAACCGCAAGGCAGCGGCCGCCCTGCGTGAGCGCCTCGTCGACCTGCTCGACGTGCGGCTATCGGCCGGCGACCGGCGGCGGGCGGAGCAGGTATGTCGCTCGCGCCGTTAGAACCATTTGGAGTCGCGCAAGCAAACACCACGTGAAATGACAGCAGAAGCAGGGATATCCACACAGCGTCGAGGGGTGACCGGCCGCCTCTCCTTCCTCGACAGGTTCATTGCCCTCTGGATCATCGTGACCATGGCCTTCGGCGTGGCGCTCGGCAAGCTCTTCCCCGGCGTCGCCGATACCATTAACTCCGCCAGCATCGGCACTACCTCAATACCCATCGCCATCGGCCTCCTGTGGATGATGTATCCCGTCCTGGCTAGGGTGCGCTACGAGGAGTTGGGCAAGGTGAGGGGCGCCTGGAAGATGTTCAGCGTCTCGCTCATCCAGAACTGGCTCGTGGGGCCCGTCGTAATGTTCGCCCTCGCCTGGCTGCTCCTGCCCGACCAGCCGGAGTACCGCACCGGCCTCATCATCGTCGGGTTGGCGCGCTGCATCGCCATGGTGCTCGTCTGGAACATGCTGGCGGAGGGCGACGGCGAGTACGCGGCCGTGCTGGTGGCGTTGAACTCCGTGTTCCAGGTATTCTTCTACTCGCTGTACGCTTGGTTCTTCCTAACCGTCGCCAGCTCCTGGTTCGGCGGCGGCTCCGAAGTGCACATCAGCTTTTGGGAAGTGGCGAGAAGCGTGCTCATCTTCCTCGGCGTACCTTTGGTTGCGGGAATGCTGACGCGCTACGTCGGCATTCGGCGTAAAGGACGCGACTGGTACGAGGGCGTGCTCATGCCGAAGCTGGGCCCGACCGCGATCATTGGTCTGCTGTTCACAATAGTCGTAATGTTCGCGCTGAAGGGCCAGTACATACTCGATGTGCCGCTCGACGTGCTGCGGATCGCGGTGCCCCTATTGCTGTACTTCCTGATAATGTTCAGCCTCTCGTTCCTGATGTCCTGGCGGCTGCGCTTCCGTTACCCGGAGACAGCGACGCTTTCCTTCACGGCGGCGAGCAACAATTTCGAGCTGGCGATAGCCGTTGCTATCGGCGTCTTCGGCATCCAGTCGGGCCAGGCGCTGGCGGCGGTGGTAGGGCCGCTGATCGAGGTGCCCGTGCTAATATCGCTGGTGTACGTGGCGCTATGGGCGCGCCGCTTCTTCTTCGATGCCGCCGGCGAGGCGAAACCGTTCTCTATCTCCACGCCGCCGCTGGTGCTCACCGAAGAATAGTCTCTGCGACGCGCGACATCGACTGGATGAGATCCGATGGCAATTCTGGAAGCGGTCCTGGGTTCAATTGAGAGCGACGCACCGGTGAAGGAAGCGCGCAGCAACCTCGCCTGGTTTGGCGTCTGGAGCCGTTACTGCGGCCTCGCCTCGACCCTGGCCTCCGCAGAATACCTCGAAAGCGGCGGCATGAGCCGCGGCGGCGAGTCGCTGGCGGGCCACAGCGCCCGCGAGCTGGCTGGGCTGTCGCTTTCCGACGATCCGTTGGAGGCGGCCCTCGGCATCGCCGCGCTGAACTCGCTGCTCGATGTCAACGAGTCGCGCTGCGAAGAGACCAACGCCCGCGACCTCCTGCTGAGACGGGCAGCCGGCCGAAATCTCGTGCTCGTCGGCCATTTTCCTTTCGTGCCAGAGTTGAGGGAAGTGGCGCGACAGCTTTCCGTGCTGGAGCTTCGCCCCCACCCCGGCGATCTACCCGCGGCAGAGGCATCCCGCCTGATACCGGAGGCCGACGTCCTGGCGATCACTGGCACGGCCTTCGTCAACCACACCATCGAGCCGCTCCTGAGCTATCGCAGCCGCGACGCAACGGTTATCCTTCTCGGTCCCACGGCGCCGCTTTCCCCGGTGCTGTT
>JBEKXP010000022.1:0-20387 GCA_049511815.1 Dehalococcoidia bacterium
ACTCCGATGGCGTAGAGCGGGATAAGCCGGTTCGTGTCGGCCTTGAAGAGGAAAAGGAGTACGCTGGCCAGGGCCGCCAGAACGAGTATGCCGGCGGAGAAAGCCAGCCGGTCGCCGCGGAACATCATGTGGCGGGGCAGGAAACCATCGTGCGCCAGGATCGACGCCAGGCGCGGGAAGTCGGCGAAGCTAGTGTTCGTCCCCATGAACAGGATTAGCATCGTCGCCGCCTGGAGAACGAAGTAGGGCGGCGTCCGCCCGAAAGACGCTTCCGCGACCTGCGACACGACGGTTGGCTGGCCTGAGAGGAAGGGGACAACGTGCATGAAATGGGACAGGACCGTCAGACCGACGAAGAACGTCCCCAGTGTAATGGCCATCCAGCCGATAGTGATCGAAGCGTTCTTCGACTCGGGCGGTTTAAAGGCAGGCACGCCATTGGCTATCGCTTCCAAACCGGTCAGGGCAGAGCAGCCGGACGAGAAGGCGCGCAGGACGAGGAGCATCGTGAGGGGGCCTGCTGTCGCTGCGATGGGTTCCGCCGGCAGATTCGACACCTGTACACCCATCGCGGCCCGGACGGCGCCTGTAACAAGCATTCCCGCAAAGCTGAGGATGAACAGATACGTGGGGATGGCAAATATCTTGCCCGATTCCCTTATCCCTCTAAGATTCCCGATGACAACCAACCAGACGATGGCAAGGGCTATCGGAACGCGCTCTGAATAAAGACCGGGCGCAGCGGAAGTAAGCGCAGCCACGCCGGCTGAGGTGCTCACGGCGACGGTCAGCACGTAGTCGATCATCAGCGCCGACGCCGCTGTTAGACCGGGAAAAGTCCCAAGGTTGGCACGCGCAACAATGTAAGAACCGCCGCCGCTAGGATAGGCGCGCACGGTCTGCCGATAAGAAATGGCTACGACCGCTATCAACGCTCCGATGACGGCGGCTATCGGCAAGGACGCGGTCAGGGCCCCCGTACCTGCCAGAATCAGGACGAGCAGGATCTCTTGCGTGCCGTACGCGGTGGAAGAAATGGCGTCGGCGGAGAAAATGGCCAGCGCCCGTACTTTGTCCAGCCGCTCGTGGATCGCCTGCGACGTCGTCAGCGGCGACCCGACAAGTATGCGCCTGATGCTGGTCCAGAGCTGGTCGACAAGATTCTGCGGCCGCAGCAGGACGGCCGTCGCCTGGAGCGTCGCCGGCGCCATGCGTCGTAGCGGTTGCTGGCTGCTGGGGGTAATGCGGACGTAGCGCGAGCCCGGCTTCAGGCCGCGCCGCACTTCCGAAAGCTGGAGGTCCGGCCGAAGCGGCTCCGCCCGTCGCGGTACGCGATACCGCCCGTAGCGCTCCAGGTTCTCCGGGGCCGGTCGCTCGCCGGCGGGCCCTTTCGGTGTTTCAAGGGGTGGCGCCTCGCCGTCGGGATCCCCGTTCCTTCCTGTCATGAACTATCCATCTAGGGCCAGGTTGTGGGCGTGGCGGTAGGCGTGTCCCTCGCCAAGGGCGTCGGCGTGCGACCACGCGCCCGCCCCAACGTCATGGTAGTCGTCGTCACAAGCTCACCGCGCGTCCCGTCCGTTACGACGAGGCGCAGCGTGTACTCGCCGTCGGGAAAGCCGGCGGTATTCCAGACCGCGAGAGTCGAATTATTCACCGGGGTGTTGGATTGGTAGATCACGGCCCACTCCGTCGGTGACGCGCCAACGCCGTATTCCAGTCTGTACGATTGGAAATCAGCAGAGGAAGCCCGGCCGGTCACGGTGACGCTGCCGCTGACCGTCGCGCCCGAAGCCGGCGACGAAATGACGACCGGGATATCGGCAGGGTTGGTCCCCTCTGAAGGCGCCGAGCCTCCGAGCAGCGACGCCCACTCTACCGCCTGGTCGCGCTCGAACCCCTGGACGGTGGGCGGAATGACCAGGTAGCCTCGCTCCTGCACGAACTGCGGCGGCGTCATCTCAGTCGCCAGCAGGCCGGTGCGGATGTCGATCTTAGTCGGCTGCCACCAATCGTCCTTGTCTTTGAGCGCGTCCGTGACGAAGAGGTCCTCCGAAGTCTTGCCGCAGTATGGCGTCGGCAGCATGTTGGAGGGAACGCAGACCGTCGCGTCTGCTACGCCATCCGGCTTCTCGAAGGTCGACGCCGGCTTGCCCGCAAGCGCCGCCTCCATGAAGTCGCGCATTGCCGGGAACGCGATGGTGGTGCTCAGGATGTTGCCCATCGAGGTGTTGTCGGCATTGCCGGCCCAGACGCCGACCACGAGATCAGGCGTGTAGCCAAAGGACCAGGTGTCGCCGATTGCCTTGCTGTTCGCGTATGGCTCGCTGGTGCCGGTCTTAACCGCCGCGCTCTGCCCCGGGATGTTCAGGCCGCCGCAGCCAAACGTCAAGCACTCAGCCTGCGGGTCGCTGAGAATGTTGGTTACTAGATAAGCGTACTGGCTGGGAATGATCTGCTCGTCGGTGCGCTGGTCGTCCGCGTTCCAGATGACGTTACCCTGCGAGTCCTCCACCTTGAGAATGGACACCGGATCGAGGTCGCGATAGCCCGGCGGAAGGCTCTGTGTCGTGGGCACGCCACGCATGATGCCGCCCGTCGCGAAGACGCTGTAGGCGTAGACAACGTCGACAAGCTTTACGTCAGTGCCGCCGATCGTGAATGACGGCCCGTACGTGCCATCGAGGCCGGTGATGCCCATCTTCCGAGCGGTGTTGATGACGTCGTTGACGCCGGCCATCTGAATGACTTTGAAGGCGGGTATGTTGAGAGAGTTACCAAGCGCCTGTCTTATCGTGACGGGGCCCTGGTAGTTGCCCTCCGGGTTCGCGGGGCAGAACTGGGTGCCATTGTCTTCGTTGTAGCAGGTGGGGGTGTCGAGCACCATGGTGCCGGAGCCCCAACCCAGCTTCATGAACGCCGTGACGTAGGTGAAAGGCTTCAGCGTCGATCCGGGAGAGTTGAGGGCCTGCGCCATGTCGTTCGCGCCCTGGATATCGTCGCGGAAGTAGTCGCGGCTACCCACGTAGGCGAGTATCTCGCCGGTGCGCGGGTCCATAGCTACCAGCGCTCCGTTGTGTGCGTTGTACGCGTCCTCGTACTGACTGACCCAGTTCTCCACGTCGGCCTCGGCTTGGGTCTGGAGGTTGAGATCCAGAG
The DNA here is from genome assembly GCA_049511815.1 of Dehalococcoidia bacterium. Taxonomy (GTDB): domain Bacteria; phylum Chloroflexota; class Dehalococcoidia; order DSTF01; family JALHUB01; genus JALHUB01. The sequence continues at coordinate 3,157 of JBEKXP010000022.1, forward strand.
TGGTCGTCACCTTGAGGCCCTGGCGGTAGACCGCCTCGTGGCCGAACATCTTTTCGAGCTCGGGGCCGATATAGGAGAGGACCCAGTGAGCGGCGTCTATGCTGAAGCGGTGCTGCACGATATTCAGAGGCTCTTGGGCCGCGTTCCAGCCTTCTTCCGGCGTAATGTCGCCCTTCTCCTCCATGAGGACCAGGACCTGGTCCCGCCGTTTCATCGCGGCGTCCGGATTCTGCAAAGGATCGTAGCAGCTTGGGCAGGCAGGTATGCCGGCGAGAAGCGCCGCGTCGCCCAGAGTCAGGTCGCTGGCCTTCTTGCCGAGGTACCCTTCCGAGGCCGCCTCGATACCATTGTAGACGCCGCCGTAGGGGATCTGGTTGAGATACCATTCCAGGATCTGGTCCTTGCTGTAGCGCTTCGTCAGCTCCATCGCGTAGACGGTTTCTTTGATCTTGCGCGAGATGGACCGCTGACTTCGTTCAGCTTCCGGGATGTAGACGTTCTTCACGAACTGTTGCGTTATGGAGCTGCCGCCGCTGCCCTGAAGGAAGTCAGGGTTCCCGGGTAGGAAGTTCTCATAGGCGGCGCGCAGGAGTCCCTTGATGTTGATGCCCGGGTTCGAGTAGAAGCTCGAGTCCTCGGTATCGACGGTCGCCCTGATCAGGTACTGCGACACCCCGGACAAAGGCACCGGCGAGCGCAGGCCGCTCAGGTCGTCGCTGAAGGTGTACAGAAGGTTCCCGTTGCGGTCGTATATCTGGGCGCCGCCGGCGTTCTGCGAGAGCAACTGCTCGACGGGCGGCATGCCGTTCGCATAGACGCGGTAGACTATGAAGCCGGCAATCGACGTTGCCAGCATTCCGAAAAGCATGACGCCGAAGAGGATGACAGGCACGAGCATCCAGCCGCGTATCCTCCTCCTACCACCACCGCCCCCGCCGCCGTTCCGCAGACGCTCATACCGACGTCGCTTGAAAAGCTTAGCCATCCTGCGCCACCTCCGCTAAAGGAGCCCGCTTCTCCAACACCAAGAAGTGCGACAGTCCTATCGCCTGGAGAGGAGTCGACTCCAGAGCGTAGAGAACGTGCCGCAAAGCTCCCGCAAGAAGCTTACTACGCGCGGCTATGTTGTCAAATCCCGGGTAGATTACGCTGTGCCAGGCCCAGGCGGCGTCGAGGCCTTCCGTCAGCCGTTGGAGGTCGCTTCGAACGTAGGCGCGGACGTGCGGCGCCAGGCGACGTCGCAGCGGGCCAGGTAGGTAATGAACGAAGGGTATGTTGCCGAAAACATAGCGCTTGCCGAGGTAGACGCCATGCGTCTCGAAGGGGTAGAGACGGTTAGGCGCGAAAACGACGACTTTTCCGCCTGCCGTCGCGACCCGGCAGGCCTCCCGCAGCGTCGCCGCGTCGTCGCTGACGTGCTCGATGACCTCGTTAAGCAGGATCACGTCGAAGCAATTGTCGCGGAAGGGGAGGCGCTCGCCGACGGCAATCATGAGGTTGGGGATCGACGCGGAGCCGCGCCTGACCCGCTGCTCGTCGACGTCCACGCCGTACACCCTGTCGGAAAGCTCGCCCATCCGCCGCACGTAAGCGCCGATGCCACAGCCCACGTCGAGGATCCGCGCTCCTTCCAGCGAGGCCTGCCGCCGGATGAGAGCCAAGCGACGTTCCTGCCCAGAGCGCCAGACGTAGCTGGGCCGCCCCAGAGCTGCCGCTCTCTCGGGAGCTTTCGCCATCTCCGCCCCCTATGCCGGACTCGATGGTAGCACAGGCCGATTCGACGTTCAAACGAAAGCATCCTACCGGAGGGGTTCCTGTCGCTTCCGCGGCGCTGCCGGGCGATGCTATAATCGAGAATCGACGCCGGAGGAATACGTTGGGACTGAGCAGAGCGGAAGTCGAGCACCTGGCCAAGCTGGCGCGACTGGGCCTGAGCGAAGAGGACAAGGTCAAGTTCGAGGAGCAGCTTTCCGTCATCCTTAACCACTTCGATGTGCTAAACCAGCTCGATACATCGTGCGTGCCGCCGACCGCTCACACGTTGCCGCTAGAGAACGTCTTCAGCTCGGACGAGCCGCGTCCCTCGCTTCCACCGGAGGAGATCCTGGCTAACGCGCCTGCCCGGGACGACGATTGCTTCCGCGTCCGCGCCGTCCTGGAATGACGGCTCCGCGCGTCACGGAATCGACGAGGGGGAGATCCTGGAACTCCATTATCTGACCGCTCACGAAGCCGCTCGCCTTCTCCGCGCCGGCGACGTCACCTCGCGACAGCTCACCGAGGCTGTCCTGGCGCGAATCCACGCGGTCGATGGCCGAGTGAAGGCATACCTCACCATCACCGACGAGCTCGCCCTGCAGCAGGCGGACGCCGCCGACGCGCGCACGGCCCGCGGCGACGCTGCGCCGCTTACCGGCATCCCCGTCTGCGTCAAGGACGTCATTTCCACCAAGGGGATCCGCACCACCTGCGGCTCACGCATGCTCGAGAACTTCGTCCCGCCATACGACGCGTTCGTGACGCGCCACCTGCTCGACGCCGGCGCCGTAATCGTCGGCAAAGCGAACATGGACGAATACGCGATGGGCTCCTCGACGGAGAACTCCGCCTTCTTCCCGACACGCAACCCGTGGGACCTGGAGCGCGTTCCGGGCGGCTCCTCCGGCGGCTCGGCGGCAGCGACAGCGGCCGGCGAGTGCACCGTCGCTCTCGGCTCCGACACCGGCGGCAGCATCCGTCAGCCGGCCGGGCTGTGCGGCGTCGTTGGCCTCAAGCCGACATACGGCCGCGTGAGCCGTTATGGGCTGGTCGCCTTCGCCTCCTCGCTCGACCAGATAGGCCCGCTCACGCGTGACGTCGAGGACTCGGCGCTTGTCCTGAGCACGATCGGCGGCTACGATGCCTGCGATTCGACTTCCGCCAACCTGGAGATGCCCGACTTCAGCCGGTCGCTTCAGCCCGACCTCAAAGGCATGCGGATCGGCGTGCCGCGGGAGTACCTGCCGGAAGCCATGGACGCCTCGGTGCGACAGGTCATCGAAGAGGCGATTGGCGTCATGAAGTCGCTTGGCGCCAGCGTGGACCGCGACGTTTCGCTGCCGACGACGCCCTACGCGCTCGCCGTGTATTACATCATCGCTCCCAGCGAGGCGATGGCGAATCTCGCCCGCTACGACGGCGTCAAATACGGCTACTCCTATCAGGAAGGCGAGGGCATGTGGGACAACATGGAGAAGACGCGCCAGTTCGGCTTCGGCGACGAAGTCAAGCGGCGCATCATGCTCGGCACCTTCGCCCTCTCCGCCGGCTACTACGACGCCTATTACTTAAAGGCGCAAAAGGTGCGCACGCTTATCCGCCAGGAGTTCGATGCCGCGTTCGCTAAGTACGACGCGCTTGTTACCCCCGTCTCGCCGACCCCCGCTTTCCGCATCGGCGAGAAGGTGGACGACCCGTACGCCATGTACCTCAGCGACATCTTTACGCTGCCCATAAACATCGCCGGCATACCGGGGATATCGGTGCCGGCGGGCTTCTCCGAGGGTCTTCCCGTCGGCCTGCAGGTGCTGGCGAAGCCGTTTGACGAGGCGTCGCTGTTCCGTGTAGCCTACGCTTACGAGCGCGCCACGGCCTGGCACGAAGCCCGTCCTCCGCTCTAAGCCTGACTTCCCGCGAGAGGCATCGTCGCAGCATCGCAGTCTGAGGGGGAACGTGATGGAGCTGAACCCGGCGCAAGAGTTCCTGGCCCGCGGCTACCACTGATCCGAAGCCGTTCTCATGGCCGTGTGCCAGGAGTTGAGAATCGAAAACGAGTACGTGCCTCGCATCGCGACGCCGTTCGCGGGCGGCATGGCGCGCAGCGGTGAGGTCTGCGGAGCCGTGACAGGCTCGCTGATGGCTATCGGCATCAGGCACGGGCGAGACAACCTCGGGCAGCCCGGCGACCAGGCCATCAGGCTCAGCAGCCAGATGATGCGTGCCTTCCGCGACGACATGGGCACGCTCCTTTGCCGCGAGCTCACCGGCCATAACTTGTCGACGCCGGAGGGACTGGCCGCGTTTCGCAAGTCCGAAGTGCGGAAGACGATCTGCCTACGCGCCGTCGGCTTCGCCTACGAGACGACGCTGAAGCTGCTCCTGGCATAGGACGTGGAGTCGCCCCTGAACGTCGGCTGCTATTCTGGCGGGCGCTACGGCGAGCGGCCGCAATGGGTGGAGCGCGAAGGCCGGCGGCTCGCGGTCGTCAGCGTCAACCGCCAATATCGGGAAGAAGAGCGGCTGGTCTTTGACGTCACCCTGGAAGACAAAGGGCGGCTGATCCTGTACTATTACCCGCAACGAGACGTCTGGTTTGGAGTGAGCAAGGAATGAGCGACGGGCAAGTATCGAACGTGACCCGCAGGGGCAACATCTCCCAGCGCATACAGTCGATGTCGAGCTCCGGCATCCGGCGCTTCTTCGACATCCTGGAGAGCATGGAGAACGTCATCTCACTGGGAGTCGGGCAGCCGGACTTCGTAACGCCGGCGGTCATCCGCAACGCCGCCATCAAGTCGCTCGACGAGGGGCATACCTACTACACGTCGAACTACGGCATCATCGAGCTGCGACAGGCGATCTCGCGCAACCTGGAGCGCCTCTACGGCGTCTACTACGAGCCGGCGACGGAGATCATCGTCACGAGCGGCGTCAGCGAGGGCCAGGCGATCGTCATGGAGGCGCTGCTGGACATCGGCGACGAGGTGCTGTGCCCGGACCCGCACTACGTCGCCTACCCGGCCACCGTCGCACTCGCCGACGGCGTCTTCGTCCCCGTGCCTACGAGCCAGGAGAACGACTTCAAGGTCCTCGCCGCTGACCTGGAGGAGCGGATAACGCCGCGCACCAAGGCGATAATGCTCGGCTACCCGGCCAACCCGACGGGCGCGGTGATGGACCGCGAGGACATGCTGCCGATTGCCGACCTGGCGCGCAAGCACAACCTCTTCGTCGTCTCCGATGAGATCTACGACCGGCTGGTCTACGGCGACCACAAGCACACCTGCGTCGCCTCGCTGCCGGGCATGCGCGACCGGACGGTGCTGCTCGGCGGCTTCTCGAAGGCATACGCGATGACCGGCTGGCGAATCGGCTTCATCGCGGCCAGGGGCGACCTCATCGAAGGCATCATGAAGGCGCACCAGTACGTGATGATGTCCGCGCCGACCATCGCCCAGTACGCCGCGCTGGAGGCGCTGGTGAACGGCGAGGAGGACGTGCGCGGGATGATCGCGGAGTACGACCGGCGACGGCGCCTGATCGTCGACGGCTTCAACGACATCGGCATGAAGTGCTTCGAGCCGCGGGGCGCGTTCTACGCCTTCCCGTCGGTGGGCGTCACCGGCCTGTCCGACGAGTCGTTCGCGGAGGAGCTGCTGATGGAGGAGAAGGTGGCCGTGGTGCCCGGGTCGGCGTTCGGGGACTGCGGCGCCGGGCACGTGCGGGCGTGCTACGCGCAGTCGTACGAGCTCATTGAGCAGGCGCTGGAGCGGATGAAGCGCTTCGTGGACCACCGCCGGCGGTAGGCCATACCCCCCCCAGCCTGTCGATTCCCCGGGTACGCCTCGGGTCTAATTGACCCATTGAATTCAATTGGTTTTTTCGATCCGTTTCGAATCTGAGCGTGGACGATTCGAATCTAGAAGAGTGGCGCAAGAATGCGCGTTTCCGGCAGGCCCAGACCCGGACGGGTAAACGGGCAAGGGCGGATGAGCTGTCCCAGACGGGCAGACGGAGGTCATGGTGTCGGAGGCCTTTCGGGAGTTGTCGAGGTCAGGATAGCAGAGGCGAGGGGGATTTAGAAGCGGCTGGTGGCACCCCGGCGGGGGCTGCAGGCGCAGTTGCTGAAGCACCTGCTTCCCAAGTATGCACCGGTTATGCTGGAGTGGTCAGAGGGTTACGTTCCAATCCGGACGCGCACGTTAAGTGAGCGGCTTGACGGTTATGTCACCGCCGTATTCCTTATGAACTATGAACACCCTGTCCTCCCGCCAGAACATGCGTTTGTTCCTGACTTCCTTGGGCTGGCACTCCTGGAAGGTGTCAACCCGAATACTTATCTCGAGGGACAGGCTTTTGCGCTCCACCGTCACCTCGGCCTTACCCTTCGGGATCGGCAGTAAGTTACTCCAGTCCATAGACGTTCACAAGGTCATCACCCATCTTCACCACAACATACACCTTCCCGTCGAGCTCTGCGGTATACGGGTGCCTGGGCTTCATCCTACCTATGTTGAAACGAATTGAGCCACGGTCAGGCCGGACAGGCTGCTCTCGCTCGGTCGTTGCCAACTCGGCGACGACCCGTGATACGAGCGTGCAGAGGGACTGCTGAGTGCGTTCGATATAGTCGCGCTTGAACTCTTGGACGGGGGCGGGAGCCGTATCGACCTCATGGGGGCTAGACCACTCGTCGCACGGCCAGTCTCTCAGACGCGCGATGCCCGGGTGCGCCCAGGAAAGATCTGGTGACTTGTTGGGGGGCGCAGCGTCGAGCCGCTCCGCGGGTTCGATATCCAGTTCAGCAACCATCTCTTCATCCTCCCATCTAATTATCGATCATTCCGTCGGCGGGTGCACGTCCAGCCAGGCGGGATTTACCCGCGACGAAGCAGCATTTGCGAGAGCGCCACGCTGCGATCCAGAAAGTAGCGAGGTACGTCTGGAGAGAGTTCGCGCCTCTCTTCCAATGACACCCAGTGTACCAGCGCTCCTGCGGTGTTGCGGCGGACTTGGATGAAATACTCCACCCGGCCGCCTTGGCGTCTGCTGAACCTCACACCTTCCAAGTGGCTGAACGGCCACTCCCCTTCTTCATCAGACCAAATGGCCAAGGGGACGTCCATTATGGACCTCCAACCGCTGGTCTCATCATACGTCAATATCGTTTCGCATTGGAAGTTCACGGGCTGCGGTTCGTCGGCCAACGCGAGCATCAGCACGCCGACGGGTCTGATGTCACGTGGCGGCCGCTTCCTATCCTCGCGCAAGTACCGGAGTTCCAGAAGGTAGTCCCCCTCCTGGGCCCGGCGCACGCGCGCCACGATCACGTGAGGAACCCCGCCGAGGGTGTATAGGCTCCCGTAGACACTCAAATACCGCACGCCGCGCCTGTCGTGCCCGTGCGAACCATTGAGAACTTTTTCGGCAAGCTCATGCGAAAGCTTGATCCGGGCGGCTAGTTCCAGGGAGTCGCAGTGGACCTTGGCCAGGTTGAGTCTCTTCACCAATGGGTGTGATCCCCCAGCGCCACAGGGACGACGCACGACATTAGCACCCCGAATTTAGCGTTTTCGCGTGGCGCCTCTGAAACAAACACCAGCGTTCCGACCGTGGTCGTACCTGCGACAATGGTCGTGCGGTCGGCATCGACGCCCATCGGGCTCTGCAAATGGCGGGGCGTCCCTGAAGAAGGCGGGCTGACGGGGGCTCCCTCCCCCTTCTTGCAGAACTGCCACCAATAGGGTTAACGGCACAACTTTACATGCGTTACGGGTGCTTGTCAAGCGCGGGGGGCGGTTACCTGCTCGCTCGACGCTTGCGGTCGAACGGCTAATGCGACATGGTGCAGGCAGATTGGTTAGCCTATCAGACGCCTTGCGCCTTTCCATTCGGTGAATCGCTAGCCGGTGGGCGTGGCAGTCGCGGGCGCGACAGGCGTGGGCGTCGTCTCGTCGGGGTAGCGCAGGTAGTCGCCGGCGACCCAGCCGCTGCGGTCTTGCGGCCGCCACCAGTCGTGGCCGTCGGCGGTCACCGGACCATCCTCCAGCACTATCTTCGTGCCGTCAGCGATGCAGTCCACGGCGTCGGCCTTTACGCTCGGCGAGACGCGCACGTTCAGGCACGTCCCGGTGCCCTCAACGATGACCGTGGCGCCTTTCTCCAGCGGCCAGGGCGCTCCCGGCGCGTTCACCGTCTCCGGGTTCACGGGCAGCGTGCTCTCGACGGCCCAGGTGGTGCCGGACTTCTTCAGGAAGACCCAGGTCGTGAACTCGAAGGAGCTGGGGCCGATGAGGAACGCCTTCTGGTCGCCTCGCGAGCCGCGGTCCGCGGAGCATACCCCGGTACCTTGCGGCACTATCGCGGTCGTGCAGTCGCCGGCGTAGTCCTGGTTGAGCTGCGTCTTTATGTAGTCGGTGAGCGCCTGTTCGGCGGATACCGTCTCGGCCTCCGGCGTGCCGCTCGCGACGGCCTTCGGTGTGCTCTTGTTGCTCGCATTATCGCCGCCGCCGCTGCTTCCGCCGCCCTTTAGAGACATGCCGAGGAGGACGGAGCCGCCGGCAATGGCGACTATCACGAGGAGGACGGCCACCCACTTCAGGCGACGAAGCACACGGATCATGCGCGGGGGGTTCCCCAGCGGTGGAATCTTGTCAGTCATGTCAGTCCGCCCTCCATCTTCACGGATTGCCCGTCGCGCCACGGCTTGCCCGCGGCCAGGCAGAGGAAGTCCTCGTGCACGAGCACTCCGCCGGCTATCGCGCCCTCGCTGTAGAGGCTTATGGGGCCGCCGTCGCGGTCGGTGATGACGCCGCCGGCCTCCCGCACGAGGAGGATGCCGGCCGCCAGGTCCCAGGGATAGAGAAGGTTGTGCGCGAACAGGTCGTAGCGACCGCAGGCGGCGTAGGCCAGCCCCAGCGCGGCGCTTCCGGGGATGCGAATCGCCTGCATGCCGGGCCAGAGCTCGCACATGAGGTTGAGCATGAGGTTGGCGCGCTCGTCGTCGTAGCCCATGTCGAAGCCGATGACCGACGATTGCACGGACGGTTTCTTGGAGACGCGCAGCGGCTGGTCGCCGAGCCAGGCGCCTTCACCCTTCCGGGCGTGAAACAGCTCGTCGTGCACGGGGTCGAAGGTCCAGCCGGCCAGCGGCTCGCCGCCGAAGCACAGGGCGACGTTGACGCAGAAGAAGGGGATGCCGCTGACGTAGTTGCGCGTGCCGTCGAGGGGGTCGACGACCCAGGTCCAGCCCTTGCGGGCGCTCACCGACGGGTTGCTCTCTTCGGAAAGGAGGGCGTGCTCTGGGAACTCCTCGGCGAGCGCGCGCTGGATGTAGGTCTCGATCGCCAGGTCGACCTGGGTGACGAGGTTGCCGCGACCCTTCACGGTGACGGACTGCGGCTGGCGGAAGCGCTCCATCGCGAGGCGTCCGCCCTCGGCGAGGCAGCGACGGGCTACTGTCTCCGCGTCGTCGCCGCTGAGGGCGACCGGCAAGTCGAGGGACCGACGAGGCATGACGGCACCTGTCTGTTGCGTCGACGCAAGGGCGTCGAACCACGAAAATCGTAGCACGCGGGAGCAGGCGCGGCAAGGAGAGAGGGGAGCGGAGGGAGCGACGCTTGCGGGAGGGCGGGTGGGAAGAAGGCGCAAATGTTATGAGAAAGACGCCCCACGTCTGCCCAGCGACCACCTGCCGAGTCGGCGGAGACTGCGCTTGACTTTCTGAAGGAAGGCTGCTAGAGTTAGTGTACGTTTCACACTAAGTCCTCCGGGACGGACGCTCCAGCCGAGCAGAGGAGGCTCTCGACGCAAGTGGTCAAAGAAGCGCTTCTCCCTCCAACCAGCCTCCTCTCACCCTGCGACGCGGTTGCCACGGTTCCGCTCGACCAGCAGCTTGCGTTTGCCCGCTGGCAGCAGGACATCCCGCACGATTACCGCTCGCTGGCCGCGCCGGAGCTCATGGGCCGAATCGCGACGGCGAAGGCGACGCTTGGCGAACGGCTCGTCGTCCTCGGCCACCACTATCAGCGCGACGACGTCATTCGCTTCGCCGACCAGCGCGGCGACTCACTCAAGCTGGCGCAGTGGGCGGCAAGCAATGGACGCGCCGACTACGTCGTCTTCTGTGGCGTTCACTTCATGGCCGAGAGCGCGGACATCCTCTGCGCGGACCGTCAGCGCGTCGTCCTGCCGAACATGACCGCCGGCTGCTCGATGGCCGACATGGCGTCAGACGCGGCGGTCAGCGATTGCTGGCAGGAGCTCGAAGACGCCGGGCTGGCCGAAGACACCCTGCCGGTGACGTACATCAACTCGACGGCGGCGCTCAAGGCGTTTTGCGGCGAGCGCGGCGGCGTGGTTTGCACGTCGTCGAACGCGCCGGGCGTGTTCCGCTGGGCGCTGACGCAGAGGCGACGCGTCGTGTTCTTTCCCGACGAGCACCTGGGCCGCGTGACGGGCCGCTCTCTCGGCATCGCGACGGCGCGGATGCCGGTCTGGCGCCGGCAATCGCCTGCGGGCAGCCTTGGCGGGAACGACGCCGCGACGCTCCGGGCGAGTCGCGTCATCCTCTGGAACGGCTATTGCAGCGTCCATCAGCGCTTCACCGTCGAACAGGTCCGGCGCGTCCGCGAGCAGCTTGCCGGCGTGCGCGTCGTCGTCCATCCGGAGTGCCGGCTGGAGATCGTCGAAGCGGCGGACAGCTACGGCTCGACCGAGCACATCATCCGCGCCGTCAGCGAGTCGCCGCCGGGCAGCCGCTGGGCCGTCGGGACGGAGATAAACCTCGTCAACCGTCTGGCGCGCGAGAACCCGGACAAGACCGTCGTGTCGCTGGACGCCGACCCCTGCCCCTGCTCGACGATGTACCGCATACATCCGGCGTATCTCTGCTGGGTGCTGGAAGCGCTCGTGGAAGGGCGGGTGGTGAACCGCGTGACGGTCGAGCCGCAGACGGCCCGCTGGGCGAAGGTCGCCCTCAACCGCATGCTGGCGATCGGGTAGCAATCGCATCACACCACGATAGCCATTTGGGAGGATCGCCATGCAGATCGACCTGGACCATGCTCATATCTTCGCCTCGGACATTGATGCGACGATCCGCTGGTGGAGCGAGATGCTCGGCGCCCGCGTGGTCTTCGATCTCAACGTAGCGGGGGCGCGGAATGTCCGGCTGGCCGTTGGTCGCGGCGCCGTCCAGTTCTATGACCAGCCGCCGCGAGTCGTGGGATCCGGGAGTGTACACCACCTGGGGATTCAGACGGACGACCTGGATGCGCTGGTCGCGTCCATGGCGGCGAAGGGCGCTGAGTTTCGGGAGGGCATCAAGGATTTCGGAAGCGTGAGATTCGCGATGACGGCCGCTCCCGATGTGGTGCTGATCGAGCTGTTTGAAGCGTCCGGACTGAAGTCGACGGAATGAAGCAGTACGACTACGTCATCATAGGCTCTGGCATCGCCGGGCTGTTCGCCGCCCTCCTGGCCCAGAAGCAGGGCCGCGTCCTCATCCTCACCAAGGACTCCATCGACGAGTGCAACACGAAGCACGCCCAGGGCGGCATCGCCGCGCCCGTCGGGCCCGACGACTCGCCGGAGCTGCATCTGCGCGACACGCTCGCCGCCGGCGCCGGCCTGGTCGACGAAGAGGCGGCGCGGATTCTGACGAGCGAGGCGACGGAGCGGATAGCCGACCTCGTGCGCTTCGGCGTCCCATTCGACAGCAGCGAGGGCCACGTCGAGCTCGGCCGCGAGGGCGCCCACAGCCGCGCTCGCGTCCTCCACGCCGGCGGCGATTCGACCGGCGAGTATATCGAGCTGTCGCTCAGCAGCCTCGCGCGCATGTCGGCGGTCACCGTCCGCGAGTACAGCCTGGTCGAGGAGATTCTGACGGAGGACGGTGTCGCCCGCGGCGTCCAGGCGCTCGACGTCCGTTCCGGCGGCCGCGAGCGCTTCGACGCCCGCTTCGTCATCCTGGCGACCGGCGGCGCGGGGCATCTCTATCGCATCACGACGAACCCCGAAGTGGCTACCGGCGACGGCGTCGCGCTGGCGTATCGTGCCGGCGCCGAGATCGCCGACATGGAGTTCTTCCAGTTCCACCCGACGGCGCTGCGCCTGCCCGGCGTGCCGGCGTTCCTCATCTCCGAGGCGGTGCGCGGCGAAGGCGGCGTCCTCCGCGACGAGAAGGGGCGCGCCTTCATGGCCGAATACCATCCGCAGAAGGACCTGGCGCCCCGCGACGTCGTTGCCCGCGCGATCGTCGCGGAGATGACGCGCAGCGGCGCCGACCACGTCGACCTCGATGTGACGCACCTGCCGCCGGAGAAGGTGAGCGCCCGCTTCCCACAAATCTACCGCTTCTGCCTGGACCACGGCGTCGACATCACGCGTCAGCCGATACCCGTGTCGCCGGCGGCCCACTACATGATGGGCGGCGTCCGCACAAACATCTGGGGCGAAACGAACCTGCGCGGTCTCTACGCCTGCGGCGAGGTCGCCTGCACCGGCGTGCACGGCGCCAACCGCCTGGCGAGCAACTCGCTGCTGGAGACCGTCGTCTTTGCGCGTCGGGCCGTCCAGCGGACCATCGACGGCGCGACGCCGCGGCCTCCGGTGGCCGTTGAATCGATTTCGCTGTCGGCGGCGGCGCCCGCGCCAAACGAAGGTCTGCCTCTCGACAAGCCGGCGCTGCAATCGCTGATGTGGGACGACGTCGGCATCATCCGGAGCGGCGACTCGCTCAGCCGCGCGAGAGCGACGCTTTCCGCTTGCCGCCTTCCGCCGGCGCACGACCGTCCTTCGCACGAGCTGGCGAACCTGCTACTGGTCGCGCGCCTGGTCACGGAGGCGGCGCTTATGCGCGAGGAGAGCCGCGGCGCCCACTTCCGCACCGATTTCCCGGAGCCGCGCGACTCCTGGCGGCGCCACCTTGTGTTCCGAAAAGATGCGGGCGAGGCACCACCGCGGCCTGAAGGCCGCGGCATGGGAACATGACTGGTGAACAACAACTAGACGAAGCGTACCTGCGCCAAATCGCACTGGCGGCGCTCTCGGAGGACGGAAAGGGAGCGCCACCGCGGCCTGAAGGCCGCGGCATGGGAACATGACTGGTGAACGTCAACTAGACGAAGTATATCTGCGCCAAATCGTGCTGGCGGCGCTCTCGGAGGACGGCGCCTTCGACGACGTGACGACCGCGGCGCTGGTTCCTCCCGACCTGTCGGGCAAGGCGGTGCTCCTCGCCAAGGCGCCGGGGGTCATTGCGGGACTGCCCGCCGCCGCCGCTGTCTTTCGCGCAGTCGACCCGTCGCTCTCTTTCCGACCGCTCGTCGCCGAGGGCTCACGCGTACAGCCGGGAGACGTTCTCGCGGAGATCGAGGGCTCGACTCAGGCTATCCTGCGCGGCGAGCGCGTCGCCCTCAACCTGCTGCAGCGCCTCTCCGGCATCGCGACGGCCACAGCCCGCCTCGTTGACGCCGTCGCGGGCCTGCCGGTGCGCATCCTCGACACGCGCAAGACGACGCCCGGTCTCCGCGCGCTTGAACGCTACGCCGTTCGGATGGGCGGCGGCCAGAACCACCGCTGGAACCTGGCGACCGGCATTCTGGTCAAGGATAACCACTGGCGCGCCGTCGAAGCCGCGGGCGGGAGCGTGGAGAGCGCCGTGCGGCAGTTGCGGGAGCGCGCGCCCGGCATGGCTGTCGAAGTGGAGGTCACGACTGTCGAGGAAGCGCAACAGGCGCTTGCGGCAAGCGTCGACGTCCTGCTGCTCGACAACATGGGGCTGGAGGAGATGCGGCGCCTGGTGGAGATGGCGCGCGGCAAGGCGAAGACAGAAGCGTCGGGCGGGATAACGGAGGCGACGGTGCGGGCGGTCGCGGAAACGGGCGTCGATTACATCTCGGTGGGCGCGATCACGCACTCAGCGCCGGCGCTGGACATTAGCCTGGAACTCGTAGGACGATCGAATCGGCGGTCGGGCGAGACGCCCGACCTACGCGATCAAGGCCCGAAGAGCGCGGAAACTCGGGAGGACTGAAGTCCTCCCCTACTGGTACACGACCACCCGCGTCCCGATAGTCGCGAAGTCCCAGAAGTACTTGGCGTCGTCTTCGAGCATGCCGACGCAGGTGTTTGACCATTCTGAGGGTTGGAAACCCTCAGCCTTCGCAAAGCGATGTCGGGTGCGGGCTGCGGGTTCATCCCGCAGAGCTGATTCTAACTATAGACCACCACGCGCGTCCCGATAGTCGCGAAGTCCCAGAACCACTTGGCGTCGTCCTCCAGCATGCCGACGCAGCCATGACTGGACGCCACATGCCCGAAAACGCTGGTCGGCTGCCAGTAGTTGTCGTGCAGCGCGACGGTGGGGTAGAAGTACTGCGTCCAGAGGACGTCCTTGAGGTAGTAGCCCAGCGGGTCATCACGCGGGATGCCGATCGTCTCCGAGTCCATAGTCTCGTTCTGCTTGCGGTAGTTGATGCGGTAGTCGCCCGGCTTCGTCTCGAACCCCGGCCTGCCGGTGGTGACGAGCGCCTCGTACACCGCTTTCCCGCCGATGAAGGCGTAGGCGCGCTGCGTCGTCACGTCGACGGCTACCCACTTCTCGTTCGCGCCGTAGGTGACGCCCGGCGGCGGCACGGCGTAGGGAAGCTCCTGTGCGGCAACGACCGACGGTGGCACAAGGGTCGGCTCCGGCGTGGGCGTCGGCGCGGTGGCAGTCGCGACGGCAACCCACCATTGAACGACGTCGTTCTCCTCTTTCAGCACGTTCGTCGTGGGCTGGGGCGACGGCGTTGCCTCGATGCCTTCGACGGCGTCGACTGAGCCGTTGCCGGGGTCGTTCGAGCCGTGCGTCCAGGGGAGGGAGAAGGCAAGCAGGGCGAGGGACAGCGGAATGAGAAGGCCGGGAACGACGATGCGGAGGAGGAGGGAACGCCTCATGCCTATAACCCGTCTTTCCTGAGCGGGCAACTTAGACGATTATATGACGGTGCGAACGGCGGCGTCTATCCTCTTCGCGGACGCTGCAAATCCGCGGTGTCGAGCAGAATTGTAACGGGGCCGTCGTTTACCAGTTCGACCTTCATGTGGGCGCCGAACCGCCCGCTGGCGACGTGCACGCCGGCCGCCCGCAGCGACTCCTCGAACTCGAGCACCAGCGCCTCGGCCAGCTCGGGCGACGCCGCGTCGGTGAAGCTGGGCCGCCTTCCCCGGCGCGTATTGGCGAGAAGCGTAAACTGGCTGACCACGAGCGCTTCGCCGCCACTATCGAGGAGCGACAGGTTGAAGTGACCGTCGGCGTCCTCGAAGATGCGCAGCTCCGCCGTCTTGCGGGCCAGCCAGCGCGCTTCGTCGATGCCGTCGCCCGCGGCCACGCCCAGCAGGACGAGGCTGCCGGCGCCGATAGCGCCCACAACCTCGCCGTCCACCTCTACTGAGGCCCTGCTGACGCGCTGGATAAGGGCCTTCACGGCGTCCCTCTTAGCCGGCGGCGGCCGTCTCTGATGGCTTTTTCGAAGTCTTGTCGGCCGGCTTGCTTTCGGCGACAGGAGTAGCGGCCTCGACGCTCTCGACGCCGGCAGCCTTCTCGCCGTCACCGCCGTTGGAGCCGCTGGAATCGGTCGAAGAGCCGACGAGACCGGTCTTGCGGTTGTCGGTCACGTAGAAGCCGCTGCCCTTGAAGAGAACAGGGGGCGCGTGGAGGACGCGCCGCGACTCGCCGCCGCAGCGGGAGCAGACGTGAGCAGCGGGAGCATCGAAGCCTTCGCGCCTCTCATACTGGTAACCGCACTGAGTGCATCGATACTCGTAGGTTGGCAATTCCGGGGCCTCCGTGAATCCGTTGTACTTCTAATTTACTTAACCTGCGGTTAAACGGCAAGCGCTGAATGCCACCCACGCCACGACCGTTGCCCACCGCGAAGCTATATGATATAGTGGTTGACGCTCGCCCGCGTGCCTTTAGGGGCACAAGCGGGCGGGTTATTGCAGTTGGCATTTCACTAGGCGGAGGATATTATTCCAGCTTTGCTCGCGCCCGTCAGCATGAAGTCACTCCTCGAGGCCGGAGTCCATTTCGGCCACCAGACGCAGCGCTGGGACCCGCGCATGCGTCCTTACATATTCACGGAGCGAAACGGCATTCACATCATCGACCTCCAGCAGACGGTCCAGTACCTGAACCGCGCCTGCGACTACGTTCGCGACCTGGTCGCCGGCGGCCAGACGATCCTGTTCTGCGGCACCAAGCGCCAGGCGCAGGAGTCCATCGAGGCCGAGGCGAAGCGCGCCATGATGCCTTATGTCAACAATCGCTGGCTGGGCGGCACGCTCACCAACTTCGCGACCATCCAGTCGCGAATCGACCACCTAGTCCGCCTCGAGGATAACAAATCCCGCGGCGAGTTCGACCGCCTCCCGAAGAAGGAGGTCATGAAGCTCGACAAGGAAATAGAGCGCCTGAACCGCCACTTCGGCGGCGTCAAGGAGATGACGGCCATCCCGGGCTCCATCTTCATCGTCGACACGACCGGCGAGCGCATTGCCGTTGCCGAGGCGCAGCGCGTGGGCATCCCGATCGTCGCCATGGTCGATACGAACGGCAATCCGGACGAGATCGACTATCCGATACCTTCGAACGACGACGCGATTCGCGCCGTCCGGCTCGTCACCAGCCGCATCGCTGACGCCGTCCTGGAAGGCCTATCGCTGCGAGAGTACACGCCGGAGATGGCGGAGGTGCTGGCCGGCCAGACCTACAGCGTCTCGCCCGACGAGGAGGTGGCCAAGCCGGAGGAGGAAGAGGCGGAAGAGAACGGCGAATCGACTGAAACCGCATCGGCGGAGGAGCCGCCCGCTGCGACAAACGAAACGGAAGGGACCACATAAGTGGAGGTTACCGCACAAGAAGTCAAAGAGCTTAGAGAGATGACCGGCGCCGGCGTGATGGACTGCAAGCGCGCGCTTCAGGACGCCGGCGGCGATAAGACCAAGGCCGCGGAGATACTTCGCAAGCGCGGCCTGAGCGCGGCGGAGAAGAAATCGCACCGGACGACGGAGCAGGGGCTCGTGGAGTGCTACATCCACGCCGGCGGCCGGATCGGCGCGATGGTCGAGGTAAACTGCGAGACGGACTTCGTCGCGCGGACGCCCGATTTCAAGGCGCTGGCGCGTGATCTGGCGATGCAGGTCGCCGCGACCGGCCCGCTCTGCGTCTCGGAGGACGACCTTCCGGCCGACGTTCGGGGCGATCCGAAAGAGCTCTGCCTTCTTTGCCAGGACTACATCCGTGATCCTTCGCGCACCGTTGTCGACATCATCAACGACGTCATCGCCAAGACCGGCGAAAACGTCAGGGTCCGTCGTTTCGCGAGATTCGAGCTGGGCAGCTAGGGCCAGGCCATGGCCGAAAGTGGCAAACGGGTCCTCCTCAAGATCAGCGGGGAGGCGCTTGCCGACGAACAGCGCTTCGG
>JBEKXP010000023.1:0-19920 GCA_049511815.1 Dehalococcoidia bacterium
GTTATCTGCTCGCGCGTGCCACCAATCCCTTGGCAACCGCCTCTCGAACACGTATTCTAACATCACCGTCAACGCCCCCTGCGGGGAGTCCAGAGGGGCAGAGCCCCTTTGGCAGGGTTTCAAAGGGGTGTCCCCTTTGAGATTCTTGATTAACTTCACTGGGTGGGCGGGTGGGAAGAACAGCATCTTTGCGAGCCGAAGCGGCAGCCTGCGTGGGCAGGCCGTACGCTGAAGCCCGCCGCCGGGCGAAAGGAATCACTCACTTGCCGCGCGGAGGACACCGCCCCGGCGCCGCCGAAGGCCCGCCTCGGAGGGGCGCCCCGAAGGGCAACCTTAACGCCCTCAAGACCGGCCGCTACTCCCGACAGTTTCAGGCCGCCATCGACGCCATGGCCGGTAACGACGAAATTCGACCCATTCTCCGCGCCATCATGCAACACAAGCACCGCGAGCGGGTCCGCTTCCAGGCCCTCATGATCGTCAGCGCCAAACTCATCCAGAATGCCCGGCTATCCGCCGTAATTCGACGCAAATTAGAGCAGTATCTTGAATCTGAGTGCGCGCATCCCGAATCTGAAGAGGCGCGAAAAAATAATTGAATTCAATGGGTCAATTCGACTGCCCGCTCCTCGCCTGTAGCTTCCGACCCGTCGATGGTAAGATGCATTCCACATGCCCGACACGTCCGACCCGCAGCGCCCATCCGTGGGCATCGTCGTCGTTAACTACAACGGCGCCGCCTTCATCCGTCCCTTCGCCGACTCGCTGGCCGCCGTCGACTACCCGCAGAGGCGCGTCGTCATCGTCGACAACGCCTCCACCGACGCCTCCGGCGAAGAGCTCCAGCGCCTCCTGCCCGACGCCGTCCTCCTGCGCGCCCCGGAGAACCTGGGCACCGCCGGCGGCAATAACATCGGCGTCCGCTACTGCCTCGACGAGGGCCTCGACCGCGTCCTCATCCTCAACAACGACACCGTCCTGACGCCGGACTTCCTCCCGAAGCTCGTCGCCTTCGCGGACGACCGGACCATCGCCGTGCCCAAGGTCCTCTACCACGACGACCCCCGCCTCATAAGCACCCACGCCGGCGACTTCGACTGGCGCTTCGGCCTCTTCCGTCGCACCTTCCACGGCAAGCCCGACGGCCCGGCGACGAACCGCCCCCGCGACCTGCAGACGGCCAGCTTCTGCTGCGCCCTCGTCCCCGCGGCCGCCTTCCGCGAGGTCGGCCTGCTGGACGAGCGCTTCTTCATGTACTACGAGGAGACCGACTGGCTGCGACACGCCCTCGCCGCCGGCTATCGCCTCCGCTACGACCCCGAGGCGGTCATTTACCATATGGAGAGCGCGTCGAGCGGCGGCGGCTGGATGACGCCCTTCAAGCACTACTACGCCACCCGCAACCGGCTCTACCTGGTGCGCAAGAACTCGACCTCAAGGCCCTGGTTCGCCCTGTTCACCCTCTATTTCCTGTCGACCCGGCTCGCTTATCTCGCCAGGTACGCCTTCAAGCGCGACGGGCGAATGGCGAAGGCGCTGGCTCTCGGCGTGCTAGACTACTACCGCGGCCGGATGGGCCGCACGCTCGAAGCCGGCGACCTCTAGGAGAAGCTGATGCGCATCGCCTACGACGCCACGTCGATACCGCGCCTCATGGCCGGCGCCGGCGTCTACACCGACAACCTCCTGCGCGCCCTCGCCCGTGTCGACGGCGACAACGAGTACGTCGTCTTCGCCCGCACCAACGCCTTCGACGCCTTGCAGCGTGAGCGGCCGCGCCTCCGCGTCGTCCACGTCGGCGCGCGCTCCCGGGCGATGCGGTTGGTCTGGGAGCAGCTCGTCCTGCCGGCGCAGCTACGGGCGCAGGCCATCGACGTCGTCCACTCGCCGCATCACACATCGCCGCTGCTGAACGTGGGCGGCCGCCGCGTCGTCACCTTTCACGACATCACGTTCTTCATCCTGCCTGAGCGCTACCCACGCCGGCGGCGCTACTACTTCCGCGCCGTGAGCTGGGCGTCGGTGAAGGCGGCTAGCCTGCTCATCTGCCCGTCGCTCGCCGTCCGCGACGACATCGTCCGCATCCTGCACGCGCCGCCCGACAAGGTGCGGCCCATTGCCGAGGCGGCCGCGCCCGCCTTCCGCGTGCTCGACGACCCGTCACCTGTCGAGCGGCTCCGGCGCAAGTACCTGCTCCCGGACCGGTTCATCCTCAGCGTCGGCAGCCTGGAGCCGGGCAAGAACCGCACAACGCTGCTCAACGCCTTCGCGGAGCTGCGGCGTCGCGGCGTGGAGCACAACCTCGTCGTCGTTGGACAGCGCGCCTGGAAGTACGGCGCCGACTTTCATCTGGCAGAGGAGCTTGGCCTCAAGGGCCAGGTCGTCTTCACGGGCTACGTGCCGCCGGAGGAGATGCCGGCGCTCTACAACGCCGCCGAAGCGTTCGCCTTTCCGTCGCTGTACGAGGGCTTCGGGTTGCCGGTGCTGGAGGCTATGGCCTGTGGCGTGCCGGTCGTCACGTCCAACGTGTCGTCGCTTCCGGAGGTTGCCGGCGACGCGGCGCTCCTGACCGACCCCCGCGACTCGACGGCGCTCTGCGACGCGCTGGAACGCATATTGAAGGATGACTCTCTGCGGGCAGAGCTGCGGCGTCGCGGCCTTGAGCGGGCGGCGACGTTTAGCTGGGAGAAAGCGGCGCGACAGACCATCGGCGTCTACGAAGAGGCGCTGGCGAGAGGCTGAGCTTGGACATCTCCATCGTCATCGTCAGCTACAACGGGCGCGAGCACCTGCGGCGCTGCCTCGCCTCGCTGCTGGCTCATCCGCCGGCCGCTGAGCGGGAGGTCATCGTCGTCGACAACGATTCGGCCGACGGCAGTGCGGACATGGTCGCCCCGGATTTTCCGGGCGTCCGCCTGCTGCGAATGCGCCGCAACCTGGGGTTCGCGGCAGGAGCGAACCGCGGCATCAGGGAGGCGACAGGCGAGGCGCTTGTCCTCCTGAACCCGGACTCCGAGATCGAGGTCGATCCTTTCGCGCCGATGCTGGCCTACCTGCGCGAACACGTCGAAGCCGGCATAGTCGCGCCGCGGCTGCTCAACCCCGACGGCTCTCTCCAGCTCTCCTGCCGCCGCTTCCCGACCTTCTCGGTCGCGCTCTTTAATCGCTACTCGCTGTTCACGCGCCTCTTCCCGCACAATCGCTACTCGCGACAGTATCTGCTGAGCGACTGGCAGCACGACAGCATCAGCGAGGTCGACTGGGTGTCCGGCGCCTGCCTGATGGTCCGGCGGTCGCTGCTGGAGCCCATCGGCCTGCTCGATGAAGGCTACTTCATGTACATCGAGGACGTCGACCTCTGCCAGCGGGTGCACCGTGCGGGCGCGAAGGTCGTCTACTATCCGGCGGTCTCGGTGATTCACCACATCGGCCAGAGCAGCCGGACGCTGCCCAGCCGCAGCATCGTCGCGCGACACCGGAGCATGTGGCACTACTACAAGAAATACCTGCGGCAAAACGCCGTCGTCGACGTCGCGGTCGCCGGGGGAATTGCGACGCGCTGCGCCTACCTGCTGGCGGCGAACCAACTAAGGCGCGCGCTGAGCCGTGAGGAGAGCGAAGCGAATTAGCCGTCGCCGCCGTCGCCCGTGTCGAGCGGCTTCGGACCGGCCAGGCTGATCCGCTGTCGCAGCCAGATGACGGAATGGCTGTTCCAGAGCGTCACCAGATATCCTAGCCGCGCCAGCACCAGCGTCAGCACGGCGGCGAAACCGAGGAGGATGGCCGCTTCAACCGCGAAGATGTCGATGCCGTGCATAGCGATCGCGGCTCCGGCGAACAGCATGCTCATGGCGTAGATGACAACCAAGAGCCCGCGCGGCCCAAACCCGGCGCTCTCGAGTCGATTGTGGATGTGGTCGGCGTCACGGCTGAAGGGGTGCTTGCGGTCGAGGGCTCGCCGGACGGCGGCGAGCACGGTGTCTAGGATCGGGAAGCCCAGGGCGATAATCGGCACGCTGAAGAAGAAGGCGCCGGTTACGCCGGTCGCGCCGCGGATCGACAACGAGCCGAGCAGAAAGCCCAGCAGCAGCGCGCCCGAGTCGCCCAGGTAGCTATTCGCGGGCGGCAGGTTGAACGGGATGAACCCCAAACCGGCACCGGCGATAGCGACCAACAGTAATGCCACCGCTGGATGGTTGGAGCTGGAAGCGATGTAGGCCAGCGGCGCCGCCGCCAGCAATACCACACCCGTCGCCAAACCGTCGCGCCCGTCGATCAGGTTGATAGCGTTGGTGAAAAAGACAATCCAGAGGACGGTCAGAACCGGCGCCATGAAGCCGAGAGTCAGCTCCGGTCCCCAGGGGAACGCCAGCTTGTCAATGCTGTAGCCAGCGGCGTACACGGCCGAGGCGGCAATGATCTGGACGACGAACTTTGGCTTGTATCCCAGCGGTCGCCAGTCATCGACCAGGCCGACGGCGAAGATGAGGGCGGCCGCGGCCAGGAACTTCAGGAAGTCGCCGGACTTGGGCGAGAAATATTCCGACGCCCGTGACGAGAGCGCCGACGCTACGAACGGCGTGGACGCGAAGGCGACGAACACGGCCACACCGCCCCAGCAGGGCCTTTGGCCGGCACCGCGGTCGACCCGAAAGACGCCCGGGACCGGCATGCGGTGGGAGTAGGTCTGCAGCGCGAGCGCGACCAGAAGGGCGATGCCGCCCGCGACTAGCAGCGTCAGGGGGTAGACGTTCAACGTCGCTTGCGCCTCCTGCGCGCCCCTATCTTACCACCTCGGCCGCCAGTTCTCTACGAAAAACCACGCCTGTTGCGCTCACCTAACCGATTTCGCCCTGTTCTGCGATACTGAAGACAAGAGTCGCGCAGGAGCGGGTATTCCGCTCGACCGTTGGCGCCGTGTGCCAGAGATGGGGACATGAGGATTCGAGCCGTCATCTTCGACCTCGGATACACGATGTGGGGCGTCGACTACGGCGGCGAGCCGGAAGCGTACGGGCGGTTGCGTCGCCGTCTCGTCAAAGAACTCGGCGGGCCCGTCCCGCCGGCAAACGCCCTGCGCGACGCCGTCGCCGCGGTATTCCGCCGCGAGGGCCAGGCCTACGACAGCGGCAAGCTCGAGCAGAAGCCCACCGAGCAGGTGTTCAAGGAGGCGTTCGAAGCGCTCCGCCTCGACGTGCCGGAGGAGTCGCTGCGGGAGATGGCGGAAGAGACGCTTTCCTACGGCATCCGGTACGGCGTCGATCCTGACACCGTCGAAGCCCTGCGCGCCCTCAAGCAGCGCGGACTTCGAGTGGGCGTCGTCTCCAACACCTACCAGTCAAGCCGTTCTCTGGCGAGCAGCCTGCGCCGTTTCGGGCTCCTCCGCAACATCGACGCGCTCGTCGTGTCTTCGGAAGTCGGTTGGGGGAAGCCGCATCCGGCGATCTTCGAGGAGGCGCTTCGCCGCCTAGACGTTCAGCCCGAAGAGACCATGTTCATCGGCGATACCGTTCTGGCGGACATTCAGGGCGCGCAGGCGATAGGGATGAAAGCGGTGCTGACTTGGGAGTACCGGCAGGAGGACCCGGGCGACGCGAAGCCGGACCTGATCGTTGAGAGGCTGTCTCAGGTAGTCGATTACGTCGACCGCTTGAACGCCGAAGGCTGACGCTCATAAACGAGCTCGCCGGCGACAAACGTCATCTCGACGCAGAGTCCCGGCGACAGCACGACGAGGTCGGCGTCGTAGCCCAGCGCTACCCTGCCCTTCCGGTCCGCCATGCCGATTACCGACGCCGGGTTGAGTGTGGCCATCCGAATCGCCTCCGCCTCGCTCACGGGCAGCCACGCGGCCGAGTTCCGGACCATCGCGTCCATCGTCGCCGTGCTGCCGGCGAGCGTCCCATCGCGAAGCCGCGCGACACCATTCTTAACTTCGACATGCGTGCCGCCAAGCTCAAAGCTGCCATTGCCTACTCCGGCGACGGGAATGGCGTCAGTGACAAGCACGGTCTTTTCGACGCCTTTAAGTCGAAGCAGCATCTCCATCGCCGCTGGGTGCACGTGCACGCCGTCGGCTATGAGCTCGACCGATACGCCCGGGGCGTTGAGGGCGGCGACGAGACAGCCCGGGTCGCGCTGATGAAACGGCCTCATCGCGTTGAAGCAGTGGGTGACATGACTGACGCCAAGCGCAAACGCCCGCTGCGCCTCCTCGTACGTCGCGTCGCTGTGACCGAGGGCGACGGCAACGCCCGCCCGGGCGGCTTCGGCGATCACGTCGGCGGCGCCCGGCAGCTCCGGCGCAATCGTCATCAAGCGCAGCGAACCTTTCGCGGCCAACAGGTATTCGCGGAGCTCGTGAACGTCAGCCGGACGCAGGAACTCGCTGTTGAGCGCGCCGCAAAGCAACGGGTTCAGGAACGGCCCTTCCAAGTTCAGACCTAGCGGTCGCGCACCGTCGACTGCATTGGCCATCGCAACTGTCGAATCGATGGCTTGGAGTAGCCGCCGTTTCGGGTCAGCGATCAGCGTGGTAGCGAAGCCAGTGACGCCTCGCGACGCCGCCCAGCGGGCGAAGCCGCGCAATTGTGCCGCCTCGCCGTCGACGAGCAAAAAGCCGCCGCCGCCGTGCACGTGGATGTCGATGAAGCCGGGCGCGACGGTAAAGCCGCGCAGGTCCCACGCCGGGACGCCGTCTGGCGGAGGGCCCGCGCCAGCGTGGAGGATCCGTCCCTCAGCGAAGATGACGGTGCCGTCGGCGATCTCGGTCTCAGGCGTGATCACGCGGACGTGTGTGAGAGCCCGGGGTGCAGCGCGGCTCGTCGGCATCGCTCTCAACGCTACCAGTTTCTATAGCGGTTGGCGATTGGAAGCCGCCGGTCGCGACCGAATGCGCGCGGGGTGATCTTGACGCCGGGCGGCGCCTGCCGGCGCTTGTACTCATTGCGGTCGACCATCGTCATGACCCGCTTGACGGTCTCTTCATCGAAGCCGGCGGCCACGAGGTCGGCTATGCTCTTGTCCTCCTCGACATACGCGGTGAGGATCGGGTCCAGCAACTCGTACGGCGGCAGCGTGTCGGTGTCCGCCTGGTTCGGCTTCAACTCCGCTGACGGCACTTTTTCGAGGACTTCCGGCGGAATGACGGGCTCGCCCTGGCGGGCGTTGCGGTACTCCGCCAGTTTGTAGACCAGCGTCTTCGGCACGTCCTTGATCACCGCAAACCCGCCCGCCATGTCGCCGTAAAGCGTGGAGTAGCCGGTGGCCATCTCGCTCTTGTTTCCCGTCGTCAGCACCAGCCAGCCGAACTTGTTCGAAAGTCCCATGAGAATGTTGCCGCGAATCCGCGTCTGAATGTTCTCTTCCGCCAGGCCAAACTCCGTGCCGGCGAACGATTCTGCAAACATGCCCTCGTAGGCCTTGAACGTCTCCTCAATCGGAATCGTGATCAGCCGAATGCCCAGCCTCTTGGCCAGCTCCTCCGCGTCGCTGCGACTCCCCGGCGATGAGAATCGCGACGGCATCGAAACGCCAAAAACGTTGTCCGCACCGAGCGCATCAACGGCGACGGCCGCGACCAGGCTGGAATCGACGCCGCCGGAGAGACCTATGACGACCTTGCTAAAGCCGTTCTTGCGCACATAATCGCGCGTGCCGACGACCAGCCCGGCGTAGACCTCCGCGACGCCCTCCAGCGGCTCGACACGTCGCTCCGGCAGCGGCGGCTTTTCGGCGACAAACGGTGCGGAAGAGATGTGTATTCTCTCGGGCAAAGCGCCGCTTAATCCGCCTCCCTTGCGACGCCGCGGGGCGTGCAGCCGCGCCTTCATCACCGCATCCATGTCCAGGTCGCAGACCAGGAGGTCCTCCTCGAACGAACAGGCGCGGCCGATAATCTCGCCCTCCGCCCCGAAGATCATGCTGTTGCCGTCGAACACCAGCTCGTCCTGGCCGCCTACGATGTTGTTGTAGCAGAGCATCGCCGCGGCGTCGCTCGCGCGAGTGGAAAGCATGCGCTCGCGGAAGAAGCGCTTGCCAGCCTGGAACGGCGACGCGCTGATATTCGCGATGACCTGCGCGCCGGCGTAAGCCTGCGCCTGCGCTGGCCCTTCCGGGTACCAGATGTCTTCGCAGATGTTGACGGCGACTACCACGCCGGCGATCTCGTGAACGGCGATCCGCTTTCCCGGCTCGAAGTAGCGGTCTTCATCGAAGACGCCGTAGTTCGGCAGGTACTGCTTGCGGTATACGTCGACGAGCTTGCCGTCGTGGATGATCGCCGCGGCGTCGTAAATGTCCTGCTCGGAATCGACGAACCCGACCACGAGCGTCATGCCGCCGCTTCCCCTCACGACCTCTCCTAGGGCGTCCAGATTGTCGCGGACGAACTGCGGCCGCAGGAGGAGATCCTCCGGCGGATAGCCTGGGATCGCCAACTCGGGGAAGGTCAACAGGTCGACGGCGAGGGATCGCGCTCGTCCGACGCAGCCGAGTATCTTCGCCACGTTACCCTTGAAGTCGCCGACAGTGACGTTGATCTGAGCAAGTCCGACGCGCAGACTCGGCATATCCCTCTCACCTCGAGTCTCTGTCCTGAGATTAGCCTGTTCGAATCGAGCGGGTCAAGGCGCACACCTGTCTGAATTTGACTGTTACTATCATATGACATAGCCTGTCATTACCAGAACGTGGAAAGGTAGGGCAATGACGGTTTCTGACGACATCCGGCAATTGGAGAGCTACCCGCGCAGGTGGTGGATTCTTGGCGTCCTCTGCCTAAGCGTCGTGATCATCGGGATGGACCAGTTCATCCTGAACGTAGCTCTCCCCACCCTTGTCCGCAGTCTCAACGCGTCTGAGACTCAGCTTCAGTGGATGGTAGACTCTTACATCCTGCTGTTTGCCGCGCTTCTCCTAACGACGGGCAGCCTGGGCGACCGGTTCGGACGCCGCCCGCTACTCCAGAGCGGGCTCGTCGTCTTCGGCGTCGGGTCGTGCCTGTCCGCCTTCTCGCAATCGTCGACCATGCTGATACTGGCGCGTGCCGTAATGGGCGTCGGCGCTGCGGCGATGCTGCCCTCCACGCTTTCGATTCTCACAAACGTGTTCCCCCATGAAGAGCGCGCCCGCGCCATCGGCATCTGGGCCGGAGTGTCTGCCATGGGGCTGGCCTTCGGCCCAATCCTGGGCGGCTGGCTACTCGAGAACTTCCACTGGGGCTCCGTCTTCCTGATCAACGTGCCGATCGTCATCTTCGCGCTGATCAGCGGCCAGTTTATCCTGCCGAATAGCCGCGACCCCACGGCGCCTCGCCTCGACCCGCTTGGCGCCGCGCTTTCCGTCGTCGGGCTGATTGCGCTGGTCTACGGCATCATCGAGGTGCCGACAAAGGGTTGGGGCTCGGGAGAGATCATCGGCGCTCTGGTCTTGGCGGCGGTCGTCCTCGCGTCTTTCGCGGCGTGGGAGATCCGCTGCGACCATCCGATGCTGAACTTGAGATTTTTCCGCAATCGTAGCTTCGCGGCCGCGAACGCAACCGTTACCCTGACGTTCTTCGGCCTCTCCTCGGCGCTGTTCTTTGTGACGCAGTACTTCCAATTTGTCCTCGGCTACTCGCCTCTCCAGACGGGTATTCGCCTGTTGCCAATGGTCGTCACGATGCTGGTGATGTCGCCGATCTCGCCCCGCGTGGCCGAGCGCTTCGGGAACAAAGCGTCCGTGGCCGGCGGCATGCTCATCGCCGCCGCGACGACCTATTTCTTCTCGCGAACGACTCTGGACACCGGCTACATCCACACACTGATAGCCCTCGTATTCATGTCCATCGGTCTCTTCCTGGCAATGGTGCCGGCGACGAACTCGATAATGGGCTCGTTGCCGCTGGCCAAGGCCGGCGTCGGTTCAGCCACGAACGCCACGACGCGGCAGATCGGCGGCGCGCTCGGCGTCGCGATCTTGGGTAGCATCCTCACATCCACGTATCGGTCGACGATTGGGTCCTCGTTGGGCGCGCTTCCGCCGAGCGCTCTCGCCACAGCGAAGAGCTCCGTCGGAGGGGCCATAGCGGTTGGGAACGCCGTCGGCGGCTCTCAGGGCGACGCAATCGCCACGGTGGCGAAGGGCGCCTTCGTCCACGGGATGAGCCAGGGATTGGAGGTTGGCGCGGCGTTCATCGCGGCGAGCGCGCTTGTTGCGCTCGTGTGGCTTCCCAATCGGGTAATCCAACCGAAGGAAGACCAGACCGAGCAGCCGGGACTGGACGCCGACCATGCCTTTGAATGATGACCTTCAGGCAACAGGCCTGAGAGAGCGCAAGAAAGCGAAGACGCGCGCTGCGATTCAGCGGGAGGCGCTGCGTCTCTTCGGCCGGCAAGGCTATGCGGCAACGACGGTGGAGCAGATTGCGGCCGCGGCGGAGGTATCACCGAGCACGTTCTTCCGCTATTTCCCCTCGAAAGAAGATGTCGTGCTCTATGACGTCCTCGACCCGGCGCTCATCGCGGCGTTCCGGGCGCAGCCGCCGGAACTCAGTCCGATCCAGGCGCTCCGTGCCGCATTTGTTAACGTGTTCAAGAGTCTGCCCGCCGAAGAACTGGCCCAGCAGCGGGAGCGGGCGGCGTTGTTCCTCTCGGTACCCGAGCTTCGTGCGGCGTGGATTGGCGAGCTCGGTGAAACGATCCTGTTGATGGAGGAGCTGATTGCGGAGCGGCTGGGGCGCAGGGCCGACGATTCCGCCGTGCGGAATTTTGCCGGAGCCGTGCTCGGCGTGGCCCTCGTCGCGGTGCTCTACGGGATGCGGGATCCCAAGACGGACCTATTCGATTCAATGGACGCCGGCTTCGCGTATTTGGAGGCCGGGCTGCCGCTGGAAAGGCCCTCGACCTAGCTAGCGAGCGGCTATAGGGACGTAGGGACGCGAGTCATGTCCCTCGTAGATCTGCGTCGGCCGGAAGATGCGGTTGTCGCTGAGCTGCTCCGCCCAGTGCGCGACCCAGCCGGCGACACGCGAGACGGCGAATACCGGTGTGAACAGGTCGACGGGTATCCCCATAAGGTCGTAGACGATGCCGGAATAGAAATCGACGTTCGGCCAAATGCCGCGCCCGCCCAGGCGCTCCGCCGCCACTTTCTCCACTTCGACCGCAATGTCATACAGAGGGGTGCAGCCGAACTTATCGAACAGTGGCGCGCAGAGGCCCTTTAGAATGGTCGCGCGCGGGTCCATCGTCTTGTACTCGCGGTGGCCCATGCCGAAGATAACTTCCTTGTCGGCGATCTTGTCCTCAATCGCCCGTCGCGCGTTCTCGACGGAGCCGATCTCCTGGAGCATGCGCAGCACGCGCTCGTTAGCACCCCCGTGCAGCGGGCCGCTTAGCGATGCGATGGCCGCCGCGACGGTGCTGTACGGGTCCGCAAGCGTCGAGCAGGCGACCATCGACGTGAACGTGGAAGCGTTGACGGTGTGCTCGATGTGTAGGATCAGGCAGACATCGAAGATCTTCTCTACCAACGGGTCGGGAAGCTCGCCGTTGATCATGTACAGGAAGTTGGCGGAGTGGCTCAGATCGTCCAGCGGCGGGATCGGGTCCCGGCCCTGACGTACGTTCTGGAAGGCGGCGAGAATCGTCGGAACCTGGGCGATGAGCCGCACCGTCGCCTGATGGTTGACCTCCGGATCGTCCGTGTTGCGCGGGTAGAAGAGGCCCATGGCCGCCACGCCCGTCTGGAGCGCCGACATCGGATGCGCCGTCTTGGGGAAGAGCTTGATTATGTCAAGGATCGTCGGCTCGACGGCGCGGTGCTGAGCAAGTTCAGCTTTGAAAGCGTCGAGTTGGCGGGGGCTGGGCAGGTCGCCCTTCAACGTGAGGTAGGCGGTCTCCTCATACGTGCTGTGCGCAGCCAGGTCCTGGATCGTGTAGCCGCGCAGCTTGAG
The DNA here is from genome assembly GCA_049511815.1 of Dehalococcoidia bacterium. Lineage (GTDB taxonomy): Bacteria > Chloroflexota > Dehalococcoidia > DSTF01 > JALHUB01 > JALHUB01. The sequence continues at coordinate 11,936 of JBEKXP010000023.1, forward strand.
AATGCCGCGCTGCCCGTCGATGTCGCTTATCCGCGACTTGGTAACCGGAACGCCAGCCAACCCGGGGATGTACTCATACTGCTCAATTCTCGTGGTCATCGTCATTCTCCCCAGCAGCGGATGACAGACCCATCACCCTCCTGACACCGCAAACTCGAGACCAGTGGAGCGCCTCCGTCTTACTTAATGAATGTGAATAGTATCACATATCGGCCGAAAATGCGATAGCGGCGGCGACCCCGATTTGCGACCGCCTACTCTTCGATCTTCTCTATGCGGAAATGGAGCGATCCTGCCGGCGCGGCCACCTCCACCTCCTCGCCCTCACGACGGGTTACGAGCGCCCGTCCCATTGGCGAATCGATCGATATCTTCCCCTCGCCAGCGTTCACTTCGCGGGGACTAACGACGGTATAGCGAAGAGTCGCGCCGGACTTCACGTTGCGAAGGTGCACCGTGGTCCCGATCTCTACCTCCGACCTCGGCCGGCCCAACTTCTCGACGAGGACGTGGTTGTGCAGCGCTGCTTCGACGTCGCGAATGCGCGACTCCAGGTGGCCCTGCTGATCGCGCAGGGCGTCGAGCGGCGCGTTCTCGCGAAAGTCCTTGTCGGACATGGCGCGCTGAAGCTCCGCCGCCAGCAGCGGCCGTCGCGAGCGCAGCTCTTCCAGCTCCGATTCCAGCGCCGCGATGCCCTCGGGCGTAAGCGTTTCCGGCGCACGCTCCAGCCGGCGACGTGGCCTGACTGGCGCCTTTGCCTGTTTGGGCGGCCTTATCTGCACAGCCAGGTTAGCTGGCGTAAACCCCTTCTTCTTGGCGAAAGTGAGGAATGACCGCACCGGCTCTAGCTTGCGCGCTGTGTCAGCAAGCGTTATTCCCAGACTATCGGGATACTTCGACACTTCGTGGCCGTTGAGCTCGGAAAGGCGGCGTTCCGTGCCGTACCAGCGCACGAAGCGATGGACTTCCGGCTGGACATCCTTTCGCTCCTCCGCCGGCAACCCGGCAAGGAACATCTCCGCTGCCTGCCGTAGGGTCGGCGATTCTTCCGGAATTTTGCTGTCCCCCTTTGGTTCTCGATTTTAGGCAGCTTCAGACAGGGTGTCAAATTGACGCAGCTTCGGCGAGACGGATGCTATAATCGGCCGGATTCTGCCACGAAGGTACGACATGTTGGAGGTACTGACCGACGGCGCCCGCGCGCTCGGCTTCGAGCTCAGCGACGCTCAGCTTGTGGAGTTCGAGCGCTACGCCCACTTGGTCTTATCGTCGAGGAGCCGGGCCGGCGTCACGGCTTTGCGCACCGAGGAGCGCATCGAGCAGCGCCACTTCCTTGAGTCATTGGCGCTTGCCCGCGTGCTCCTCCACGAACGCATTCTAGACGATGCCACGCCGTCGAAAGCGATCGACGTTGGTACCGGCGCGGGCGTCCCGGGCCTGCCGTTGAAGATTCTGCTGCCGCGCCTTCGACTTACCCTCCTCGACGCGCGCCAGCGCACGACCGCCTTCCTCGCCGAGTTGGTCGAAGCGCTGTCGATAACCGACGTCGAGATCGTGACGGCGCGAGCAGAGGACACCGGCCGCGACCCATTGTACCGCGAGCGATTCGACCTCGTGCTGGCACGCGGGCTGGCGCCGCTGCCGGTCCTGCTGGAGCTGACGCTGCCCTTCCTGCGCGTCGGCGGACATCTGGCGGCGCCGAAGGGAAGTGGCGCTTGGCGGGAGATCGAGGCGTCGCGGCGGGCGCTGGAGCTGCTCGGCGGCGCCGGCGTGTCGAGCGAGCCGCTAAACGCGCCGGGGGGCCTCGCGGCGCAGCGGCTGGTCATCGTCGAAAAGCGCGCCCCAACGCCAGGGCGCTATCCCCGTCGCGCCGGAATCCCCACAAAAAGACCCCTTTGACAAGGTAATTGTTATTGTGTTAATACGGGTGAGGGTTTTGGTTCCCGTCGCCGGGAATGCGTCTGAGAGTCCTTGCTGGAGGGAGGTCGCCAGCGGAAGGAGGCAATCTGCGTATCTGAGGGTAGCCGGACCGGCGACACGCGTCGCAAGGACGCGGCAAGCGCGAAAGCGGAGGATAGCAGAATGAACGTAAATGTTACCCAGGCGGACATGCAGGGCATGATGAACCGCCTGATGCGGCTCGCTCGCCTCGATACCACGGTGTTTGACGAGGTGCGCCTGGACCCGGGCGCCACCATTCCATCGCTCGTAGTCATGGCGGCATCCACATTTCTTGCCGGACTGGGAGGACTCCTGTACTGGATGATCACCCTTAACATTCCCAGCGTTCCGGGCGTTTCCATATCACGGGGCACCGGCGCATTTTTCCTCAAATCGACGATCATGGGCAGCGTCTTTGCCATCGCGTTGTGGGTGGCCTGGGTACTGCTGGTCTACATCATTCTGACGCAACTTTTTAAGGAACAGGCTGACGCACAACAACTGCTGCGGACCATGGGGATGGCAGCAATCCCTCTGGCCCTCACCTTCTTCATGTTCATACCGCAGGTTGACTTTGGCATAGGGCTGATATCGTTGGCGCTGTTGTTCGGATTGACGACCGTAGCCATCCAAGCTGCCACGAAAGCGGACGTGGCGAAGGTGCTGGTAGCGAATACTGCCGGTTTCGCAGTTTGGGCTCTCGTTCTCACTCTCCTGGCGGGAAATATAAGCCTATCCGGTAATGGCTTATCCCCAAACATATACGCGCCAGGGATATTCTCATTTGGTGCGAGCTTCGGCGGATACGCGTTCTAATGCGCCAGCAACATGCGTTGTGGGTGCTGACTTAGATCACGGCTAGCGCTTCTCGCAGCAGCTTGATCTGTTCGGCGCTGTAGTCGAGTGCAGATAGCACTTCGTCGGTGTGCTGGCCGGGACGAGGCGCGGTTGCGCGGACGTGTCCGGGTGTCTCCGAGAACTTCGTCGCTATTCCCACCTGACGCACCTTCCCCAGCGTCGGGTGCTCGACTTCGACCACCATGCCGCGCTGCCGGCTGTGCGGGTCGGCGACGGCCTCTGCCAGCGACTGGACGGGCGTGACGCAGACATCGGCGTCGTTCAGCAACTCGAACCACTCGTCGCGGGTGTTCGTCAGAAAGCGCTCGCGGAGGCGGCGGAAGATATCGTCATGATGCGAGGCGTCGTACTGGAACGGCGTCAAGTCGTCGCAGCCGAGGGCGCGACACAAGTTAGCAAAGAAGTGCGCCTCCAGGCAGCCGACAGCCAGCCAGCCACCGTCCTTAGTCTGATAGACGTTGTAGTAGGGCAGGCCGCCGTTAAGCGTGCCCTCGCCGCGACGCTCCACCTTGCCGCTCGCCAAGTACTGCGAGAGGGCGGCTGCGAGCAGGTACATGACGCCGTCGGACATGGCGATGTCGAGGCGCTGGCCGCGGCCGGTCTTGTCGCGGGCCAGGAGCGCCGCAAGGATGGCGTAGGCGGCGTGCAGCCCACCGGCGGCGTAGTCGGCGACGACGTTGAGGGGGATTGCCGGCGGCTCACCCGGCCAGCCGACCATGTCAAGCATGCCGGCGACGGCGATGTAGTTGATGTCGTGGCCGGGCAGCGCCGAATAGGGGCCGTCCTGGCCGTAGCCGGAGAGCGAGCAGTAGACGAGGCGTGAATTCAGGGCGGCCAGCGTGTCGTAGTCGACGGCGAGGCGGTTGACGACGCCGGGGCGGAAGCCTTCGAGGACGACGTCCGTGGCGGCGGCGAGGCGGTAGAAGACCTGTCGCGCGGCATCCTGCCTCAGGTCGAGGATGATGCTTCGCTTGTTGCGGCCGAGGGCGTTGTAGGCGGCGCCGCGATCGAGGGCGTCGGCGTCGATGACCTGCTCGACGCGAAGGCCGCTGCGCATGGCGTTCGGCGGCGCTTCGACGACGATGACGTCGGCGCCGAGGTCGGCGAGGAGCATCGTGCAGAAGGGGCCGGGCGCGAGTCGGGAGAGGTCGAGGACGCGTATTCCTTCGAGGGGCATCATGGCATGGGCCTCCGGGCGTCAGATTCGGGCTGCGAGGCGATGATGGGGCAGCGCGGCAACCGGTGTCAAGCCAGCGGCTTTGATTGACCAATTGAATTCAACTGTTTTTTTCATGCGTCTTCAGATTCGGGTTGAGCACACTCAGATTCGAAATACTGCTCCAATTTGCGTCGAATAACGGCCGAAAGCCGGGCGTTGTGCATGAGTTTGGCGCTGACGATCATGAGGGCCTGGAAGCGGACCCGCTCGCGGTGCTTGTGTCGCATGATGGCGCGAAGGATGGGCTGAATCTCGTCGTTACCGGCCATGGCGTCGATGGCGGCCTGGAACTGTCGGGAGTAGCGGCCGGTCTTGAGGGCGTTGAGGTTGCCCTTCGGGGCTCCAGCGCCGGTGCGTCGTCCTCCGGGTGGCATGGTAGTGTTTCCTTTCGCGTGGCAGCGGGCATCCGAGGTGCGGCCCGGCCCCCGGCGCGCTGCCGCTTCGGGTACGAGAACGTTGTTCTTCCCACCCGCCCTCCCAATTGAGTTGACCAGGAATCTCAAAGGGGACACCCCTTTGAGACCCTGCCAAAGGGCTACGCCCTCTGGACTCCCCTATACGCTGGTGAGAGAGAGCAGACAATCCCAAAGAGGACACCCCTTTGAAACCCTCCTCCAGAGGCGGACCTACGGCCGGCAGAGGGAAGAATCCCTCTGCACTCCTTCAGCGTGAATGTGGCACGGCGGCGATGTTAGAATACTTGTTCGAGGAGACGTTGCCAAGCAATAGGCGGCACCGTGAGGGCGGTCGAAGAGGAGGGAGGTTCGCGGCGGGAAGCGGCGCCGGCGCAGATTCGGCGGGCGACGCCTAGGCCTTGGCGACCTCAGGTTCGGGAACCGGCAGGGTCCAGGTGATGACTTTCCGTGGAGGATGCGCGCTCTCGTCTTCGAGACGCGCCTGAAGGCAGGCCTCGATTGCCTCGGTGACGTTGTCTTTCAGCTCGTCGAGAGTTTCGCCCTGCGACGCGCAGCCGGGGAGCTCGAGGACCTCGGCCCAGTAGCCGCCCTCTTCGGCTTCGTAAACGGCGACGGTGAATGTCAGCGTTGAGCCTGACATGGTGACCCCCTCGAACTTAGAGGAGATTGAGAAACTCCCCTTCGCTAATGTCGGCCATCTTTATCAGATGCTTGAGAAGCCCGACTTTCAGCACGCCAGCGGGGACGCTAAGGTGGCGTCCGTTCGGCATTGTGACGAGTTGATGGCTGCCTTTGCCGGTCCTTCCCCGTCCACCCGCTTTGATAAAGGCGCGTACGGCCTGCTCTTGACGCACGTTTCGCAGCGTGGGACTCATACCAGCGGCCGAATCCCCTTTCATGCATCGCCGAAGCGATCCGCTGCTTCCCTTGCGCGTCAAGTATAGCATAGCGATGCGGAGCGATAGGCTACCTGTGCGCGCTTGCGATGGCGACGGTTCTTCGCTAAACTGGACGTTCGGGAGTGGGGCTGTAGCTCAATCGGGAGAGCGATTGCCTGGCAGGCAATAGGTAGGGGGTTCGAATCCCCCCAGCTCCACCAGATTCATATCTGCGAAGCGCCGCGTTGCGGAGCAGCCCTCCGTCCCCTCCCGGACGGGGGGTTTTTCGGTGATCAGTCGCGGGACGGGCTCATGGATGTTACCGACCAGCTAGCGATCTTCCTGAGAATGGTGCTGGCGGCCGCGCTCGGCGGGTTCATCGGCATCGAGCGGGAGCTGCGCGGCTATCCCGCCGGCGTCCGAACGATGGCGCTAGTGGCGCTGGGCGCATCGCTGTTCACGGAGATATCGCTGATAACGAGCGGCGAGGACCGCATCGCGGCCGGCATCGTGACCGGCGTAGGCTTCCTGGGCGCCGGCGTCATCTTCCGCGAAGGCTACACGATAAAGGGGATAACGACGGCGGCGACGGTGTGGTCGGCGGCGGCGATCGGCATGGCGGTGGGAAGGCACCTCTACTGGGCGGCGCTGCTCGGATCGGTGCTCATCTTCCTGCTGCTCGAGGCGCGGCCGGTCGTGAAGGCAATAGACGACTTCCTGCAGAGGCACGTGCCGCTGCTGGTCGAACACGAGCCCGAAGAGACGAAGAGGAACCATAATGACGGACGATAGGTACAATCCGCCGGAGATCGAGAGGAAATGGCAGGCGCGCTGGGAAGCCGACGAGCTCTATCGCACGCCGGACGATGACCCGCGCCCGAAATGGTACGCGCTCACGATGTTCCCGTACACGTCGGGCGACCTGCACGTGGGCCACTGGTACGCGATGGCTCCTTCAGACGTCCAGGCGCGCTACAAGCGAATGCGCGGCTATAACGTCCTCTTCCCTATGGGCTTCGATTCCTTCGGGCTGCCGGCGGAGAACGCGGCGATCAAGCTGCAGATACATCCCTACGTCTGGACGGCCCGCAACATCGAGAACATGCGGCGGCAACTAAAGTCGATGGGGGCGATATTCGACTGGTCGCGCGAGGTCATCACTTCGGACCCGGAGTACTACCGGTGGACCCAGTGGTGGTTCCTGCAGCTCTACAAGAACGGCCTGGCATATCGAGCGGAGGCGCCGGCGAACTGGTGTCCTTCCTGTCAGACGGTGCTGGCGAACGAGCAGGTCCTGCCGGACGGCACCTGCGAGCGGTGTCACACGCCGGTGACGCGCCGGAACCTGGCGCAATGGTTCTTCCGCATCACGCGCTACGCCGACGACCTGCTGGACTTCAGCGAGATCGAGTGGCCGGAGCGGATCATGGCGATGCAGCGGAACTGGATCGGCCGCAGCGAGGGGACGATGATCGCGTTCGGGCTGGAATCGCCGGAGGTCGACAACAACCAGATCCGCGTCTTCACCACCCGGCCGGACACGATCTACGGCGTCACGTTCATGGTCATGGCGCCGGAGCATCCGCTGGTGCCGCACATCACGACGCCGGAGCACCGGGCGGAGGTGAACGAGTACGTCGAGCGGAGCCGTCGCGCCACGGAGATCGAGCGGCTGTCGACGGAGCGCGAGAAGACGGGCGTCTTCACCGGCGCCTACTGCACGAACCTGCTGAACGGTCAGCAAGTGCCGATCCTGCTCGCCGACTACGTGCTGCTGACGTACGGCACGGGCATCGTCATGGGCGTTCCGGCGCACGACCAGCGCGACTTCGAGTTCGCGCAGAAGTACGGCATTCCCGTGCGGGTCGTCATCGCTCCGCCCGACTGGAAGGGCGAGCCGCTATCGGAGGCGTACATCGAGCCCGGCGTGATGGTGAACTCCGGTCCCTTCGACGGGCTGTCGAACGAAGAGGGAAAAGCAGCGGTGACGAAGCACCTGCGGGAGCGCGGCCTCGGCGGGCCAACCGTCAACTATCGCATCCGCGATTGGCTGCTGTCACGGCAGCGCTACTGGGGCGCGCCGATCCCGATCATCCACTGCCAGAAGCACGGCGAGGTGCCGGTGCCGGAGGAAAACCTGCCGGTGCTGCTGCCGCCGGACGCGGAGTTCAAGCCGACGGGCGAGTCGCCGCTGGCGCGTCACCAGGGGTTCGTAAACGTGGCCTGCCCGATCTGCGGCGAGCCGTCGCGTCGGGAGACGGACACGATGGACACGTTCGTCTGCTCGAGCTGGTATATGTACCGGTACGCCGACCCGCACGATCGCGAGCAGGTGGTGTCGCCGGAGCTGGCGCACAAGTGGCTGCCGGTCGACCAGTACACGGGCGGCGCGGAGCACGCGGTCATGCACCTGCTGTACTCGCGCTTTTTCGCCCGGGCGGCGCGGGACCTGGGCGTCGTCGACTTCCGGGAGCCGTTCACGCGGCTGTTCAACCAGGGGACGATAATCGCCGGCAAAGCGAAGATGAGCAAGTCGCGTGGGAACGTCGTTGCGCCGGACGAGTACGTGTCGCGGCAGGGCGCCGACGCGGTGCGTGTCTACCTGATGTTCATCGGGCCGTGGGACCAGGGCGGCGAATGGGACGACTCCGGTCTGGCGGGGATTTCGCGCTG
>JBEKXP010000024.1:0-35656 GCA_049511815.1 Dehalococcoidia bacterium
GGAGCACGAGTCCGTGGAGCGCGAGAAGGAATATGTCGAGCGGATCACGGAGATCGAACTGACGCGCGACGAAGCGATCGCGAAGATCGAAGCGGAGCGCGACGAGGCGCTTCTGGCGCTCGACGATGAGTTCGCGAAGAGCGTCGACGCCGTCATGAGTCAGGCCTCCGAGCACGAGAAGCACTTGAGCGGCCGCAAGGCGAAGGCTGCGACAAAGGACATCACCTTCGAGGGGCAGAAGATAGTCGGCAAGGGCGAAGCCGTGACCGCCGAGGCACTGGAGAGCCTGAAGACGCTCGCTCAGGCGCGGGTCTCGGAGCTGGAGGCGGAGTTCGCGCAGAAGCGCTCCGACCGAGCGCTCTTGGCTGACGCCGCCATCGACGAGAAGAAGGCGTCCGCCGCCACGGAGACGGAGCCGCTGCGCAAGAAGATGCAGGAGGAGCGCGAGGCGGTTGGGACGCAGTACCGCGAGCGGATGGTAGAGCTGGAAGACATAAAGGACCCGATAACCCACGATCGCATCACGCTGCTGACCGACGCCAAGGTCCGCGAGCTCCAGGACAAAGTCGGCGACGTCTTCACCGCCGGCATGGGCGCCGAGGCGCTCTATACAATGCTCCAGCGGCTGGACCTGGACCGGCTGGCCGAGAGGATGCAGACGGAGACGCAGTCCAGCAGCGGCCAGCGACGCAAGAAGGCGGTCAAGCGCCTGCGCGTCGTCGAGGCGCTGCGGAAGAGCGGCAACAAGCCGGAGTGGATGGTGTTCACCGTCCTGCCGGTGCTGCCGCCTGACCTGCGCCCGATGGTGCAGCTCGATGGCGGCCGCTTCGCTACCAGCGACCTGAACGATCTCTACCGCCGCGTTATCAACCGCAACAATCGCTTGAAGCGACTGCTGGACCTCGGCGCGCCGGAGATCATCATTCGCAACGAAAAGCGCATGCTCCAGGAGGCGGTCGACTCGCTTATCGACAACGGCCGCCGCGGGCGCGCGGTATCCGGCCAGGGCAACCACAAGCTGAAGTCCCTATCGGACATGCTGAAAGGCAAGCAGGGGCGCTTCCGCCAGAACCTGCTCGGCAAGCGCGTCGACTACTCGGGGCGGTCCGTCATCGTCGTCGGCCCGAACCTGAAACTGCACCAGTGCGGCCTCCCGAAGCGGATGGCGCTGGAGCTGTTCAAGCCGTTCATCATGCACACCCTTGTCGACAAGGGCATGGCGCACAACATCAAGAGCGCGAAGCGAATCGTCGAGCGCGGCCGGCCCGAAGTGTGGGACGTGCTGGACGAGGTGATCAAGACGCGACCCGTTCTCCTGAACCGCGCGCCGACTCTGCACCGCCTGGGCATCCAGGCCTTCGAGCCGGTGCTGGTGGATGGAAGCGCGATCCAGATCCATCCTCTCGTCTGCGCCGCCTTCAACGCCGACTTCGACGGTGACCAGATGGCGGTACACGTGCCGCTTTCCCGCGAGGCCGTGGCAGAGGCGCGTCAGGTCATGCTTTCGACGCACAACCTGCTGCTTCCAAGCAGCGGCGAGCCGACGGTGGCGCCGACTCTGGACATCGTCCTCGGCTGCTTCTACATGACGATGATGAAGCCCGGCGTGCGCGGTGAGTACCGCGGCGGGATTCCGGCGCAGGGCGTCTACGGCAGTTTCGAGGAGGCCAAGCTGGCCTACGAGCTGAGGCTGGTCGACCTGCAGGCGCACATCAAGGTGCGCGACCCGCGGACCCAGGGCCGGTTCGAAGACACGACCGTCGGGCGCGTCATCTTTGACGAGGTGCTGCCGCCCGAGCTTCCCTTCCACAACGAGGTGATGGACCGCAAGGCGCTCAAGTCGCTCGTTGCGGAGTGTCACCAGAAGCTGGGCAGTGAGGGCACTGCCGAAGTCGTCGACAGCATCAAGCACGTCGGATTCACGTTCTGCACGCGGTCCGGCGCGACCATCGCTATCAACGACATCAAGGCGCCGCCTGAGAAGGCGCAACTGCTCGAGGACGCAGACGGCCGCATCGCCGAGATCGACGACCAGTACGCTATGGGCCTGATCACCGAGCAGGAGCGCTACAGCGCCTCCGTCTCCATCTGGAACGACACGACGGACAAGGTGCAGTCGGCGATCCAGAACAGCCTGGACCGCTACGGCTCCGTCTACCTGATGGCGTCGAGCGGGGCGAAAGGTAACATCACCCAGATCCGCCAGATGGCCGGCATGCGCGGCCTCATGAGCGACCCGTCGGGCCGCATCATCGACCTGCCGATTCGCAGCAGCTTCCGTGAGGGGCTGAGCGTGCTGGAGTACTTCATCTCCACGCACGGCGCCCGCAAGGGCCTGGCCGACACGGCGCTCCGTACGGCGGACAGCGGCTACCTGACGCGACGCCTCATCGACGTTGCGCAGGACGTTATCGTTCTGGAAGAGGACTGCGAAGCCCAGGGCGGCGTTTGGCTATCGGAGCCGTCGGACAAGGGCGTGCTGGAGTCGCTCAGCGAGAGGATTCTCGGGCGACGCGCCGCTTCAGACGTTGCCGACCCCGCGACCGGCGAGATCATCGTCGAGCGCAACGAAGAGATAGACGAAGAGAAGGCGCAGAAGATCGAGATGGCGGGTATCGAGCGGGTGTACGTGCGCTCGCCGCTTACTTGCCAGGCGCGTCGCGGCATCTGCCGGCTCTGCTACGGGCGAAACCTGGCCCGCGGCACGCTCGTGGAGATGAACGAAGCGGTAGGAATCGTCGCGGCGCAGAGCATCGGCGAGCCCGGTACGCAGCTCACCATGCGCACCTTCCACACCGGTGGCGTCGCCGGCATCGACATCACGAGCGGCCTGCCCCGCGTCGAGGAGCTGTTCGAGGCGCGCATCCCCAAGGCGCACGCGATCATATCCGAGATCGACGGCGTCGCGGAGATCGCGCAGGACGGCGAATCGCGCTGGATAAAGGTGACCAGCTCCGAGTTCTACAGCGACCACTACGACCTGCCGAAGGGCGCCAAGCTCCTGGTGGAGAACGGCGACTGGGTTGACCAGGGCGCCATCCTGGCCCGAGTCGAGACGAAAGAGAGCAAGAAGAAGGCCGCGGCGGAATCCGAAGAGACGGAAACGGCTATTGTGCCGGCCCCGGAAGAGGTTGTGGCGCGCATCGCCGGCCAGGTCAACATCGAGAAGCGCAAGGGCCTGTCGCTGGTCTACGAAGAGAAAGAGGAGCGCGAATACCCGGCGGCGGCTATGGCCCGCGTGCTGGTCGAGAACAACGAGGCGGTGCACGCCGGCCAGAAGCTGACCGACGGCTCCCTCAACCCGCAGGACGTGCTCCGGATCATCGGGCCGGAAGCGGTCCAGAGCTACCTCGTCGAAGAGGTGCAGAAGGTGTACCGCTCCCAGGGCGTCAACATCAACGATAAGCACATCGAGGTGATCATCCGCCAGATGCTGCGCAAGGTGCGGGTGGACACGCCCGGCGATACCGGCTTCCTGCCCGGCGAGCTGGTCGACCGCTTCCGCTACGAAGAGGCGAACGCCAAGGTGCTGGCGGAAGGCGGCGAGCCCGCAACCGCCGTGCCGATACTGCTCGGCGTCACCAAGGCGTCGCTGAGCACGGAGAGCTTCCTGGCGGCAGCCTCGTTCCAGGAGACGACGCGCGTCCTCACCGAGGCGGCGATCAGCGGCATGACCGACAGGCTGATCGGCTTGAAAGAGAACGTCATCATCGGCAAGCTCATTCCGGCGCGCGCCACAATCGAGCTACCGCCGGAGCCGGTGCGCGAGTTCTACCTGCCGGGCCTGCGCGCGGACGGCATGCACGAGTTGCCGCTGGCGATGGGCGAAGACGGCGAGGACGAAGAGACGCGCGAGCTGGAGCTTGAGGCGATGATGGCGGAGCCGTTCGAGTCGGAGGAGGCGCTCCCGGTCGCGGAGGACGAAGTTCCTGCCGTGCCGCAGACCTACTTCGCGGAGCCGGACGACCTCGATGAGGGGGAAGAAGAGGCCGAAGAGGCGGAAGAAGAAGAAACGGAAGAGGCTGAGGAAGAGGAAAAGAACGAAGAAGAGTAACCGGCGAATTCATTTCAATACGAGAGAGCCCCGGAATTCCGGGGCTTTTTCTTGCCCGTCGACAAATGTGGAGAACATGTAGGGGAGGACTTCAGTCCTCCCGCATATAGTCATGAGCGCTTCGCCGCGCCCCGCATTTCCACCAATCGCGCCGCGCACGCCTCCGAGTACGCTTGCAGGCCGCAGACGTTACAACCCGCCAGACGGCAATCCGGCGTCGTCTCGCCGCTGAGCGCCTTGCGCCATTCGCCTCGCAGGAACGCCTCGCTGACGCCGCTGTCGATGTGCGACCAGGGCAGCACCTCGAACTCTTCGCGCTGACGCCGGGCGTAGAACTCCGCCGATAGCCCCGACTCCGCCAGCGCCGACCGCCAGGCGCCTGCGTCGAGCAGCTCGTTCCAGGCGTCGAAGCGGGCGCCGTGGCGCCAGGCGCCCTCGATGACATGACTGAGCCGCCGGTCGCCGCGCGACAGCATCGCCTCGATCAGGCTTTGCTGCGGGTCGTTCCAGGTGAAGGCCACGCCGAGACGCTTAAGGCCGCGTCGCAGCAGGTCGTGGCGGGCCTCGATCTCGTCGGCGGGCATTTGCGGAGCCCACTGGAAGGGCGTATGCGGCTTGGGCACGAAGATTGACGTGCTCACCTTCACCTGCGCCCTGCCGCCGTGCCGTCGCCGGCCCGCCTCTCGCACCGCGGCGGCCAGGTCGACTATGCCTTGCACGTCCGCTAGCGTCTCCGTCGGCAGCCCGACCATGAAGTAGAGCTTCAGGTTCGTCCAGCCGTGCTCGAACGCCGTTTCCGCCGCTTGCAGGAGGTCGGCGTCCGTCGTCGGCTTGTTGATGACGTTCCGCAGCCGCTGGCTGCCGGCTTCCGGCGCGAACGTAATGTTGCGACGGCCCGGGCCCGAGGCGGACGCGGCGAGTCGCACCGAGAAGCTGTCGACGCGCAGGCTGGGCAGCGCGATGGCGAGCCGCTCGCCGAACTCGCGGCGCAGCGCCTCGACGATTGGGCCGATCTCCGAGTGGTCGGCGGTGTTGAGGGAGAGCAGGCCGAGCTCATCGTAGCCGGTTGCGGCGAGGAGGGCGCGCGCAGCGTCCAGCACCTCGTCGCAGGACCGCTCGCGGCGCGGCCGGTAGATGACGCCCGCCTGGCAGAAGCGGCAGCCACGCACGCAGCCGCGCTGGATCTCGACGGCGGCGCGGTCGTGCACCGTCTGCATGAACGGGACGATAGGTCGCAGCGGCGAAGGGAAGAGTCTCTCCAGGAAGCGGCGTCGCACCTTTGCCGGCGCGCCTTCCCGCGGGCGAATCTCCGCCACCGTGCCGTCGCTGTTGTAGTCGACGTCGTAGAGGCTGGGGACGTACACGCCCGGGATCTGCGATAGCCCCTTGAGAACGTCCGCACGCGGCTTGCCTCCCGATGCCTTGTCCTGTCGCAGAATGTCGACGATCTCAAGCATCGCCTCTTCGCCCTCGCCGAGCACGAACGCATCGATAAAGGCGGACAGCGGTTCCGGGTTGAGCGCGGCCGTCCCGCCGGCGAGCACCAGCGGATGGTCCGACGTCCGGTCGGCGCTGCGCAGCGGCAGGCCGGCGAGGTCGAGCATGTTGAGCACGTTGGTAAAGGTGAGCTCATAGCCGAGCGAGAAGCCGATGGCGTCGAAATCGGCCAGGGGATGGCGCGTCTCCAGGCTGAAGAGGGGAAGGCCGCGCGTCCGCAGCTCTTTCTCCAGGTCCGGCCAGGGGGCATAGACGCGCTCGGCCAGCACGTCGGGCAGGCTGTTGACGATGTCGTATAGGATAGCGAGGCCCAGGTTCGACATGCCGACCTCGTAGACATCGGGGTAGGCGAGGGCGAGGCGGAGGGGCGTGGCGTCCCAGTCTTTGACGACGGCGTTCCACTCGCCGCCGGCGTAACGGGCGGGCCGGCTGACGCTCTTGAGGATGGAATCGAAGTCCGGCATAGGGCCTTTCGGCGATTACGAAGCTATGGAGATCATACCTGAAGCGCCGTCGCGCCCGCAATTTCGATCCAGTCTGCCGGCAGGAATAGGGGAAATCCTTGCTTTACGGCGTGCTGCTGCGCTGTTATCATTTATCTTGTAGGACGTAACACTGAATAGGCCGGTCCAATGTTATTCGCCCAAGGCTATCCCGCCTCTTCTTGGGTCGAAAGAGTATTGGCTTTTGTGAAGAGCGTGCTGAGCTGCGCTCTTTTCGTTTTCTCCTGGGAAGGGAGTGATCGGCATGAAAGTGGTCTTATCCCGTGGAGCGGGCGCTCTTCTCCTCGGCGGGGCCGGCTTTGGGCTGGGCTGGCTCGCTACCGCGGAGGAGAGCGGCTCGACGAAAGCAGCGATTTCGATCGCGTTACTCGTGGTAGGGGCGATTCTTGGGGCAGGCATATTCCCTATCATCTTCCGTGCGCCGGTGGAGAGAATGCGACGCTACTTGAGACACCTTTCGCTGCCGCAGGTCGGCCTGGCGACACTGGGTCTGACATCTGGTCTTATCGTGTCCGCGCTACTGGTGCCGGCCCTGTCGCGCCTGCCTGACCCGGCCAGTTGGATTGCGCCGCTGGTCGCCGCGGTCGTCGCCGGCGGTGGCGGTCTACTGCTGTTTGCCGGCCGCGCCGACGAGCTGACGGCACTGATAGGTAACCGGCCAAAGAATGGAGGGAACGGCTACGGCGGCAGGAGTTGGAGCAGGGGGCAGCGCTTCCTGGTGGATACCAGCGCCATCATCGACGGGCGCATCGCTGACGTGTCGGAGGCCGGCTTCATCCAGGGGTCGCTTGTCTTGCCGCGCTTCGTCCTCGATGAGCTGCGCCACATCGCCGACTCGCCGGACGCGCTCAGGCGAAATCGGGGCCGTCGCGGCCTCGACGTGCTGAACCGCCTTCAGAAGGAATCGCCGGTACCGATAGAGATTACAGACAAGGATTTCGAAGACCTGGCGGAGGTTGATAGCAAGCTGGTCCGGATGGCATCGATTCTCGGCTGCCCGATCATCACCAATGACTTCAATCTGAATCGGGTAGCGGAGATAGAGGGCGTCTCCGTCTTGAACGTCAACCAGCTTGCCAACGCCGTCAAGTCGGTCGTCCTGCCGGGCGAAGAGATGATTGTGCGCGTAATCCAGGAGGGCAAGGAAGTCGGCCAGGGAGTAGGCTTTTTGGACGATGGGACGATGGTAGTGGTGGAAGGCGGGCGCCGTCGCCTGAATGAGGAGATCGAGATAACCGTCACGCGCGTCTTGCAGACCGTGGCGGGACGGATGATCTTCGCGCAGCCGAAGGGGTAAGCTTAGAGCATGCCGGATGATAACGAAGCCGCGGGACGGGCGAAAAAGGGCGTCGGCGCCATAATCGTAGCGGCCGGCCGAAGCCTGCGCATGGGCGGCGGCGACAAGATATGGGTCTCCGTCGGCGGCAGGCCTTTGCTGGCCCATACCGTCTCCATGTTCCAGTTCTCCTCGGCGGTCGACAAGATCGTCCTGGTGCTCTCTTCGGACAGGCAGAAGCTGGGGCTGTCGCTCATCAAGGGCGCGCACTTCGGCAAGGTTGCGGAGATCTGCTTCGGCGGCGAGGAGCGGCAGCAGTCCGTCCGCTCTGGGCTGGAGGCTCTCGGTCCCTGCGAGTGGGTGATAGTGCACGACGGCGCGCGGCCGCTGGTCACGACGAAGCTGATCGAGCAGGGGCTGGCCGCGGCGCGTCAGACCGGCGCCGCTACCTGCGCCGTGCCCGTCCACGACACGCTTAAGCTTGTGAACGAGCGCCATATCGTCGAGAAGAGCCTGGAGCGCAACGGTCTCTGGCTGATCCAGACGCCGCAGGTCTTCCGCTATGACATACTGATGGAGGCGCACCGCAAGGCGGACGGCCGCGCGTTCGCCAGCGATGACGCCGCCCTTGTCGAGCGCCTGGGTTACGAGGTCAAGGTCTTCGAGGGCTCGTACCACAACATCAAGGTCACGACGCCGGAAGACCTCGTGCTGGCGCAGATGCTCCTGAAATGGCACCGGATGTAGCATGAGGGTCGGCATCGGCTACGACATCCACCCCTTTGACGAAGCGCGGCCGCTGGTTCTGGGCGGCATCCGAATCGAAGGGTCGCCGGGCCTGCGCGGCTACAGCGACGCCGACGTTCTCCTGCATGCCGTCATCGATGCGCTGCTGGGCGCCGCCGGGCTGGACGACATCGGCAGGCACTTTCCCCCAGGCGACCCGGCGTACAGGGACATCGATAGCGCCGAGTTGCTGCGGCGAACGCGGGAACTGCTGGAGGAGGCGGGCCACTCGATTGGCAACGTCGATGCGACGGTGATTGCTGAGGCGCCGAAGCTGGCGCCGCTCATCCCCTCGATGCGGAAGGCGATCGCCGCCGCGCTGGCGATCGACGAGTCGCGCGTGAGCGTGAAAGCGACCACGCACGAAGGCATGGGAGCGATAGGCCGGGGCGAAGGGATTGCCGCGATGGCTGTCGCCTTGATAGAGTAGAAGCAGTGGACGCTAATTCCCCACAGAACGCGGTCCGAAAGCCGGACCTGCCGAGCCGGCCCTCGCTGAAGGGCAGGAGATGCCGCTGCGTCTGTAGCAGCGGGCGGTCGCGCTGAGCGACGCCCGAAAACGGCACAACCCGCACCAGCGGGCCCATCTTCTGAATCGATATCGAGGGCAAGATGAAGGTCTTACAAAGCATACTTCGTGACATCCAGGCGGCCAGGCGCAACGACCCGGCGGCCACGAGCAATCTGGAAGTAATCCTGGCTTACCCGGGCTTCCACGCCCGCCAGTTCCATCGCCTGGCGCACACGCTATACGATCGAAAGGTGCCGCTGGCGCCGCGCCTCGTCTCGGCGGCGGGCCGCTTCATCACCGGTATCGAGATCCACCCGGGCGCGAAGATCGGCGAAGGGCTGTTCATCGACCACGGCATGGGGACGGTCATCGGCGAGACGGCGGAGATCGGCGACGACTGCCATCTCTACCAGGGCGTAACGCTAGGCGGCATCAGCCACCGGCGGGAGAAGCGCCATCCGACGCTGCGCAACAACGTCACCGTCGGCGCGGGCGCGGAGGTCATCGGCGCGATTGAGATCGGCGACAACGCGCGCATCGGCGCGGGATCCGTCGTCATCACGAACGTTCCGGCCAACGCCACCGTCGTCGGCGTCCCGGGCCACGTCGTCGCCTTCCAGGAGCCCGGCGAGGAGACGGTGATGCGGCTGCCGGACCCGGAATGGGACCGAATCCGTGCGCTTGAGGACCGCCTCGAGCGGCTGGAGAAGCGTCTGCTCCCGTCCAACGGACAGTCGCCGGACGCCACCGAAATCAGGGCTAGCGAGGAAAGCGAAGCATGAGGCTGTACAATACGCTGACGCGCCGCGAAGAAGAGTTCGCGCCCGCCGACGACACGGTGAAGATGTACGTCTGCGGGCCCAACCTGTACGCGCCCTGCCACGTCGGGCATGCCATGAGCTACGTCGTCTTCGACGTCTTGCGGCGGTA
This sequence comes from Dehalococcoidia bacterium, assembly GCA_049511815.1. Lineage (GTDB taxonomy): Bacteria > Chloroflexota > Dehalococcoidia > DSTF01 > JALHUB01 > JALHUB01. Next base: position 9,558 of record JBEKXP010000024.1, read on the forward strand.
CCTGGAATGGCGCGGCTACAAGGTGCGCCACGTCCAGAACTTCACCGACATCGAGGACAAGATCATCGCGCGGGCGCAGGCGACTGGCGTCTCGACGGAAGAGCTGTCGCGGCAGTACGTCGACCGCTTCTTCGCCGATATGGACCGGCTTCGCATCCAGCGCGCGCACGTCTACCCGCTGGCGACGCACGAGATACCCGGCATGATCGAGATGATCCAGGGACTCATCGCCAAGGGACACGCCTACCCCGTCGACGGCGACGTCTACTTCCGCGTCCGGAGCGACCCGGACTACGGCCAGCTTTCCGGCCGCTCGCTCGACGACCTGCAGGCGGGCGCGCGCATCGAAGTCGACGAGCGCAAGGAGCACCCCATGGACTTCGCGCTCTGGAAGGCATCGAAGGAAGGCGAACCCTCCTGGGAGAGCCCATGGGGGCCGGGCCGCCCGGGCTGGCACATCGAGTGCTCAGTCATGTCATTGCGTTATCTGGGTCGACTGGACATCCACGGCGGTGGCCAGGACCTCATCTTCCCGCATCACGAGAACGAGCTGGCGCAGTCGGAGTGCTATACGGGGGTGAAGCCGTTCGTCCGCTTCTGGGTGCACAACGGCCTCGCCCGACTGAGCAACGGCGAGGAGAAGATGACGCGCTCCTTGGGCAATCTCGTCGCCATCACCGACGCGCTCGACCAGCATGGCGCCGACACGCTGCGCCTGTTTATCCTCAGCTCCAACTACCGCAGCCCCCTCACCTACGCGGACGAGGCGCTGGCGGCGGCGAAGCGCGGCGTCGAGCGGCTGCGGACGGCGGCGCACGCCCCTTCGCCGGACGGCGGCGAAGCGCTGGACGCGGCGCCGTTCCGAGAGCGCTTCGTCGAGCAGATGGAGAACGATCTGAACACCGCTCAGGCGCTGGCCGCGCTGTTCGATCTGGCGCGCGAGATCAACCGCGCCCGCGACGGAGGGCGAAGCATCCGGGAAGCGCAGTCGACGCTGCTGGAGCTGGCGGGCGTCTTCGGACTGGCGCTGGAAGAGGAGGAGACGGCGGTCCCCGCCGCGCCCTTCATCGAGCTGCTCATCGAGACGCGGGAGAAGCTGCGGCAGGCGAAACAGTTCGCTCTGGCGGACGACGTCCGCACCCGTCTTGAGGCGCTCGGCATCGTGCTGGAGGACGGCCGCGGGGGGACGACCTGGAAGCGCAAGGATTGACTTAGGGCGGGGCAATCCCTATACTTACGTATGCTAAGAGCCCCGATTGTCGGGGGCCTACTTTTGTTACGCCCGAAAGGGATTGGGCCCTTGGGTGGAGCGCGGCAAGCCCGAGTGGCGCAATGGTAGCGCAACCGACTTGTAATCGGTAGGTTGGTGGGTTCGAATCCCCCCTCGGGCTCCAGTTGTTGGCAGACGGAGGGGTGGGTGAGCGGCTAAAACCGGCGGTCTGTAAAATCGCTGCCTTGACAGGCTACGCAGGTTCGAATCCTGCCCCCTCCACCACTCGAAGGCTTGAACGGGAAACCGAAGAACAAAGCACCGGACCAGGGGGCGGCAGGGAGGCAGAAACGCTGCGCAGCCGCCCATAGTTCAGGTGCCCACATAGCTCAGCAGGTAGAGCACGTTCTTGGTAAGAACGGGGTCCTCGGTTCGAGTCCGAGTGTGGGCTCCACAAATCTAGGAGGAATTAAACGACATGGCCAAGAAGAAGTACGAGCGAACGAAGCCCCACGTCAACGTCGGCACCATCGGTCACGTCGACCATGGCAAGACGACCCTCCTCTCGGCGATAACGAAGGCGTTGTCGCTCAAAGGGTTCGCGGAATACCGCGACTTCTGGAGCATCGACAACGCGCCGGAAGAGAGGGCACGTGGCATCACTATCCAGGTCCAGCACGTCGAGTACGAGACCGAGAAACGGCACTACGCTCACATTGACTGCCCCGGCCATGCTGACTATATCAAGAATATGATCACGGGCGCCGCTCAGATGGACGGCGCCATCCTCGTCGTCGCCGCGCCCGAGGGGCCGATGCCGCAGACGCGAGAGCACATCCTCCTCGCCTACCAGGTCGAAGTGCCGGCGATGGTCGTCTTCCTCAACAAAGTCGACCAGATGGACGACCCCGAGCTGCTTGACTTGGTGGAGCTGGAGCTGCGCGAACTTCTCACCAGCTATCACTTCCCCGGCGACGAGATTCCGATCATCCGCGGCTCTGCGTTGAAGGCCATGGAATCGGATAGCAAGGACATCAACGCGCCTGAGTTCGAGCCTATCTGGAAGCTCATGGACGCTGTCGACAACTACATTCCCCAGCCGGAGCGCGCGCGTGACCAGCCGTTCCTCATGCCGATCGAAGATGTCTTCGGCATCAAGGGCCGCGGCACCGTCGTCACCGGCCGAGTCGAGCGCGGCGTCGTCCGCACCGGCGAAGAGATAGAGATCGTCGGCCTGGGCGAGACGCGCAAGACCGTAGTGACCGGCGTCGAGATGTTCCGCAAGACGCTCGACTACGGCGAGCCCGGCGACAACGTTGGTCTCCTCCTCCGCGGAATCGAGCGTGAGGACGTGGCCCGCGGACAGGTCATCGCCGCGCCGGGTAGCATCAAGCCTCACACCTACTTCGAGGGCCGCGTCTACGTGCTGTCGAAGGAGGAGGGCGGCCGGCACACACCGTTCTTCGCCGGCTACCGACCGCAGTTCTTCGTGCGCACGACGGACGTGACCGGGAGCTGTGAGCTGCCGGAGGGCGTGGAGATGGTCATGCCCGGCGACAACGTCAACATGAAGATACGCCTCATCGAGCCGATCGCGCTCGAAGAGGGAGTGCGCTTCGCCATCCGCGAGGGCGGCCGCACCGTCGGCGCCGGCGTGGTAGTGAAGGTGCTGGAGTAGGATAGAGAGGGCCGGCCTGAGCTGGCCGAGAGCTAGATGGCGAAGAAAGAAGATCGAGTAATAATCACCCTGGCGTGCACAGAGTGCCGGGAGCGCAACTACGTAACCGAGAAGAACCGGCGCAACGACTCCGAACGTATCGAGCTGCGCAAGTACTGCCCGCGCTGCCGCTGTCATCGCGCGCACCGTGAGGTCAGATAAGTCGGTGTCAGTCGGATGCGAGCGGTACGGGGCGAAGGGCGTGGGAGGCGAAGATCATGAGTCGTGCGCTTAGACGGCATCCCGTCGTCAGCAAGTCGTCCAAGAAGGCGCCTGCGCTGCGGACCGGGCGGCCACCGAAGGGCGGCGCGCCTACGCGCACCCGCCAGGGCTGGCGCCGCTTCCTTCCCGGCTGGGCCGACGACATCATCAGCGAGCTGCGCAAGGTCACCTGGCCGACGCGTCGGGAGACCATCAACCTGACGCTGGTCGTCATCGTTGTCTCGGCGGCCATCGGCGGGCTGCTCGGCGGAATCGACATCCTTTTCAACTGGTTGATGAACGCCACGATATTGCGCTGACGGGGATTAGAGTGCCCAGAAAAAAGAAGACAGCAGTAGTCGACAAAGAGAAGACGAAAGAAGCGCAGCCGGAGGCGCAGGCCGCCGAGGAAGACATAGCCGCGCCGGTCGAAGGCCGCGCCTGGTACGTCATCCACACCTACTCGGGTTACGAGAACAAGGTGAGGGCGAACCTGGAGCACCGCATCGAGTCCATGGATGCGAAAGAGCTCGTCTTCCTGGTCATCGTGCCGACGGAGGACGAGATCGAAATCCGCGACGGACAGCGCCGAACAGTGGAGAAGAAGGTCTTTCCCGGCTACGTGCTGGTGCAGATGATCGAGCTGCGCGACGACGATCCGGAATCCAGCCGTGCCTGGTTCGTCGTACGGAACACGCCCGGCGTCACCGGCTTCGTCGGCTCGGGCGTCAAGCCGACGCCGCTGGAGTCGAGCGAGGTGCGCAAGATCGTTCGCCAGATGCGCTCGGAGGAGCCGCGCGTCAAGGTCGGCTTTACCATCGGCCAGAGCGTGCGTGTCATCGACGGCCCGTTCATGGACTTCGTCGGCCAGGTCGACGAGATCAACCTGGAGAAGGGCCGCGTGCGCGTGCTCGTGTCGTTCTTCGGCCGGGAGACGCCGGTAGAGCTGGACTTCCTCCAGGTGGAGAGGCTGTAGATTGGCAAAGAAAGTCCGCGCCATCGTCAAGCTGCAAATTGAAGCGGGGAAGGCGAACCCCGCGCCGCCTGTCGGCCCGGCTCTGGGCCAGCACGGCGTCAACATCATGGCGTTCTGCAAAGACTACAACGAGAAGACGGCATCGCAGGCGGGGACGATCGTTCCGGTCGAGATCACTGTCTTCGAAGACCGCTCTTTCACCTACGTCCTCAAGACGCCGCCGGTCTCGGAGCTTCTGAAGAAGGCGGCCGGCATCCCCAAGGGCAGCGCGCAGCAAAAGCGGGAAAAAGTGGGCGAGATCTCCCGCGACAAGGTCCGCGAGATCGCCCAGATCAAGCTGCGCGACCTGAACACGACGGACGTCGAGGCGGCGATGCGCATGGTTGAGGGAACGGCCCGCAACATGGGAATAGAGGTCACGTGATGGTAACCAAGGTCGGCAAGAAGCACGCTGAGGCGCTGACGCTGGTAGACCGCGAGACGACGTACGCGCCGGCGGACGCGATAGCGCTCGCCAAGAAAGCGGCGCACGCCCGCTTCGACGAGACGGTGGAGCTGCACGTTCGCACCGGCCTGGACGTCCGCCACGCCGACCAGCAGATCCGCGGCTCGGTGCTGCTGCCGCACGGCCTGGGCAAGACCGTCCGCGTGCTGGTGTTCGCGGAAGGCGAAGCCGAGAAGCAGGCGCAGGAGGCAGGCGCCGATTACGTCGGCGCCGATGAGCTGATAAAGAAGGTCGAAGGCGGCTGGACCGACTTCGACGTCGCCCTCGCCCAGCGCGAGATGATGGGCAAGGTCGGTCGCCTGGGTCGAGTCCTCGGGCCGCGCGGCCTCATGCCCAACCCGCGCTCCGGCACCGTCGTCGACGAGCAGGACGTGGCGCGGGCGGTGCGCGATGCCCGCCAAGGAAAGGTCGAGTACCGGCTGGACAAAAGCGCCATCATCCACGTCCCCATCGGCAAGATCGGCTTCGAGGAACAGCAACTGCTGGAGAACCTGGCGTCAATCGTCGAGACGATCGTCAAGTCGCGGCCGGCTGGCGCCAAGGGCCAGTTCGTCCGCAGCGTCACGCTGGCGACGACGATGGGGCCGGGGATCAAGCTTGAGTTGGGCTCCACGCTCGGCCTGACCACATCGTAGCATTGCCTGGCGCGGACATCTTGTCCGCCAGGTCGACTGAATATAGACTAAGCAATACGCCACAGACAGCGGGTTCCGCTTTAAGCGGATTAAACTGCCAGCCCGCCGAGGCGAAGGCTGACGGCAACAGGGCGGAACGCCCGGGCCGTTCTCTGGCTCTTGTCTGTGGCGACAAGGGCCGTTTTCGTTGCCCGGGAGGGAAAGATGCCGGCACCAAAGAAGATACGAATCGTCGAAGAGCTGACGGAGCGGCTGACGCGCGCAACCATCGCCATCGGCGCCGCCTACCAGGGGCTGCGGGTCTCGGAGATGACCGCCCTGCGACGCCAAATGCGGGCCAGGGGCGTCGAAGTGCGGGTCACCAAGAACACGTTGCTCCGGCTCGCGGCCGCCGCCGCCGAGAAGCCGGAGATAGGCGACCTCGGCGAGGGTCCAACGGCGGTCATGCTCGGCTACGGCGATGCCGTCGACGTGGCGAAGGCAGTGACAGAGTACGTCTCGTCGGCGAAGAATGCCTTCGCGCCGCGTCGCGCCTTCGTCGAGGGCCGCCTGCTGACGGCCAAGGAGCTCGGCGAGCTTTCGACGCTGCCGCCGCGGCCGGTGCTTGCCGGCCAGGTCGCGGGCGCGCTGCGGTCGCCGGTGTGGCGGCTGGCGCAGCTACTCGCCGGCGCGCTTGTCCAGCCGACGCCGCAGCTCTTGAACTCGAGCCTCTTCCAGCTTCAGGGCCTCCTCGACGCGCGGGCGCAGCAGTTGGAGGCCTGACACTCATTTCATTCAAACGGTAATCGCTTCGAAAGGAGATTCACATGCCAGCAGCAAAGACAGCCAAGAAAGACGGCGGTCGTGTCGATGAGGCGTTCGACCTGATCAAGGAGATGACGATCCTTGAGCTGCGCGACCTCAACAAGCGCATCGAGGAGGAGTTCGGCGTCGTTGCCGCCGCGCCGGTCGCCGTGGCCGCCGCGCCGGCCGCTGCCGCCGGGCCCGCCGCCGCTGCCGCCCCCGTAGAGGAGGCGGAGGAGCAGACGGAGTTCACCGTCGTTCTCAAGGACATGGGCGCCAACAAGATCAACGTCATCAAGGCGGTCCGCGAGGTGACGACGCTCGGCCTGAAGGAGGCGAAGGACCTCGTCGAGAGCGCGCCGACAAACGTCAAAGAGGGCGTGAGCAAGGAAGAGGCCGAGGTCGCGGTCAACAAGCTGAAGGATGCCGGCGCCACCGTCGAGCTAAAGTAACCATTTTTCTCCAGCGAAAATAGCGCAGGCGTCTAGCGAAAGAGCGGGAAAGCTGCTATATTTCGCGTTGCATGAGGTGCTATAGCTGCGACAAGGATGCGACGCACGAATGCCGCCGTTGCGGTAGGCTCTACTGTGACGAGCACGGCGATGAGCTGTGCGGACAATGCCTCAAGCCGGCCGGCGCCCTGCCCTCCTTCCTGCTCTATCGCGGCACGCTGCTGGCGCTCCTCCTGGGTACGGTCGTCGCTCTCTGGTTGCTCCTTAAGCCGCCGAAAGAGGCAAGCCAGTCCACTTTCAACGTCGTCCAGCCGACGGCCACGACCGCCGTTGTCCGTACGCCGATCGGCGAAGCTACGCTAACCCCAAACGCCTCGCCCAACGCCTCCCCGAACGCCTCGCCGACAGTGACGCCAACGGTCAACGTGATCGACTACACGGTGCAGCCCGATGATACGCTCATCGACATCGCGACCCGCTACCTGCCGCCTGGCATGAGCCTCAACGACTTCATGTGGCAGATCGCCACCCACAACGGCCTCGACGTATCGAACCCGATTCTCCAACCCGGGCAAGTGCTGAAGATCGCCCAGTAGACCGGCGATCTCCTGGAAGAGGGATTTCGCTTGCCGGACGCTGCTCGTCGGGGCCCCACCGCATCCACGCCAACCTCGCGGATGACCGCGCGAGCGAAGTGAGTCCTGGAGAGTAGGATGGAGGAACAGGAGCCCTTCTCGTCGGCGGGGGTACCTCGCAAGGCGGAATACTACACGCTGATCAAGGACCTACCGAGTTCGGAGCGGCCTCGCGAGCGCCTGCGCGACTTCGGCGCCAGCGCCCTCTCCAACGCCGAGCTGCTGGCGATAATACTGCGCACCGGCGCGCACAAGGAAAGCGTTCTGACGATGGCCTCGCGGCTGCTGTCGTCGTATCGCGGGCTCATCGGACTGGCGCGCGTGAGCTTTGGCGAGCTGTGCAACGAGCGCGGCCTGGGCGAGGCGAAGGCAGCGCAACTGAAAGCTGCGCTCGAGCTGGGCCGCCGCCTGTCTTCGACACAGCCGGAGGAGCGGGCGGTAGTGCGCTCGCCGGAGGACATCGCTAACCTGCTGCTCAGCGAGATGGGCCTTCTTGAGCAGGAGCACCTGCGCGTCGTCCTGCTGAACCAGCGCAACCAGGTGCTCGGCGTGCCGGAGGTGTACCGCGGCAGCGTCAACACGTCGCTAATCCGGGTAGCGGAGCTGTTCCGGGAGGCGATCCGCCAGAACTGCCCGGCGGTGGTCCTCGTCCATAATCACCCCTCCGGCGACCCGACGCCATCGGCGGACGACATCGCGATGACGAAGCAGGCCGTGGAGGCGGGCAAGCTGCTGGACATCGAGGTGCTCGACCACGTGGTGATCGGGCAGGGGCGTTACCTCAGCTTGAAGGAGCAGGGGCTCGGGTTCGGCCCGCCGTAGCTCATAGTGCAGCGAACGCCTTTGACCCGCGCTCAAATTGACGGGCCAGGCGATTTCGCGGGATAATCAGCCCAAGTCTGCTATACGATTTGCACACAAGGAGGTGTCTGGTGAAGAGGTCATGGATTTGCCTGTTGATGGTGCCGGCAATCGTTACCAGCCTGGCTATTGTCGCCTGCGGCGGCAGCAGCAAGACGTCGCCGACGGCAACGGCGAAGCAGGGACAAACGGCATCGACGCCGGCGGCGCAGGCGACGACGGCAAAGCAACCTACGTCGGCTTCGAGCGGCGGCGGGTCGGCTGGATCGATAAACGACGTTCCGGTCTACCCCGGCGCCACGAAGGTCAGCAGCGGCGAGTTGCCTGGCACCGCGGGGTCGATACCGGCCATCGGCTCCAACTTGAACGCGGCAGACTACGCGACCGTCGACTTCGCAATTTACCAGACAAATGACGATGCGCAGACGGTCGTCGACTGGTACACCAGCCATATGAGCGGTTGGACAAAAGCAGGATCGTTCAGCGGCGGCACCGGGGAAAACACCGGCGCCTTCGCGGCGTGGACGAAGGACAACGGCAACGAGGCTGCCTGGATAACCGTTGGCGCAAGCGGCGGGCAGACGTCACTCAGCGTCTGGTTCGGCACAAAATAAGAAACAAAGGCTTAACGGCAGTCTGACGTAGCTTGCTGGTAGGTCGGGAAGAAAGACGGGTGTGAGGAAGGTTTGTTGCGGTCTACCGGCGGCGTTGGCGCTTGCTGTTGCGTCGGTTCTGATCGGCTGCGGTGGAAGCAAATCAACCGGGTCCGGGACAACGACGCCTGTCCAGAGCACGCCTTCGACCGCCGCGATTCTTGGGGACGTGCCCGTCTATCCAGGTGCCACAGTCGAAATCAACTCCGGCGCAGACGCCCCTGGCGTCGCGCTGGCTGGTAGTCCGGCCGCTCCCCCTGCCGACCACGACGTCGACGTCGAGAGCTACTCAGACGTCAAGACCGCAATCTACCAGACAAGCGATTCCCCCAGCCAAGTGCTCGACTGGTACCGGAGCAACATGGCGAGCTGGCAGGAGCATTGGTCATCCGCTACCGGCGGTGGCACGGCCACCGCGCTGGCAACCGCCATCTGGACCAAAGATAGCGGAAAAGAGGCTGCCTGGATGGCCGCGAGCACGCAGGGCGGAATGACTATTCTCTACCTATGGTCCGGCTCTTGAAGCTCCGGCCTGAGTTTCGTTGCCGCTTCTGAGCCGTAGAGCCGCCCGACTGTCTGGGTATTCACCTAATTGCCCCTCTAATTGACGGCCTTCAGGATTCCGACGATAATGCGGCGACATCGACGCTGCCGGCGCGCAAGGAGACGATTCGTGCAAAGGTTGTGGAGTCCTGCCTTTCTTGTCTTCATGGCTGTGGTCGCCGCTTCTATCGTCGCCTGCAGCGGTGGGAGCGAGAAGGCAGCCGGATCGCCGACGGCCCCGCAGAGCGACAGCCAGGAATCGTCGCACCCTCCTCGGGCGCCCGTCGAGGAGGAGAGCACGCCGGCCGCGAAAGACAATCCTGCGGCTGTCTCCCTGAACGACATCCCGAAGTCACCCGCAACCAGTGGTCCGGCGCCGACGCGGCGATACCGGTCATCGGGGCAGAAGGAAGCGGGTCGATTTATGCAACAGCCGCCAGCACCATGTATCAGACGGACGATAACCCCCTGGTGGTCTTCGCCTGGTACAAGGAGAAGATGAGCGACTGGACTGAGGCGCACCCCACGGGCGGCGACTTCAGCGACCCGACGCTTTTGTCGGCGGCCTGGACGAAGGATGGCGGCAAGACGGCTGCCTGGATCATTCTGGCGAATAACGACGACGGGACGGCCTCGCTCACACTCTGGGCTGCCTCGCAGTAGGTCCCGCCGGCCGGTCTTCCGCACTAGCGCTCCGCCGCGCCCGCCTCGAGCTGCGCACGCGCTTCCGATTCGACGATGCGGTAGACTTCCGCCAGCGGCAGCCCGCGCTCCAGCGCCAGACGGCGGCACGCCTCGTACTCCGGCGAGACCTGCGGCTTGCGCCCGGGTAACCGCTTGACCTTCACCGCCGCCGGCCCCAGGCTCGACTCGAACTCGAACGTCTCCCGCCGCGCCTCATGGCGGCGCACCTCCTGCACGCGCACGCCCAGTGTCGACGTCTCCTCCAGCAAGACGCGCGTGAGGCCGTCCTCCCGCTCCACGGAGCACAGGAGGGACACCTTGATCGCCGGCCGGTTCTTCTTCATCTGGATGGGGGTGAACCAGACGTCCGCCGCGCCGGCCTCGAACAGCCGCTCCTGCACGAAGCCCAGCAGCTCCGCGCTCATGTCGTCGATGTTCGTCTCGATTAGAAGCATGGCGCTCTCTGCCTGCGGCAGCGGCTCGCCGAGCCAGAGGCGGAGCACGTTGGGGCGACCCGCGGTGTCGCGAGTGCCGGCGCCGTAGCCGACGCGTTCGAGCGTCATCGCCGGTCGCTCGAAGCTCGCCAGCGTGGCGATGATCGCCGCGCCGGTCGGCGTCACGAGCTCGCCCGGCTCGCCGGAGTCGGAGATGGGCGCATTCGCCGCCGCGAGAAGCTGCAGCGTCGCCGGCGCCGGGACCGGCAGCGTTCCGTGCGCGCCCTGCACTTCGCCGCGTCCGACGGGCAGACGGGAGGCGAAAAGCTGCTCGACGCCCAGAAGGCGCAGGCCCGCTACCGCCCCAGCCACGTCGATCAGCGTATCGAGGGAGCCCAGCTCATGCAGGACGACGGAGTCGACTTCGACGCCATGGACGCGCGCTTCCGCTTCGGCGAGGCGACGGAAGACGGCGGTTGCCTTCTCCCTGTCGGCCGGCGGCAGGGCGCTGCTGTCGATAACCCTCAGCGCGTCGCGCAGCCGCGGAAGGGACGGCGCGTCCGCCGCCAATTCGACCGTGACTTTCGTGGCGCCAAGCTCGCCGCGCTGCGTCCGTTCCGCCGTCAGCCGGTAGCCGGAGACGTTCAGCTTCGCCAGCTCCGCCTGCAGCGTCGCCAGCGGCAGGCCGGCGTCGACCAGTGCGCCGAGGAGCATGTCGCCGCTGATGCCGGAGAAGCAGTCGAGGTAGGCGATGCGCGTCAGCGTCGGCTCCTTGCCCTCAGCCCTGGGCGTGGGCGAGCTGGTTGATCACGGCTGCCAGGTAGCCGGCGCCAAAGCCGTTGTCGATGTTGACGACGGCGACGCCCGGGGCGCAACTATTCAGCATCGTCAGCAGCGGCGCGATGCCCTGGAAGCTGGCGCCGTAGCCCACGGACGTCGGTACGCCGATGACCGGCATCGCGACCAGCCCGGAGACGACGCTGGGGAGCGCGCCCTCCATGCCGGCGACGACGACGAGCACGCGCGCCTCACGCAGCTTCGGCAGGTGGTCCAGAAGACGGTGCAACCCGGCAACGCCCACGTCATAAATCCGCTCGACGCCGCTGCCCATGAGCGCCGCCGTGACGGCCGCTTCCTCCGCCACCGGCAGGTCCGCGGTACCGCCGCAGACAAGGCACACGCCGGGCAGCGCTTTGGCCGGATGCCGGTCCAGCGTTGCCGCCCGCGCGACTTCGTGGTAGACGGCGTCGGGGACCTTTTTGACGATTTGATCGAATACGTCGCGGTCGATGCGCGTTACCAGCAGGCGTCCGGCGCGCTCGGCGAGGCGCTCGGCGATCGTCACCACCTGCTCCGGTGTCTTTCCCTGGCCCAACACGACCTCCGGCAGGCTATCGCGAAGGGCGCGATGGTGGTCCAGCTTGGCGAAGCCGATATCCTCGTAGGGAAGGTGGCGCAGCCTTTCCAGCGCGCCTTCGATGTCCGTCGTCCCTTCGGATACGGACTGGAGTAGCTGCCGCAGGCTCTGCTCGTCGATAGTGTCACTCTCCAGGCATATTTTGTTGACTGCGAATGAAATTATAGCATCGCAGGTTCAGAGGACGAAAGCGCCGCCGATTCTAGATAGGGTTGACGGCCTTGCAGTTGCAAAGGTATTATCAATCCGGCGGAGCTGCGTCTTGTAGCGCAGCGTGAGGCATTAAACGGTAACATGGAAGCCGACGACGGCGGCGATCGTAGCCGCCAAACAGAAAACAGAGGAGACGATTCGCGGTCGATGAGTCGCTGCTAGAGCGCTAGCGCGCCCGGCCGCGGCTCGTCCGCGGCGAACCACCTCCTGGCACGACCTTCTTGAGGAGGTGGTTTTTCATGCCTTTCCTCAGCCAGCTCTTGGGCCGGCCCACTCTCGACGCCGAGGGCGTGCGCATCGGCGTGCTGCGAGACCTCCTGGTATCGAGCGATAACCCCTATCCGGCGCTGAGCGCAATCGTCGTCGCTGACAAAGGTCACTTGCACGCCATCCCCTGGATTCACGTCGCTTCCGTCACGCCGCGCGGCGCCGTGCTGCGCAGCCGCGTCCGCCTGGAGGCGTTTCCCGCGCCGACCGACGACATGATCTGGCTGGGGCGCGACCTGCTGGACAAGCAGATCGTTGATACGCACGGTGTGAAGCTGGTGCGGGTGAACGACCTGGCGCTGACGCCCATCAACGGCGACCTGCGCCTCGCCGGCGTCGACAACAGCGTGGCCGGCCTGCTGCGGCGGCTCGGGATCGAATGGCTGGCCAACATCGCCGGTCGCGGGCGGCCGCGACTCATCGATTGGGAGCAGGTGGACATCGGCCCGGCGGTCGACGAGATCCGGCTGAAGGTGCCGTTCCACCGCCTGCGCCGGATGAACCCGGCGGACATCGCGTCGGTCATCAGCCAGATGTCGCCCGGCGAGGCGGCGGACGTGCTGGAGGCGCTGGACGACGAGATCGCGGCGGACGCCCTGGCCGAGCTGTCGGACGAGCACCAGGCGGCGGTCGTGAACGCCATGGAGCCGGAAGAAGCCGCCGATGTGCTAGAGCGCATGGCGCCGGACGAAGCGGCGGACATCCTGGGCGACGTCCACGAGGAGCGCGCCGGCGAGCTGATGCGCCTGATGGAGCCGCACACGGCGCAGGAGGTGCGTTCGCTCCTGATCTACGAAGAGGACACCGCCGGCGGCCTGATGAACAGCCGTCTCTTCGCCGTCGCCGAGATGGAGACGGCGGGCCGCGTGCTGGAGGACCTCAGGCGCACGTCTCCGCCGGAAGACGAGATCTACTATCTCTACGTTGTCGACAGTGGCGGGCGGCTGTGGGGCGTCCTCTCGCTGCGGGACCTGGTCGTCGCCGAGCCGGACACGCTCATCGCTGACTGCGCGCGGCAGGACGTGGCGTTCGTGCGCCTGGACGACTCCAAGGAGGAGGTGGCGCGCAAGCTCATCCACTACAATCTGCTCGCCATCCCGGTCGTCGATGAGCACGGCCACCTCAAGGGCATGGTGACCGTGGACGACGTGCTGGACCTGGTGACGCCGCGCGCCTGGCAGAACCAGCCGCGTCGAATGGCGGGATAGACGGATGAGGGACGATGACAAACCAGGCTATCCCCCCGATGCGGCTCGGCCGGCCGTTGGCGCGTGGTCTGGAAGTGCTGGCCCGCATGGGCCCGTGGCGGCGGGCGGCGCTGTTCCTGGCCGTCATGGGGCCGGGCCTCATTACCGGCATCGTCGACGATGATTCGACAGGGATTGCTGGCTACGCGATTGCCGGTTCACGCTTCGGCTACAACCTCCTCTGGACGCTGGTCCTCGCCGCCGCGGCGCTTGCGATCGTGGGTGAGATGGCGGCCCGAATGGGCGCTATCACGGGGAAAGGCCTCGGCGAGATAATCCGCGAGCGCTTCGGCGTACGCATCACCTCTTTCGCGCTCCTCATCCTGCTGGTTGCCAACACCGCTACCGTAATCGCCGAGTTCGCCGGAATTGCCAGCGCTTCGGAGATATTCCACGTTTCGCGCTACATCACCGTTCCGTTGGCTGCGCTCCTGGTGTTCGTCGTCGTGGCCTACGGCTCCTACCGGCGAATGGAGAGGGTGCTGCTGGTGTTCTCCGCCGTATCGGTGGCCTACATCGTCACCGGCTTCCTGGCGCGACCGGATTGGGGCGCCGTCGCGACGCACTCGGTCGTTCCGCACGTCCAGGCGAACCTGGCGTATCTCTCCATCCTCATTGGCGTCATCGGCACGACGATAACGCCCTGGCAGCAGTTCTACCTGCAATCGACGGTCGTGGACAAGGGCCTGGGCGAGCGCGAGTTCAAGCTGGAGCGTCTGGACGTATTCGTCGGGGCGTTCGCGTCGGCGGCCATCGCTTTCTTCATCATCGTGACGACCGCCGCAACCCTGCACGCCCACGCTGAGCCCTCGGGAACGGTGGAGCAGATAGCGCAGTCACTGCGACCGCTAGCCGGTGACTTCTCGGCCAATCTCTTCGCCGTCGGCCTGCTTAACGCGTCGCTGCTCGCGGCCGCGGTCCTGCCGCTCACCACGGCCTACGCCGTCTGCGGCGCTTTCGGTTGGGAGCGCAGCGTCAACCTGCCCATCCGCGAGGCGCCCGTGTTCTTCGGCCTTTTCGGCGGGCTGCTGGTCGTCGGCGCGGCGGCGGTGCTCATCCCGGGAATGCCGCTCCTGGTCCTGCTCCTCATCCCCAACGTCGTCGGCGCCGTGCTCCTGCCGGTTATCCTCATCCTGATGCTGAAAGTGCTGAACGACTCGAAGATCATGGGTCGCTGGACGAACTCGACGGGCTGGAACGTCGCGGCGTGGCTCGTGACAGGCGCGCTTATCGCGCTGACTGTCGTTTACGCCTTCACCGCCGTCTTGCAGGCGACGGGCGTCGTTAGCGGCTGACGGCGAGTCGTGGTCGCGCTCGCGAGGCCGCCCCGCAATCCGCGATAACCCCAATTGACGCTCGGTCGTCCCTGGCCGACAATGCCCGAAAGGATCGTCGCGGGTCGTTTGTTGCAGCGGCTTCGGCGGAGCGATCCGCGAGGCCGGGACGGGAGGAACCTGAGATGGCAGTGCTATGCAAGGAGTGCGGCGCCGAATCGCCGGACGACGGCGTTTTCTGCGAGCAGTGCGGCCTGAAGCTCGAAAGTCCGGCGGCCGACGCGGTGCCCACGGTGGCCTGTCCAAACTGCGGCACGGCGAACCCGCCCGATAGCGCTTTCTGCGAAGAATGCGGCGCCGAGATTCCGCCCGACGCCGAAAAGGGCGGACGAAAGCCCGGCTTCCTCGGCTTCGCTGCGAAAGCGGGCCTGGGCGGGGCTGCCCTTGGAGGCGCTGGCATCGGACTCGCCTCTGTGCTCGGTGGCGGTGGTGGAGGCGGCGTGGCAGGGGCTGCGGGTGGCGCGGCGGCCCAATCAGGCGCCCAGGCTGCGGCGGAGACGCTCGGCCAGGCGGCGGGACAAGCCGCAGGCGGGGCGGGCGGATCGGCCGGCGGAGCGTCCTCCGGCGCCGCCGCGGGAGGAGCGCACACAGGCTTGTACGGTGGCGCGCAGGGCGCCGGAACCGCGCCCGGAGGCACAGCACCCGGCGGAACTGCGACCGGCGGAGGCGCGGCAACCGGCGGCGGAGCGCCTGGGAGTGGCACGGCCACCGGAGGTGGCGCGCCCGGCGGCACAGCGACCGGCGGCGGTGGCGCACCCGGCGGCGGCGGCGCACCTGGCGGTACGGCAACCGGCGGCGGCGGAGCGCCCGGAGGCACAACGACCGGCGGTGGAGCGCCCGGAGGCACCACGACGGGCGGCGGACCGCCATCCGGAACGACGCACACGGGCCCCGGTTGGGGCCATCCCGCCGACGGGCATGGCCATCGTGGGCATCATGGACATCACGGTCACGGCGGCCATGTTGGCGCTGGCGCCGGTGCGGGGGCGGCGGCAGGCGGTGGTGGTGGAGGACTGCTCTCCATCGGTGCGCTCATCGGCGCGATCATCAAATGGGGGCTAATCGGTCTCATAACGCTGGTGGGCCTCGGGATCGGAGCATCCGTCGTTGGGGCGGCGCTCATCTTCACCGGCAACCCCAGCCCTTGCGTCAACCGCCCGATCACGCCGTCGACGGCGGCGAGTCAGGCGCTGCGCGACCAGTGGAACGCTTTCGAGCAGCAGGCGCTCAGCGGCAGCGCGACGATCACTTTCGACGAGACCGGCGTCACGTCACGCGGTGTCGAGTACATCAAAGAGAAAGACCTGCCGCTCAAGGACCTGCAGGTCAACTTCTGTCCCGACGGCCTCGGTGAGGCGCGCGGAACGATTGACTCGCCAGGACGGCCCATTCACGTGCTGCTGCGCGGAACGCTCGACCTGTCGGGCCCGCAGCCGCGCATCGACGTGACGACGATCAAGGCGGGCAATCTTCCCAGCATCTTCGGCGGCACCGACTGGATAATCACGAACATCATCAAGAAGAGCAACGCCGACATCCTCGACGTGAAGCCGCATCTGACGAAGCTGGTGATAACGGACGGCTCAGCGACGCTGACGGGAGGACCTTAGAAGTCGCAGCCGCTCAGATGCGATGCTCTTCCCGCACGACGCGTCGCGCGCCCGCGTGCCAGCTCGTTCGCCAATCGCGCGCCGGAACGATATCCGCGAGCCTTTCGAGCTGCCCGATAGCTTCCAGCCGCCGGTAGATTAGCTGCCAGGCGCAGGGTCGCTCCGGGTCGACCTCGCAGCCGTTTTCGCTCGAGCCCGCGCACGGCCCGTTGAGCATGCGCTTGGCGCAGCGGGTGATGGGGCAGATGCCGCCGAAGTCGGCCAGGACGCAGGCGCCGCAGCCCAGGCACTTCTCGGTCCAGACCCCCTGCTCTTCGAGGATGCCGATGAACTGCGTGTCGAGCGCAGCGTAGACGGGCTTCTCAGGGAAGCGCTCCG
This sequence comes from Dehalococcoidia bacterium, assembly GCA_049511815.1. Taxonomy (GTDB): domain Bacteria; phylum Chloroflexota; class Dehalococcoidia; order DSTF01; family JALHUB01; genus JALHUB01. Next base: position 26,313 of record JBEKXP010000024.1, read on the forward strand.
CTATCGCCTGGACGCCGGCGCCGCAACCGAATGACAGGATCGCTTCGTTGCGGGCCGCCGCGGCCGCCAGGTCGGCGATGAACTCGTTCTCGCACTGCCGCTCGATAGTCATCTGCTCGATGTCGATTGGTCGGCCTTGCAGGCGTCGCGCCATCCGCATCGCGTACGACATGATGCCGACTTCGCGGTCGCCGCCGGCAAGACAGACGGTGACGCACGTCCCGCAGCCGACGAACAGCACCTTGTCGTGACGCATGAGCAGACTTCTGACTTCAGCGATTGATTTTCCGGTTGCGACTATCATTCTTGCCCTCTATTCTCGACCAGCCGCAGCGGGCTGGGCCCCAGCCGCTCGACCGTCTCCACCATCTCCCGCACGCGCGCCACGAACGTCGGCGCCTCCGACGCGGATAGGTTCACCATGCGCAGCCGCTCGCCGCCGATTCCGATCTCGTCCAGGAGCTTCTGCGCGGCCGCTATGCGACGCTTCGCCCGCAGGTTCCCCTCGACGAAGTGGCAGCCGCCCTCCAGGCAGCCGGCGATGAGCACGCCGTCGATGCCGTGCTCGAATGCGGCCAGTATCTGCTGCACCTCCATCTTGCCGCTGCACGGCACGTGGACGATCCGCACGTTCGCCGGATACTGCATGCGCCGGGAGCCGGCCAGGTCGGCGGCGGCGTAGGCGCAGAAGTTGCAGCAGAACGCCAGAATCTCGCAACGCTGCGTCGCCGGGCCGGCCTTCGTCTCTTCCGTCTCAATCATTTCGAATTCCCACCAGCAGCTCGTCCAGCATGGCCGAGACCTGGCCTTCCTCCTGGTTCTGAAGCTGAATCGCCTGTGCCGGGCAGGCCGCGGCGCAGCTCCCGCATCCCAGGCACTTCGCCGCCTGTATCGCGACCTTGTGGTCGACCAGGACGGGCGCGCCGTACGGGCACACCTTGACGCAGGTCATGCAGGCCGTGCAGGCGGAGGCGTCGACCTTGGCGATCTGGCCGCCGACCTCCAGGTACGGCTTGGAAAGCACGGTCGCCGCCCGGGCGGCCGCCGCCAGCGCCTGCGCAATCGTCTCGTCGACGAAGCGCGGCGAGTGCGCCAGGCCGCAGACGAAAACGCCCTCGCTGGCCAGGTCGACAGGCCGCAGTTTGGGATGCGCTTCCAGGAAGAAGCCGTCGGCAGTGAGCGACGTGCGGATGATGGACGATAGCTTCGGATTGTCGGCCGCCGGCGCTATGCCGGTGCTGAGCACGAGCAGGTCCGGCCGCAGGGCAAGCTTTCGCCGCGTTCCGGCGTCGGTGACGCGCACGGTGAGGCCGCCGTCGTCGCTTGTCACCGGTTCCTCGTCCTCGCGGTAGCGAATGAACAGCACGCCGGCCTGGCGCGCCTTCTGATAGTACGTCTCGCGGAAGCCGTAAGTGCGCATGTCTTTCATCAGGACGATGACGCGCGCGTCCGGTCGCGCCGACTTGATCGCCAGGGCGTTCTTCACCGCTTCGGCGCAGCAGACGCGACTGCAGTAGTTGTTCTCCTCCGTGCGCGAGCCGACGCACTGGATCATCACCACCGTCGGGCTTTCGCCGAGACCTGCCGCGTCGCCGGCGGCCAGTCGCGCCTCCAGCTCGCGCTGGGTTACCACGCGCTCGTTCTTCCCATGCAGATGCGCCTCGGACGCGCGCTCGACGCCCCCGGTCGCAATGATCGTGACGCCGTGCGAGATCGTCTCCTCGCGTCCGTTTGACATAACGATGCTCTTGAAGTTGCCGACGTGGCCGTTGAGCTCGAGAAGCTCCGTGTTGAGATGCGTCCGAATCTGCGGATGCGCCTGCACGCGCTCGATCAGGCCCGCCGCGAACTGCTGAATGTCGTCGCGCTCCAGCGTGTAGTGGAGCTGGCGCAGGTTGCCGCCGAGGGACTCGGTCTTCTCGACTAGGTGCGTTTCGAAGCCCTGGTCGGCGAGCGAAAGCGCCGCCGTCATGCCCGCCAGGCCGCCGCCGAGCACCAGCGCCGAGCGCGTTATCGGCAGGCGGCTCCGCTCCAGCGAGCGCAGCATTCGCGCTCGCCCGACCGCCATGCGCATCAGGTCGCAGGCCTTCTCCGTCGCCTGGACGGGGTCGTCGCGGTGCACCCACGAGCACTGGTCGCGGATGTTCGTCATGGCGAACAGGAACGGGTTCAGGCCGGACTCGCGCAGCGTCTCCTGGAACAAGGGCTCGTGCGTTCGCGGCGAGCAGGAGGCAACGACGACGCGGTTAAGCCGCTTTTGCTTGATGACCTGCTTTATCGCCTCCTGACAGTTGTCGGAGCAGGTGTAGAGATCGGTCTCCGCGTGGACGACGTTGCCCATAGCCGCCGCCTCGCGCTTCACCGCTTCGACGTCGACGACGGAGGCGATGTTGTGGCCGCAGTGGCAGATGAACACGCCGACGCGCGGCTCTTCGTCCGTCACGTCGCGCTCCCAGGGGTACTCGTGGCGCGTGACCTGCGTGCCGCGGCCCTCGCGCAGCAGCTCCATCGCCGCCGCCGCCGCCGCGCTCGCCTGAGCCACCGACTCCGGGATGTCCTTCGGTTCCTGGAACGCGCCGGCGACGAAAACGCCGGGTCGAGACGAGACGATGGGCGTCAGACGGTCGGTGCGGCAGAAGCCGAACTCGTCCCGTTCGACGCCGAGACGCCGGGCAAGCTCGCCGGCACTGGCTCCGGGCTTGAGGCCGATGGACAGCACCACGAGGTCGAAGTCCTCCAGCTTCTCCGCGCCCTCCTCGTCGAAATAGCGGAGGCTGAGGTCTTTCGATCCCGGCCTCTCGACGACGCGCGAGGGGATGGCGCGCACGTAGCGGACGCCGTACTCGCTCTGGGCGCGGCTGACGTAGCGGTCGAATTCCTTGCCGAAAGCGCGCACGTCGATGCAGAAGACGGCAATCTCTATATTTGGGTCGTGCTCCAGCGCGACCATCGCCTCTTTCGTCGCCGACATGCAGCAGACCGCCGAGCAGTAGCCGTTGCCGCAGGCGCTGTCGCGGGAGCCGACGCACTGGATGAAGGCGACGCGCCGTACCGGTCCGCCGTCGGACGGGCGGACGAGCGTGCCCTCCGTCGGGCCGGAGGCGCTGAGCATGCGCTCGAACTGGATGGAGCTGAGGACGTTGGGGTAGCGCCCGTGGCCGTACTCGCCGCGCAGCGATGCCTCGATCTCCTCCGTCCCCGGCGTCAGGATGACGGCGCCGACCCGCAGCGTCTCCGTCCGCGGCTGCATGTCGTGGACGATGGCGCCCGGGCCGCAGGCTGTCTCGCAGAGGCGGCAGTCGGAGCAGAGGCCGCAGTTCAGGCAGCGCTGCGCTTCGGCGACCGCCTCGTCCTCCGAGTAGCCGAGGTCGATCTCACGCATGTCGCGGCGGCGCTCGACGATGGGCGACTGTGGCATGGCGTGTCGCGGCTGGACGGCGGCGGCTGGATTAGGATTCGGCGCTTCTGCCCTGGTGTCGCTATGCTTGGGCTGAGGCGATGCTCCGCGCAGGTAGTCATGAATCGCCTGGGCCGCGCGATGCCCGTGCGCCATCGCCTCGACGAGCGAGGCCGGACCGAGGACCGCGTCGCCGCCGGCGAAAACGCCCGGAAGCGAAGTCGAAAGGCAGTCGTCGCAGTCGATGCGCGCGGCGCCGGCGAAAGGAAGGCCTTCCAGGTCGGAGCTCTGGCCGATGGCGAGGATGACCGTGTCGGCGTCGAAAACGAAATTGGAGCCTTCGATGGGCTGGGGCCGCCGCCGGCCGCTTTCGTCCGGCTCGCCCAGCTTCATGCGCAGGCATTCCAGGCCGGTTACCGCGCCTTCGCCGATAGCGCGCACTGGGTTTGCGAGATAGAGGAATTCGACGCCTTCTTCTTCGGCCAGGCGGATCTCTTCGTCCATAGCCGGCATCTCAGCGCGGGAGCGCCGGTAGACGACGGTGACTTTCTCCGCGCCGAGGCGCAGCGCCGTGCGGGAGGCGTCCATCGCCACGTTGCCGCCGCCGATGACGGCGACTCGCCTGCCGACGGATACGGCCTCGCCCAGGTTCGCCGATTTCAGGAAGTCGAGGCCTTGCACGACGCCCGGCAGGTCCGCGCCCTCGACGTTCAGCCGTTCGCTGCGGTGAGCGCCGCAGGCGACGAAGAACGCCGCGTATCCTTCCTGGCGCAGGCCGTCCAACGTCACGTCGCCACCGACGCGACAGCTAAGGCGGACGTCGATGCGGTCGTTCAGCAGGCGGCCGATTTCGAACTCCAGCACGTCGTAAGGCAGGCGGTAGGCGGGCACGCCGAGGCGCAGCATCCCGCCCAGGAACGGCAGCGCCTCGATGATCGTCGCGCGGTAGCCCATGCGGCTGAGGTCGTGCGCCGCCGTCAGCCCCGCCGGCCCGCCGCCGATGACGGCGACCCGCTGCTCGCGCAGCTCCGCAAAGCCTTCCGACGCGTCGTCGCCGAGCTCGTCGCGGTGCGCGTACACCCAGTCGGTAGCGAAGCGCTTCAGGTCGCGAATGGCGACCGGCGCGTCGATTTCGGCGCGGTTGCACTGCGTCTCGCAGGGGTGCTGGCAGATGCGGCCGCAGACCGCCGGCAGCGGGCACTGCTCGCGGATGACCTCGTAGGCCTCCTTGAAGCGCCGCTGCCCGATGAGCGCGACGTACGCCTGCGCGTTGACGCCGGCCGGACAGGCCAGCTTGCACGGCGCCTCTCCGTCGGCCTTGGCGATGGTGAAGGCGTTGGGCACGGCCTGCGGGTACTCACGGAAGATGGCCTTGCGCTGGCCGAGGCCGCGGTCGAAGGCGCTCTCCAGGCTCACGGGGCAGACCTCCGCGCAGTCGCCGCAGCCGTTGCACTTCGCCAGGTCGACGTAGCGGGCGTTCCGCTTGACGGTCACGTCGAACCGGCCCGGCTCGCCGCTGATCCCTTCGATCTCGCCCAGCGTGATGATCTCGATGTTCTTGTTGCGCCCGCACTCGACGAGCTTGGGCGAGAGGATGCACATGGAGCAGTCGCCGGTGGGGAACGTCTTGTCGAGTTGCGGCATGCGGCCGCCGACCGCGGAGGAGCGCTCGACGAGGTAGACCTTGAAGCCGGAGTCGGCCAGGTCAAGCGACGCTTGTATGCCGGCGATGCCGCCGCCGTAGACGAGAACGGCGCCGCTGGGGCGTTCGTCTGTCATCGCGCCACCGCCTTCTCCGGCTGGACGATGCCTTTCCGCGTCAGGAGCGGCAGCGGGTCGACCAGCAGGCTTTGCAGGCCTAGCCGCTGCGGCGGTAGGCCGAGCGCGAGGCCCAGGAGCTGTGTGAAATAGAAGACGGGCAGCCCGAAATGCTCGCTGTTCCTCTTCTCGATGTCGCTCTGCCGCAGATCCAGGTTGAACTGGCAGAGGGGGCAGGCCGTGACGATGCAGTCGGCGCCGGCCTCCCGCGCTGCAGTCAGAATGGCGCGCGACAGGCGGAGAACGATCTCGGTCTTCGTTATGGAGAAGCTGGCGCCGCAGCAGTCGGTCTTTGCCGGCCAGTCGATGGCTTCAGCCCCGGTGGCCGTCATCAGCTTGTCGATAATCGTCGGGTTCTCGGCGTCGTCGAATCGCATTATCGCCGCCGGCCGGACGAGGAGACAGCCGTAATAGGCGGCCACGCGCAGGCCGGCGAGCGGCTTTTTGACCTTGTCGGCGATGGCGGCCATGCCGATGTCGTCACGCAAGATCTCAAGGACATGCTTCACCGGCGTCGAGCCGTCGTAGTCGGCGCCGAGGGCGTCGGCGACGAGGCGGCGGCTATTCGCGTCGCCCACGATCTCATGGTTTGCCGTTTTGAGGCGGCTGTAGCAGGCGGCGCAGGCCACCGCGACCGTCTTTCCGGAAGCGGCGGCGAGGTTGGCGGCCGGCAGCGCTAATGCCAGCAGGGCGTCGGTCTGGTGCGCGGCCGTGGAGCCGCAGCAGGTCCAGCCGGCAAGCTCCGGCAGGTCGATGCCCAGGGCCGCCGCAACCGCATTCGTGGAGAGCGCGTAGTCCTTCGCCGTCGATTCCAGCGAGCAGCCGGGGTAGAAGACGTAGCTCACGGCGCCTTCCTTTGCTCTCGCGCCCGACGGAAGATGCGCTGGCGCTTCGCGCGGTCGCCGTGCAGACGCGGCAGGAGCGCAAACTTGCCCTTTCGCAGCATCGTCGGGAACCTGCCGAAGTCCTGCGAAAAGCGGCGCGTGCGCAGCTTGAAGGCCGCCATCAGCGCCAGCTCGTGCGTCCGGCCGAGTTGTCGCACCGTGGCGAGGAAGATATCGTTAAAGGCGGGAACGGCGGGATCGGCGGCGAGCTTCCTTTCGCGCGAGAGGCGTCGCAGGGCGTCGATGGCCGCGGGCAGGGCGACCGCCTGCGGGCAGCGTGCTTCGCAGGTGCCGCAGGACGTGCATTCCCAGATGAAGCGACTGGTCAGGAGCTCGTCGGTGGCGCCGAACTGGACGAGGCGAACGATCTCGTGCGGCTTCACGTCCGCTTCGGCCGCGACCGGGCAGCCGGACGTGCACTTGCGACACTGGAAGCACAGCGAAAGCGCGTCGCCTGTTAGGAGCGCCTGCAGGGCCGCCGGCGGCGTTGAGAGCGAAAGCGGGCGTTCGACGACGGCCGTCATGAGATGCCCTTCCCGCCGCTACCAGCGAGGCCTGCGCGCGAGATGACCTCCGCGGCGACGCCCGCCGTCCCGCCCCAGGCGATGTGAACGCCGCGCACGCCTTCGAGGCCGGCCAGCTTCGACGCCGTCTCCGCGCAGATCGCGATGCCTTCGGCAACGGTGTCCGTTGCGTTTCTGAGGCGCGCGACGACGGCTTCGGGCACGCGGCCGCGGCGCTGGAGCGCTTCCGCCTGCGCCACGTCGGTCAGCGGCTGGACAGTGGCGATGATCGCGACTTCTTCGTCGATCTTCTCCTGTCGCGCCGCGTCGAGCCATTCGATGAAGGACGCGGCGTCGAAGATGGGGCTTGTCAGAAGGAATCGGGCGCCGGCCTTCGCCTTCTTCCGTGCGTCGATGAGGCTCAACTCGAGCGGTCGCAGATGCGGATAGGCCTCGGCGCCGATGAAGAGTGAAAAGGGTGCGCCGGTCAGAGAGCCGGCGAGCAGTTGTATGAGCTGAACTGGGTCGACGTCGTACACGCCGGCGGCTTCGGGCTGCGCGCCGAGCGTTTGGTGTTCGCCGGGCAGGCAGAGAATGTTTCGAACGCCCATAGCCCCGGCTCCGGCGGCATCGGCGAGAAGGGCTGTGCGGTTGCGGTCGCGGGTCAGCAGCGCCAGCACGGGCTCGACGCCCAGCGCCGCGAGCAGCGTAGACGAGATGACGGCGGAGATGGCCGGTTCGCCGCCGCTGGAGACGACGAGCGCGTCCAGCGAGGAGGGAAACGCGGCGGCAAGCGTTCGGACCGCGTCGGCGTCTTGGGTCCCCGCCGTCACGAGCTCCGCGGTCACGACGCGCCGGCCGCTCTCCAGGGCCTGCGCCAGAGTCGAGGTCGCCGCAGTCTCACTCATCTTAACCGCCTCTCTGGCTAATGCGCTTCGACAGCGGGCTCGGCTGGAGGCCGGCGAGCGCCGCGGCTGTGGCTCGAGCGAGGTCGCCCTCGCCGCCGTCCGGCGCCGGCTGGACCAGGGCCAGCCTTTCTCCGCCGAGGCCGATGTCGTCCAGGATGTTCTTCACGTAATCGATTCGTCGTTGGACGCGGCGCCGTCCTTCCAGGTAGCGGCAGCGACCGTCGCCGCAGGTGGCCACGAGCACAAGGTCGACGCCCTGCTCGAACGCCTTGAGGAAGTGCTCCGGTTGGAGCTTCCCGGCGCAGGGCACGCCGATCTCGCGCACTGAAGGCGGGGTAGGCTGGCTGGTGGGCGGAGCTTCGCGTGCCGCGCCATCGGGCGGCAAAGTGACGCAGCGGAAGAGGACGACCTCCAGCGGGGCGTCAGAGGGAGGCGCCGCAACGGCCCCGCTCTCGCTCAAGCTTCCTTCCATACCCCAGCACGTCCCTCCGATTGCCCCAACGGGCTGTCAACTAGTCTGCCACAATCGCCGAGACAAGGGAACGGCCCGCCCCCCTGGGGCAGGTTTGGGATGCTTCACCCGGCTTGTCGATGCGGCAACCGGTTACCGTTAGCCTGCTTATATGATCGGCGGAAGCTGGGGCCGTGTCAAGTCGGAGGACGACAGCAATGGCGCACAGCGGAGAAGGGCCGCTCGGTATGCCTGCCTGCAGGCAGACCGAGCGGCCCACGAGAGCGCAGCGTCGGCCGCTTGCGGCTCGACGTTGCTAGACAACTGAAACGCCGGTCGAATCGATCGGTCGTGGTCGCCTTTCGACGCGGCCCCGGGTCCTACGGGCGCACGCCTGGCTTGCGAGACAGGCCGGCGGCGGCGGCGTCACGGATCTTCTCGCACGACGTCTTGAGATGCTCCTTCTCGGCCGCCGTCAGCGCGCCGAACAGCTTCGACGCGGCCTGGTCTGCCACCGCCGAAGCCTCTTCGTACTTCTTGGTGCCTGGCTTCGTGAACTCAACCAGCCTCTTGCGGCGGTCCTTGGGGTCGCCGTGCGTGTGCACCCAGCCCTTCGCCTCCGTCCGGTCAACGAGACCCGTCAGGCTGTTGGGCTCCTTCACCATCCACTTTGCGAGGGCGCTGATCGTCAGCGGGCGCCGCTCGCGGGCGAGAAGGCCCAGGAGCTGCAACTGCGGCAGGGAGATTCCCTGCGGTATGAGCGCGGATTCTTGCACCTTGAAGACAGCGTTGTATGCCTGATACAGCGGCTGCCACTCACCATTCACTTGAGCTTTGCCTGCACTGGCGGTCTTTGGGGCAGGGGTTTTCCTTGGCACTATTCAGGTCCTTCCTTTCGTTTTAGTTAACGCTCCTTCGATTGGAGCATTGTCCTTGGGCGGTCATTCGGACGTACTGTTCTTTGGTAACTTGAATGATACCAAATTGTCAAGCCCTTTGCGTTTTTCTGCAAGAACTGAGGGCAGATGGTCATTTCCCCCGGCCGGGAATTGGGGGCAAACCCTTATTCCCTGTGGCCGAGTCGCGTTATATGCTGGCCGCGGGGTTGTCGGTTCCAGGGAGGGACACCAGAATACCGGGCTTATGCCGATATTCAAGTCGAGTCGAGGAGGGGCGGAAGTAGTGCGGCGCACGCTTGAGGACGCAATCTCGACCAATCCTCCAAAAGTCCCATCAGCGCGCTTGCCCGGCGCGAACCAAAGACGGGTGCTAACCGTATCTGCGCGAGCCGGAAGCGAAGCCAGGACTTTTTACAGATTGACAACAATTCCTTGAGTTCCCTCGGTTAGCATCCGCATCGACATCAGTGCTTCGTCGTTGCTG
>JBEKXP010000025.1:0-18085 GCA_049511815.1 Dehalococcoidia bacterium
GCTCAAGGGCGTCGGATGCAAAGGAGCGCCCTCGGTCACCGGAGTCGCGCCCCGGCCGCTCAGGACTTCGCCCAGAGACAGGTTGATCGCCCAGAGAGCGTAGAGGCCAACCGCAATGACGGGCAGCAGCACGAGGGCGTGCAGCGCGACGGCGTAGGCGGTTGCGAGGCCGGCCTCGACACCAAAGTAAATGGCCGTTTGCTGTGCCAGGAATTCAAATGGACCGACCCCTCCTTGCGTTGCGACGACCGCGATGAGTAGGTTGGCGCCCGCGCAGATCAGGAGGTACACGTCGAAGCCGAGGTGGAGTCCGAAGGCAAGGCCGACCATGTAGTACATCGTCGACTCGAGCAGCCATGAGACGACGGAGGTCGCCGAGGCCAGGAACATGTCGGTTGGGCTGCGGAAGGAGTGGAGGCCGGTCAGAAACGATTCCGTCAGCGTTCGCGCCTGAGGCTTGAATCGCGCCGGAACGAAGCGCAGCACCAGCGCGACGAACCGACGGCTGAGCTCTTCGGAGAGGGCAAGGACGACAAGCAAGGCGAGGCCGAGACCGAAGAGGAGCGCCATGAAGATCGCAATGCCGCGAAGGTCCACATTGAAATGAAACGCGGTCAAACCAAAATTCGCGCCGGACACGGCAATGACGATGAGCAGGATCGGCAAGAGCGTGATGCCGTCGAAGACACGGTCGACGGCGATGGTGCCGAGAGCGGCCATCTTGCTCACATGATGACGCTCGCCGACGACGTAGGCGCGGACGAGCTCGCCGGCGCGGGCGGGGATGAGGTTGTTCGCCATGAAGCCAATGATGACGATGGGGTAGAGAGCGGTGACGCGCAGCTCGCCGAGAGGTCGCATCAGGTACTTCCAGCGCCAGGCTCGGAACCAGGCGCCGGCGAAGTAGACGGGTATCGATGCGGCGACCCACCAGTAGTTGGCGTGGCGGAAGGCGTCGGGGATCTCGCCCAGGTCGCTGCGGGAGCGATAGATGAAGAAGGCCAGAAAAACGAGGCTCAGGATCATCCCGAGCCAAACGCGTCGACTACGCAGCAATGAAGAGCCTCGGTTTCAGGGCGTCGGTCCTCAGTATGACGGGTCTACTATCAGGATCGGACGCGCTACGTGACACATTATAGGCAGAGGCGGAATCGAGGGTCAACGCACCAGAGCGCCCGGCTCCCGGAGGAGGCGATCGCGCTCGCGGGCAGCGCGCCAGCGTCGGAAGGCCACCGTGGCGGCCGCGATGACGAAGGCGAGCAGGAGGAGAGCCAGCGCGCTGGGGCGGAACAGGTAGTGAGCGACGTGGCGGTAGGACCCGTGCACGAAGGCACCGAGACGCACGTAGACCAGCGCCCAGATGGTCGCTGAGATGGCCGTGTAAAAGAGGAAGGCGGGATAGCTGACCTGGAAGACGCCGGCGGCAATCGTCGTCAAGGTGCGCAGACCCGGCGTCAGGCGTCCGAAGACTATGGCGACGCCGCGGTGGCGGCGAATCCAGGCGCCGGGCTTCTCCAGGCGCTCTTCTCGGATGTGCAGTAGCTGGCAGATTCGCAAGACGACGGGCATCCCGCCCAGTCGCGAGATCCAGTACAGGATGGATGAGCCAAGCAGCGTCGCCACGACGACGAAGAGGACGACAATGAAAAGGCTCGCCTGTCCTCTATCGACCTGAGCGCCGGCGAGAAGGATTACGGTGTCGCCAGGCGCGGGCAGCGGTATTCCGGCCTCCTCGGCGAAAAGCAGTGCGAAAAGGGCGCCGTAAAGGTGATGATCGGCGAAGGACAGGATCGCATCGGCGATCTCGCGAAACGCTTCCAAGAGACGCCCCTATCCCAAGAACGCCGCCTATGGGCCCGTGAGGCTGCTCACCGGCAGCCGGTAGACTACGTTGCCGTTGCAATCGGCCACGTACAGCGAGCCGTTCCTGTCGAGAGCCATGCCGACCGGCCGGCCGGCCACGCCCTCCACCGACGGCAGGGTCCAGGAAGCGGTCGCCGCCCCAAAGCCGGCGTACAGCTCGATGCGGCCGTTGGCGGGATTGCTCAGTATGACACGGCCGTCGGGGAGAACGACCAGGTACGGTTTGGCCGTCACCTCCTGGCTGCCCCAACCCTTCACCGTGAACTGTGTGACGTACTTGAAGCTGGAATCGAAGACCTGGACGCGGCCGTTCCAGGTGTCGGCGACGTAGATGTTGCCGTTGGGGCCCAGCGCCAGGCCAACGGGCTCGTTGAACTGTCCCTGGTCGCTGCCGCTCGTGCCGAAGGCGCCCGCAAGCGTGCCGTCGGCGGCCTTCAGATCGACGATGCGCTTGTTGCCGGTATCCGCGACGAGGACGTTCCCGTCGGGGAGGACGAGCAGGTCGCGCGGTCCGTACAGAGCGATAGTCGGGTCGGATTTCCAGACCAGGTTGAAGTCGGCGTCGTACTTGATGACCTGGCCGATGCCGCCGCCCACGTTCTTGTTCCAGGTGTCAGACACGTAGATGCTGCCGTCGGGCGCGACGGCGACCGACCAGGGCTCGTTGAGAGCGGCGTCGCCGGTGGGCTGGAAGACGCGCAGGACCTTGCCGTCCTTGTCGAAGACCTCGATGCGGTTGTTCTTGCCGTCGGCGACGTAGACGTTGCCGACCTGATCGACGCTCACGTCGGTCGGCTCGTTGAACTGGCCGCTGCCGGAGCCCTGGCTACCGATCACGACCTGGCTGGCGGGAGGAACGGTAACGGTAGGTATCGTCACGGCCGGCACGGGTTTGCTGGTGCTGCTGGCGATCTGGTCCGGCTTCGGGAGGTAGAGCAGAGAGTCGTCGGGCGGCGGCGCCCAGGGGGTTTGACGCCAGACGAAGTAGTTTCGCCAGACGTTCCAGACGCTTGGGTCGAAGAGGTCCTTGACAAAGCCGCCGGAGGTGATTCCGTCGTAGTACTGCGGGCCGTCGCCGAACCACCACAGGTGACGGACGGGGATAGGCTGTTGATAATCGTCGAGGTAAGGGTCCATCCAACTCTGATGGTCCATGCCGATTAAGACGACGCTACCGGCCACCGGCGGGGTCATGCTCGAGCTCGCCCAGGTGACCTTGGTGAAGTTGTGGAAGTACCAGACCATCGGCCAGGCGATCTCATTATCGATGACGACGGGGTAGTTATTGCCGAGGCCGCTCTGCTGACCAAGGGCGACGGCCTGGTCGCGAACATATGGCAGAGTTGGCGATATATCGGCATAAGAGAGAATTTCACGAGGCCAAGTGCCAATCTGGAAGCTCGCGCGGAATGTGTCGCGAACAGTGAAGATGAACAGCGCCGGCACCAGCAGGGCGACTGCGGCCTGGCCGCCGAGGAGGGCTCCACGAAGCGTAGTAGCGCGGATGATCAGGCCGGCGGCAGCGACTCCGAGGAGCAGCGCGAGCACCGCGCCGGCCGCCGAGAAAGCCGTCAGCCAGAGGATGACCACCGCAAGGAAGCCGCAGACACCAGCCCAGACCACAAGCGCCTCGTCGCTGCGCCAGTCGAAGGGCAAGCGAATGCGGAAGCGCTCGAAGAACGTGTCCATGAACTTGGCGGCCAGGATAGCCAGGGGCACCACGACATAGATCGAGTGCTGCGGCATCTTCTCGCCCGCCGTCATGATCTCGATGAGCGAGCCAGCGGACCAGAAGATGAGGAAAGATGTGAAGAGGTCCTGTCTAAGAAGGAACAGGATGATGCCTAGCACAACAAGTACCGGCACCATACCCGGCAATGACGCGTGGAGCGTGAAATAGGCAAAAACGATCAGGAAACCGGCCAGGACCGCCGCCAGCGAGGCGAGAAAGCGTCGATGCATGAGAAGCCATAGGCCGCCGATCGTCGCGACCGCCAACGGCAGAAACTCGTACATCGTCAGCACCATCAGCGGGTAGTAAACGGGCTGACTGCCGCGCTGCACGCCCTGCTGCTGCAACCAGTAGTCCAACGAGCCCCAGATGCCTGACCAGAAGCCGCCCATGTTGGTGAAGAACGACGTGTAGAAGAGCACAAAGATTGCATAGAAGATCCCGGCACAGATAAGCCAGGTGCGCGGCTTCCAGAGGAGACCGATGTAGGCGGTGACGAAGAGGAACGAGAAGACCGACAGCTTCATGATTGTCTCTTCGTTGACGCCCGGGTCTTTATAATAGGTTTTCGTGCCGCCGATAAATGGGATTAGCTGGACGCCGGCGGCGAACTGCACGCCCGCGAGCGTCCCCATGACCAGCAGAAGGTCGGCGGAAAGCGGCAGCTTTTCCAGGCCCCAGCGAGCACGCCACTTGCTGATGAACGGCCAGGCGGCAGCGATGAGCCAGGCGAAGGGAATGAGCACGATGAACAAGGCCGCCCAGCGGAATGGGCTCGCTTCCCGCCTTGCTGCAACGACTGGCTGGCTTTCTACCCGCCTCTGGCGACGTGACTTGGCCGATTTGTCGTCAGGGGGCGGCGCGATCGGGGCGCCGGCCGTCTCCATGTGCTCTCTGATCGACAGATGCATCTCCCAGGCGACGAGCATCTCGAGGTAGAGCAAGAGGAGACCCGATATCAGGAAAGCAGCCTCCATCGTCACGAAGCTGAGGGCAAGCAGACCGGCGATCAGAAAGAGGAACCAGGTTCGATGTTCGGAGAGGTACCGCCACATGCAGATCACGAGAGCCAGCGTAAAGAAGGCGATAAGGACATCGTCGCGGATATAGCGGCTGAAGAAGAGGAGGATGGGTGAGAAGGCAAGGAGCAGGGCGGCGAAGAAGGCGCCGACGCGCCCGATGTAGCTCCTGAAGAAGAACGGAAGCGCTACGAGCGCCGTTCCGAAAATGGCGGGAAGGAGCCGCGCCGTGTAATCGCTGGGACCCCAGTGTACCCAGTTGCTGAGGAAGGGGGCCGCGCTGACAAAGGCGAGCACTTTCCAGATGAAAGCGACGCCGAAGAACTTGAACGGGCCGTGCATCATGGGGTCGTGCGTGTACCCCTGACCGTTGTAGAGGTACCAGCTATAGGTGGCGTGAAGGCTCTCGTCATGGGAGATGGCACGCAAGCCGAGGTGCCAGAGGCGCAGTCCGGCGGCGACGGCGACTATGGCAGCGAAGACGGCGATCTCCCAGTAGCGCGGCCAGTTCGCCTTCAGCCAGGCGAGCGCCTGCGCGGACGAAGCTGTGACAGAGAAGGGGGGCTTCTTCGGTTCGTCAGATACGGGTTCGTCAGATACGGCCATGAGCGCCTGTGAACTCCTTACCGAGTAGTATACGGGCAACGGCTGGCTTGCTCCACCCCGCGGCCCGTTTCGCCACTACTTTCCTCCAACCATGTAGATTGCGTTGTTACCGAACTTCTGTGACGGATACATGCTATCGAACTTCTCGAGCGCCGTCGACGAATAAGCCTGGCGTTCGAGGGAGCCGACGATGATGTAGTTAATGCCGTACTTGGCGACGATTTGCTTCACCTGGTTCTCGTCTTCGGACTTGTAGAGCGTGTCGACGTCGCTCATACGGGCCGCGGAAAGATCATTACTGCCGCCATGCCAGCCTCGCCATTGCTGCTCGTGACCCGGCCAGGCAAAGATGGTCGAGAGGCCGGTCCACGAGGAGATGCGGCCGGTCGAACCCCACTCGTAGCCGATGTCCTGGTCCCCGACCATCTCCACGATGACGCTGCTCGGCTTCGCGTTCTGGAGGAGCCACTGCGCGATAGCCCAGTCGCCCTGGGAGTCCTGCTTGGCGAAGGCGAGGCCGTCGAGGCTTTGCTTGCCGCCGAAGCTGTCGGTGCGGGCGTAGGTGGCGCCGACGGGGTAGGCGAGGGCGGCGGCCAGGATAACGACCGCAACGCCCGCCCAGGTGTAGCGCCAGCCGCCGGAGACCGTCTTCGTCGGCAGCCAGTGGCGAACCATGTAGTAGAAGGCGAAGCCGCCGCCGATGGCCAGGAACATCCAGGCCTGGTAGTAGAGCTTGAACACAGTGTTCATGCGGTCGTTGAAGACGTCACGGATGAAGTAGAACTCGGCGCCGAGGACGAGCAGGGCCGCAAGCGAGCCGGCCAGCAAGGAAACAACGATCGGCAGCGAGCTCTTGCCCGAGGCTAAGGCCTCGACCTCGCGACGGAGCGTCGCAACCAGCAGCGTCAGAAGCGCAACGAGGATGACGGCGGTCAGCCAGGCGCTGCCCCTCGCATGGACGGCGCTGCTCAGGTGGCCGCGCGCCAGCACCCAGAGAAACCAGAAAGCGACGACGGCGAGCCCGGGGGCGGCAGCCAGCCACTCGTTGCGCTGCCAGCGTCGCTCCTTCAGGGAAGCGACGAGTCGCTGGGCGGCGAACGGGAGCATCAGCACGGCGAACGGGCCCCAGAAGATGAAGGCGTGGAATGGCATGGTGCCGTTGCCTTCGACGGGAGCGATGCCGTTCGCCTGGCTGGCGAAGCCGAAAGCCGGGATGAACAGCTTGTGATAGGGAACGTAGGCAAGGATGGAGGCGACTCCCAGCGGCACCGCGAACCCGAGCGTTTGCTTCAGGAGCTTCCAGTCCCAGCGCTTGATGACCAGATAGTTGCGCAGGAAGGCGGCGACCAGCAGCAGGAAGAAGAAGGTCGGCAGGTCCCAGGTGTTGAGAAAGGAGAGCCCGCCGACAAGCACGGCCAGCGCTACCAGGACCATCTGGTGTCGCGTCCAGAACGAGAGGTCGAGCGTCTCATCCTCCTGCAGCAGGCGGACGGCGGCGCCGATCCCGATCAGGTCGAACGGAATCGCCATGACGTGCGGGTGCAGGTCGCCGAGGAGGAAGCTGAAGAACGGGAACTCCGTTATCGTCTCCGGCGAGGTCGGGGTCATGACGCGAGCGGCCTTCCACCACCACCAGTTGGACGTCGGATACCAGGTGTTGGTGGTGTTGCCAACGCTGGTCAGCCCCTTGATGTCGACCCAGTTCCAGAAGCCGGCGCCGCCCACGCCGTGGGCCGCCAGGAACTCGAGCAGGCCCTCCAGGTTGGAGACGACCGTCAACAAGAAGGCGGCGACGAATCCGAAGACGAGGGGCCAAACGAGAAGTCTTGATCGCTTCGCCACGTCTCCCTCGTGAAGGGCGACCAGATTGTAGACGAGGCCAAAGGCGCCGACGACGGCCAGGGCGGCGATCATCGCCAGGCCGAGGTTATAGCCGACGCCGGTGCTCACGCCGGCCAGCTTGCCGGTCATCGCGACCAGGAAGTAGCCGCCGTAGTAATAGCTGATGGTATGTCCGGAGAGCCAGGGGTCGTTTGGCGCGAAATGCTGGCTGATCGTCGAAGCGTTGAGGAAAGCGAAGTCCATCGGCTTCTCGGTCCCGGTGATGTCCGGCGAGAAAGAGCGCAGATAGACGGCGATGATGAAGGCGATGAGGAAGAGGCCTTCGATGATGAGAAGAAGCGACCACTTCTCGCGCAGGAAGGCAAGCATCTCGACGCGGCGGCGCCAGGCGAAGTAGCCGGAGGCCGCGCCGACCATGAGGACGACCCAGACGATGCCGCCGGCGCTGTTCGTCAGGATCGACGCGGAGCCGAAGATCCAGAAGACGAAGCCGACTGTCAGCAGTCCGAAGGGCTTGGCGAAGGCGTAGCCGCGGTCGGGGAAGCGCGGGAAGAGGGCGTAGACGAGGGGGAAGGCCACCAGGCCCATCACCTCGACGGCCAGCCACCAGAACAGCGTGTCAGGCATGTCGCGACCCCTTCGCGTCGCTGCCGCGGCGCGCGTGGCTCCCTACGGGCCTCGTCCTTGAGGGGAAGCTGGAGCCGTTTTCGCTACTCAAACAGCGCTTCAACGAACTCCTCGGGGGAAAACTCTCCCAGGTCTTCGGGGCCTTCGCCGCTGCCGATGAAGCGGACGGGCACGCCGAGCTGGTCGGAAATAGCGAAGACCATGCCGCCCTTCGATGTGCCGTCGAGCTTGGCGAGGCAAATGGCGGTGACGTCGACCGCCTCGGCGAAAGCCTTTGCCTGCGATAGGGCGTTCTGGCCGGTGGTCGCGTCTAGGACGAGCAGCACCTCGTGGGGGGCGCTGGCGTCCTTACGCTGAATGACGCGGAGGATCTTTCGCAGCTCTTCCATCAGGTTGAACTTGGTGTGCAGGCGGCCGGCGGTGTCGACGATGACCACGTCGGCGCCGCGGCTTTCGGCGGCGGACAGGGCGTCGAAGACGACGGCGCCCGGGTCCGCGCCCTGCTTGTGGGCGATGACTTCGGCGCCCACGCGGTCGCCCCACTCGCGCATCTGCTCGATGGCGGCGGCGCGGAAGGTATCGGCGGCGGCGATGGTGACCTGGAGCCCTTCCTGTCGCAGAGCGTAGGCGAGCTTACCGATGCTGGTGGTCTTGCCGGTGCCGTTGACGCCGACGACGAGGATGACGGCCGGCTTGGGAGCCTGCTGCGGGTGGCCGCCGTTGTGCCAGAGGGCGCCGCGGGGCTGAGCGGTCTTAAGGATGGCGACGAGCTCGTCTTTGAGGGCATCGCGGACCTCAGCCGGGTCTTTCAGCCCTTCCTTGTCGACGCGCTGCTGGACGTTTTCGAGGACCTTCTGGGCGGTCGCAACGCCGGCGTCGGCACCGATGAGGAGCTCTTCGAGCTCTTCCCAGAGGGAGTCGTCGATGCGGGAGCGTTCGAAGAGGGAGGTGAGATGGCTGAACCAGGTCTTGCGGGTGCGCTCAAGGGCCTGTTCGGTCTTCCTGGCGTCTTCCTCTTCGCCTTTTTGTTTGCGGAATAGACGCAAGGACAGGCAATCTCCTTTCGCGACACGACGTTGCGAAGATCATAGCATTGGGGGATCGGGGGATCAACTTTGGGAATCAAACCGAGGCCTCACCCTTGTAGACCTCCCATTCTGCGGGATGAATCTCGCAGCTTCCCCCGGCTCATCCCAGCCCCAGGAACGGTCGCTGCCCGGCTGTCGGTGCCTGTGGGTTGAAGCGGCGTGGGATGCCTTCTGGAAACATCCGCGTTTTCTTTCCCACCCGCCCACCCTAGACAGGTTTCCGGAAGGGCAGGGGACACCCCTGCAACCCCGGCAGGCAGGCCTGCAACCTCCTCCCGAGGCGGACCTTCGGCCGGCATTGGTGCCTCAGGGCCGTGTACTCCCAAATGCAGAGACAGCCAGGGAGGCTGGTCGGGTACGGAGCCCCGACCCTACGAGATACGAGGGGTTAGGCGTTGGAGGGGAGGTCTGAGAGGCGGAGGGACAGGATGCTGGACGTCATGTCCTTCGACATGGCAACGCCGTAGATGTGGTCGGCCATCTCGATGGTGCGGCGGTTGTGGGTGATGATGATGAACTGCGTCGCTTCGGCCAGCTTCTTGACGGCCTCCGCGAAGCGCCCGACGTTCGACTCGTCGAGCATGGCGTCGACTTCGTCGAGGACGCAGAACGGCGACGGCCGCGTCTGCAAGAGGGCGAAGAGCAGCGATACGGCCGTCAGCGCCCGCTCGCCGCCGGAGAGCATCGACAGGCTGGCGACGCGCTTGCCCGGCGGCTGCGCCATCACTTCGATGCCGGGCTCTTCGCCGTCCTCCTTCGGCTGCGTCTGAACGAGGCGCGCGGTGCCGCCGCCGAAGAAGGTCGCGAAGTAGCGCTGGAACTCCTGGTCGACCTTCTGGAACGCGTCGGCGAAGCGTTCCTTGATCTTCTCTTCCAGCTCCGCTATCGCCTCCTGGAGCAGCGCCTCCGCCTGGCCGAGGTCGGCGACCTGGCCGCTAAGGAAGTCGTAGCGCTGGCGGCTTTCGGCGTAGTCGGCGGGCGCCTGGGCGTCGACGGGGCCGAGAGAGCGGATACGGGCGCGAAGGTGGCTGATCTGCTCCTTCAGCGCCACGGGATCGATATCCGAGCCGCCGCGGATTGGCGGCAGGCGGTCTTCCGGCTCGTCGAAGGACGCGTGCTCGCCGGCAAGCCAGTCGGGGAGCCCCTGCGACGGGCGGGAGACCGGTACGACGTCGCCGGTCTCGGTGGCGGTCAGGCCTTCCGCCTCCATGCCCTCACGCAGGGCGTCGAGCTCGTCGGTGCGCTGCTTGACGGCCGCCTGCGCTTCGAGCAAGCCGATCTCAGCGTCGCGGCGGCGCGCCAGGCCAACCTCCATCTCGCCGCGCAGACCCTTCTCGTGCGACTCCAGCCGAACCAGCTCCTCCTCGTCGGGCTGCTGGACGCCGGTAAGCTCTCCCCAGCGGCGTCGCTTCTCCTCCAGCGACGCCTGCGCCTGCTGGAGGCGCTCCGACGCGGCGGTCATCTGCGTCTCGAGGTCGGCGATCTGGCCGCGCTTCCGGGCCGTCTGGGCGTCGATGCGGGCGAGGGCGGTCTCCTGCTCCCCGGTGCGCACGCTCAGCGCCTGGCGCTCGCCTTCGACGGCGGCGTGGGCGCTGCTGGCGCGGGTGAGCGCCTCGGTCAGATCCGGCAGGCGCTCGCTGACGGCCGCGATGACCTGGGTGTGCCGCTCCGCTGCCTCGACGGCCGCGGCCGCTTCGCCGGCAAGCGAGTCGCGTTCGCGCTCCAGGCTTTCGCGCTCGCCGACGACCTGCTTTGCCGTCTGGGCGATGCGGGTCTCCTGGTGGCGCAGCTCGCGCATCTGGCCGGACAGGAGCGCCAGGTGGCCGCGGTGCTCGACGAACGACTGCTCGGTTGCGGCGCGCTCCTGCCAGAGTCGCTGCTGCTTCACGGTATATGCGCCGAGGGCGGCGTCGTAGTCGCGGAGGGCGCGACGGTGATCGTCGATCTCCGCCTGCTTTTCCTTTGCCGCGGCTTCGAGGTCGGACATCTGCGCCGGCAGGCGCCGCAGCTCGCTCTCGCGGCCGATGAGGGCGCCGATGGTGCGAGAGCTGCCGCTGGTGACGGCGCCGGTAGATCGCAGGAGCTCGCCGTCGAGGGTGGCCACGTTGCCCATGCCGCGCTTCAGGACGCGCAGGCCGATGACCAGGTTCTCGACGATGATGGTCCGGCCGAGGAGCGTTTCGATGAGCGGCTTGAAGCGGGCGTCGCAGGTAACGAGGTCAGAGGCGACGCCGACGATGCCCTTCTCCTGCATGAGGACGAGCGGTCGCGAGGGCGCCAGGTTGTCGGCGGAATACAGTGTGACGCGGCCGCGCGGGTACTCCATGAGGAGCTGCACGGCGGCCAGCACGTCGGAGTGGGAGGCGAGGACGATGGACTGGAGGCTATCGGCAAGGGCGGCCTCGATCGCCTTCTCCAGACCGGGCGGCACGCGGATAAGGCCGGCCAGCACACCAATGTAGCCCTGAAGGCTGCCGGGCTCCGGCGTGTCCTCGTCGTCGCTGTAGGGCGCCTGGCCGGCGGCGATGAGGAGCATGCGCGTCGCCTCGTCGAAGCCTTCGCGCTCGGCGTGGACGTGCCCGAGGATGTCGACGCGGGCTTTGGCGCGCTGGAGGTCGGCCTGGAGCTCGGGTACGCGCTCTTCGGCGCGGGCGAGGCTGCGGCGCGCCTCGGCGATGGCGGCGTTGACCGCGACCTGGTCTTCGGCGACTTGAGTGAGCTCTTTTTCGAGGCGGGTGCGGTCGTCGTGGTGCGACTTGTAGTCCTGGGCAAGGCTGGCGAGACGGCGCAGGTTGTCTTTGCGGCGGTCGCGCAGCTCTTCGATCTCCTGGCGAAGGCTCTCCTCCGTCTTGAGGACTCGCTCGAGTCGCGCTTCAATCTCGGCGACGACGTTGCGAGCGCGGATTGCCTGTTCTTCCGCCGCGACGGCGCGGCTGCGTAGTTCGGCGCGCTCCTTTTCGGCGCTCTCGAGCTCCTGGCGGCACGTCATCACCTCGGCGAGGCGCTCCTGGACCTCGCGGTCGAGCCGGAGCCTGCGCTCGCCGGCCTTGGTCTCTTCACCCTGGCGTCGTTCTCTGTCGGCGGCCAGCGCTTCGACGTCCGATCGTATCTCCTGGAGCCGCTCGCCGAGCATGCGCTGGCGCTCTTCGTCGAGGGCGCACTGGTGCTCGAGGCGGCGCAACTGGTCGGACAGCTCGCGCTCGGCGACGGAGCGCTGGGCGATTCCGTGGCGTCGCTCTTCGATGGCGCGGCGCAGCGCTTCGCCGCTGTCGCTACATGATTGGATCGCGGCTTCGGCCTGGCGGAACTCCTCCTGGCGCTGGTCGCAGCCGGCGAGGGCTGCCGTCAGGGCGTCCTGCGTCTCGCGCCAGTGGTGGCCGTACCAGGCCTGGAGCGCCTGCGCCAGCTCGCGGCTGAGGCGGGCGTGCATGTCTGCGCGCTCTGCCTGTCGCTCCAGCCGGGCGAGGGTCGGCGATATCTCGGAGAGAAGCAGGTTGACGCGCTCAAGGTTGTCGCGGGTGGCGACGAGGCGGGCGCGCGCTTCGTCGAGCTTGACGCGGTAGCGGCGGACGTCGGCGGCTTCGTCGATGAGCCCGCGGCGCTCTTCGGGTCGCAGGCCGAGCACCTCCTCCACCAGGCCCTGGCCGATGAAGGCGTAGGTGCCCTGGCCGAGCTCGGAGTGGAGGAAGAGGTCGTTGACGTCGCGCAGGCGGACGCGGTTGCGGTTGATCAGGTACTCGCCCTGTCCGTCGCGGTAGGCACGGCGGCCGACGACGACCTCCTGGAAGTCGATGGGAAGCCAGCCGTCGCTGTTGTCGAGGACGAGGTTGACCTCGGCCATGCCGACGGGCGACTTCTGGCTGCTGCCGGAGAAGATGACGTCTTCGAGGCGGCGGGCTCTCAGCGTACGGGCGCTCTGTTCGCCGAGGACCCAGCGAATGGCGTCGGCGACGTTGCTCTTACCGACGCCGTTCGGCCCGACGACGCCGGTGATGCCGGTCCCAAACTGAAAGACAGTCTGAGCAGCGAAGCTCTTGAACCCGCGCAGCTCCAACCGCTTGAGGTACATAGGCAAATCTCAGGGGAGTCTCAGCTATCGGTGCCGGTCATAGGTTCGCCGCTGCCTTTGCCCTGCATCTTCTCCAGGGCGTCGCGGGCGGCTTCTTTTTCCGCCTGTTGCTTGCTCTTCCCCTGTCCAACGCCGAGCGGCTTCTTATCGCCCCAGACCTGCACCGTGAAGACCTTCGAATGGTCGGGGCCTTCGTCGCGCACGAGCCGGTAGACCGGCGCCTTCTGGAAGCGTGCTTGAAGCAGCTCCTGCAGCTGTGATTTCGGGTTCGCCAGGGCACGGCCCTTCGGCAGCTCCCGGTACTCGGCGGCAAGCGACCTCAAGACGAAGCGCCGCGCCTTCTGCAGCCCGCCGTCGATGAACACGGCGCCGACGACGGCTTCATAGGTCGACGACAGGTTCGAAGGACGGCCACCGCCGCCGGCAGCGCGTTCGCCCCGACCCAGGAAAAGGTAGTCGCCGAGCGCCAGGCTTTTGGCGACGCGGGCCAGCGTGTCGCGACGGACCAGGGCCACGCGCATCTCGGTGAGCTGGCCCTCCGAGTGGTCGGGGTAGTCTTCGAAGAGCTTGCTGGCGACGACAAGGCCGAGCACGGCGTCGCCCAGGAACTCCATGCGTTCATTCGACTCCAAGCCGGAGTCGGGCATCTCATTCAGGTACGAGCGGTGAACGAGCGCCTGCTGAAGGAGGGCCGGGTTGTGGAACTTCACCCCCAGCTTCTTCTCCAGCAGCTTCAAGTCCGGCGTCATATCGTGGAATCCGCCCCCCTAATAACGACAGACCGCCATGGCGGCGGTCTTCTCCGAGCCTACCGCTCTCAGATTGACGATCCTGGCGCTTGCTTCAGGCACAGCGTTCCGGCGTTTCATATTGCGGCGTGGCTTTAGCGCATCATATGACGCACAGAAGAGGTTGTCAAGTTCGCGTGCTATAATCGGGCGACTTCAAAGGCCGGTGCGAAAGGTCGACGAACTGTGGCGAAAGACTTGCTCGCCGCTCTCCAGGCGCGATTGACGGAGGCGGACCGCGACGTAATGACGGCGCTCATCGCGCTTGCCGGGCGCCGCGGCGAGCAGCTCTACCTCGTCGGCGGCAGCGTGCGCGACCTGCTACTGGGGCGGCCGCACGTGGACCTCGACATCGCCGTTGAGGGCGACGCCATCGCTCTGGCGCGGGAGATCGCGGAGCCGCGGCAGGGCCGCCTGACGGCGCACGAGAAGTTTGGCACGGCGTCGGTAGAGCTTGCCGCCTCGCGCGTCGACCTGGCGCGGACGCGGACGGAGTCGTACGAGCGGCCGGGGGCGCTCCCAACGGTGCGGCCCGCGGGCATCGACGAGGACCTGCGGCGTCGCGACTTCAGCGTGAACGCGATAGCGCTTCGTCTGACGCCGCCGGCGGCCGGCGAGCTGCTCGACCCGTTCGGCGGACGGCGGGACCTCGAGCAGCGGCTAGTCCGCGTCCTGCACGAGGACAGCTTCCGCGACGACGCGACGCGCATACTGCGGGCGGTCCGCTACGAGGCGCGGCTGGCGTTCCGGCTGGAGGATGCGACGGAAGGCCTGCTGCGTCGCGATCTGGCCTATCTAGACACGATCACCGGCGCACGCCTGTGGGCAGAGTTGACGGCAATCTTCTACGAGGACCGCCTGAAGCAGGCGCTGGCGAGAGCGCAGGAGATGGGAATACTGCCGGCCATTTATCCCTGCCTGCGGCTCGACAACGCGGGAGAGGCGGCGCTCGCGCGGGCGATGGAAGAGCGGCCGGCGCCCTGGGACGAGGTCTGCCTCTGTCTGCTGTGCCGGCACTGCGACGCACCGGACGTCGAGGCGCTGGTACGGCGACTGGCGCTGCCGCGTCGCCACGAGCGCGCCATCGAGGATCTCGTTCGGCTGCACGGCGTGCTCGCAGAACTCAGCGCTCCCGACGCTCCGCCGAGTCGCCTGACCGAGACGCTGGAGCCGTTCAGTCTAGCGCCGGTGTGGGCGGTGGCGCTGCGATGCGACGATTCGGGCGTCGCGGAAAGAGCGCTGCTCTTCTTGCGGCAGTGGCGTTATGTAAAGCCCTTCCTCGGCGCGAGCGCACTCCGACGGCTGGGCGTTCCGCCCGGTCGCGAGCTGGGCGCGGCGCTGCGAAGGTTGCGGGCGGCCCGACTCGACGGCCTGACGAGCAGTCGGGAGGAGGAGATCGAGCTGTTGGGCCGGATACGAGAATAGGTCGTCGGCCAGGACAGCGTCGGATGCGCCGAGGCTGGAAAGCCTCGGCTACGTTGTTTAAATCAAGATGTGGTGGCTAACTGGGTTAGGTTCGCTGCTTGCCGGCCAGCCAGGCGGTGGTCGCAGGGCCTAGCTCGCGCAACGGCAGGTCTTCGACGGTGCATGGCGGCACCGAACGCAGGAAAGACGACCCGTAAGCCTTGCTCCGCAGCCGTCGGTCCATTACGACGACGACGCCCCGGTCGGTCTTGCGACGGATCAGCCGCCCGAAGCCCTGCTTGAAGCGGATGACCGCCTGCGGCAGCGCGTATTCGTTGAACGGGTCCTCGTGAAGCTCGGAGCGGGCCATGAAGACGGGGTCCGTCGGCACGGCGAAGGGCAGGCGGGCAATGACGAGCAACGACAGCGCTTCGCCGGCTACGTCGACGCCCTCCCAGAAGCTGCTGGTGCCCAGGATGACGGTGCGATGGTTCTCGCGCAGGGAGTTCAGCAGCGACTTCGGCGGGCCATCCATCCCCTGGCCCAGCACGAGTATCCCTTCGTGCTCCAGCGGTCGCCTGATGGCACCGTAGGCAGCGCCTAGCGAGCCGTAGGACGTAAACAGGACGAGGGTGCGCCCTTCCGCCGCGCGGCAGAGGTCGACGAGCGCATGGTCGAACTCTTCCTGGTAGTCGTTGTGGTTAGGCTCCGGCATGTCGCTGGGAATCAGCATCAAGGTCGAGCGGGCGTAGTCGAAGGGCGAGCCGAGCAGGAGCTCGCGCGGCTCCTCCAGGCCGAGCGCCTCGCGGATGTAGTCGAAGCGGCCGGCGACGCTGAGGGTGGCCCCGGTGAGCACCGACGACCCCCTATCGGCGAAGAGACGGGCGCGCAGCGCCTCCGCGACCTGCAACGGCGCGGCGCAAAGCGTCACGCTGCCGCTCTGGCGCGCATAGGCCAGCCAGGCGATTGTCTCCGGGTCGTCGCGGGCGAGCACGGAGGCGATGCCGAAGCGCAACCGCTGCGCCTCCTGGCCGACGCCGCCGATCTCCGTCAGAAGCTCCTCCGCGTCCCCCGAGCCGTCGGCGGCAACGCTCTCGTTCAGGTGCGCCAGGAGGCCGCTGAGCCTGCCCAGCGAGGCGTCAACGTTCTCCCACGCCACCTCGACGTTCGACCAGTCGGGCTGGACACGCATCGCCCGGTTGAGCAGCAGGCGCGGGTCGAAGTCGCCCTGCTCGGCAGCGCGGTCGAAGAGGAAGGACGACAGAAGGTCGAACAGGACGGGCAAGGCCCGGCGGGCGCCCTCGGCAGCGGAGGTGAGCTCGCCGGCGAAGACGTCCAGGTCAGTCGCGGTGTCAGGCCGGCCTGCGCGCTGTCGGACCCCCAGGCTCTCGACGAGGCCGCCGGCGCGACCGCGGCTCAGGCGGTGGTGAACGCGGTCGAGGAGGTTGCGGACGTCGCCGTCGCTCGCCTGGAAGCCGAACTGTTGCGTCGCCTCGTGCTCCAGGTTGTGCGCCTCGTCGACGATGAGATGGCGGTATTCGGGCAGCACGTGGCCGCCGGTCGCGATGTCGGACAGGAGCAGAGCGTGGTTCACGACGACGATGTGCGAGCCTTCGGCGCGACGCCTCGCCCGCTGGAGGAAGCAGGCGCCGTGGCGGGCGTAGTGGCAGGCGAACGAGACGCAGGACTCGCTGTCGGCGCTGAGGCCCTGCCAGACGGCGTCTTCCGGCGGCGTCAGGCTCAGCTCCGCGCGGTCGCCGGTCTCGGTGCGTCGCAACCAGACGAGGATGCGGGCGAGCAGCCGCGCCTCCGACTGGCTGAGAGAAGACGAGCGTCGGAGAGCGGCGAAGCGCAGCATGCAGAGGTAGTTGCGACGCCCCTTGAGCTGGGCGAATCGAAGCCTGGCGGCGGAGGCCTTCGCGCCGGGCGATGCCTGGAGGAGATGGCGGAGCAGCGGGATGTCCTTGCCCATGAGCTGCTCCTGAAGGTTGATAGTGTCGGTGGAGACGATGACGCGGGCGTCGTTCTCCAGCGCATAGCGGGCGGCCGGCGCCAGGTAGGCGAGCGACTTGCCGGTGCCGGTGCCCGCTTCGACGATGAGCGGCTGGCCGGAGTTCAGCGCCTCCGTCACTTCGCGCGCCATGGCAAGCTGCTCCGACCGGAGCTCGAACTCCGGGAAGATGTCCGGCGATGCTTCCGGCGCGCGCAGAATCGCCTCTACCTCGTCGGCGGCTACGGGCTGGAGCGGCGAGCGGGCGACGAGCGGCGTGCCGAGCTCGACCGGCAGAGGCATCGCTTCCGCCGGCAGGGACGGCGCGGAGAGCAGCGGCGCTTCCGCCAGCAGCTCGGCGAAGAGGCGCCGCAGCGGCCAGTCGACGGCGACGGCGACGTTTTGTAGCTCGCTGAGCGTGCCGACCGGCAACTCAGATAGTTCGTCGCGCAGGCGGAGGAAGACGGCGCGCGCGGCCTGGGCATCGGCGAGAGCGCGGTGGCGGACCGCGAACTCGACGCCGAAGTGGCGCGCCAGGGAACGGAGATTGTACTCCGGCAGGCCGGGTAGCAGGAGCGTCGCCAGCTCGTGCGTGTCGAACGACCCGCCGGGCGGCTGGATGCCCTGCGCGGCGAGAAAGCCCAGGTCGAAGGAGACGTTTTGGCCCACGACGGGGTGATCGGCAATAAAGTCTTCCAGGTCGGAAGCGACTTCGGCGAAGAGCGGCGCGTCGCGGAGGTCCTCGGGACGGATGCCGGTGAGGCGCTGGATGAAGTAGGGTAAGGCGCTGGTGGGCTTGACCGGCGTGTGGAACGTGGCGATCTCGCCCTCCGGCGTGAACTTGACGGCACCGACCTCGATGATCTCGCAGGTCTCAGCGTTGAGGCCGGTGGTCTCCAGGTCGAGGGCGACGTAGGTGGGCATAGCTGTCCTTGGGGAAAGACCCATCTCATTCTAGCGGTCGGAACGGTCGAAGCGGTAGAGGCTAGAGGTCCGCCGGCAGGGTGAAGGGCTGCATATCGCCCTGCAGGAGGCCGTTGGCAGGATAGAAGCGGCC
>JBEKXP010000026.1:0-17199 GCA_049511815.1 Dehalococcoidia bacterium
TTCAAAGATGCGGTCGAGGCAGCGCCGACAAATGTGCAGCCCTGCCCAACATCAACAGCGTATGGGAAAGGCAGCGACCCGCTGGATCCCTCTTCGCCAAGCACCGGGGCGGCGGTTGGCGGCATAGCGGAGCCACCCGATGGATCCGCTTCCAGCTCTGGTTCGTCGGGCGGGCTCCTCTCGAGTGTCCTCGCCGTGCTCGCGGTCGTGGCCGCGGGCACCCTCTTGTTGGCGGCCGGCAGGAAGTACAGACGCAAACGGTGGCGCACATAGGGGTTCTGGCGACGCAAGAACCGAAGCGCGCAGGAAAACATCTTGCAGCGGGCGTCGCTTGTTCTCGAAGAAGTCTCCCTGCTCCGAGCCGTGCCGGGCTGGGGCATCTTGCGCGATGATCACTGATCTAGCCATCGAAATTCGCTCTCATCGGAGAAAGCACAGTTGACAGGCGACAGCCGCCACACCATAATCGCGGGTGACGCTGACCCGCGCTGTCGGCAGTTCAGCGATTTCAGGAGGACAGACGATAGGTCTGAGCCCCGCCGCCTGAATCGTCGTCAAAACGGGTCTCGGAGCAGATTCACAACAAGCGATGTCGGCGGGATTGCCGCTCTGATTGATGGGGTTCAGGAGGTCGTGGGTTCGAATCCCACCGCCCCGACCAGATCACTCTCCTTCCCCAATTCCCCCTTGAGAACTCGCTGTTTAGGTGGTCATCCACCCCATCAGGACACCTTGGCGCAGGAATCCTTCATTTCATAAGGGAGACCACCTCTGCCTGAGTGGAGCTTCGTGCCGAAACATTGTTCCTGGGTATCACCATCGTCCGACAGCGCGTCTTTCCATTCGCGAAACGTGCCCCACGCCTTCTACGCTCAGGGCGACAGCGCCTTTTGTAAGAGATCGGCGGCCGCCCGGTGTAAGCAATGGAGGGAAAAGGACGGATGAATCTTGAGGAGCATCTCGGCTGGACAGCTCAAGACCGCCCGAGGCCGCGAACGGACTCGCCGGTCCGTACCAGTCAAAGGAGATCGTGTAGCAGCCGATGCGTGACGTTAGGACTCTTCAGAGCATTGACATCCGTCTCGCTGAATCGTATCCTAGGCACCGTATTTCCCCCGCTAGCCATACCGTCTCCGCGACAGTTCTCGCCCGAAACGTTGGCGGCATCGAGCGCCACAGCGTCGGCGATAAGCGCCCGTGCGGACCTGGGAGCGCCCCAGACAGCAGATACGCAAATTGAGGTACTGCCATGGAGACCGCTGCTAACTCCCTGACCGACGTCGAACTGGAGCGCCGGGCAGCCGCAGGCGACCGTGATGCTTTCGGTGAGCTGTACGAGCGCCACTGCCGTCGCGTCTACGACTTCCTGCTGCGAATGACGCAGGACCCGCACGAGGCGGAAGACCTCATGCAGGAAACGTTTGTTCGCGCCATGAAGTCGCTCTCCGACGAGAAGGCGGGAGGCGCGTCCTTCTCCACGTGGCTGCTCACGATCGCTCGCAACCTGGCGCTCACCCGGATTGAGCGACGCAAGCGGACCGTGCCGCTGGTCGTCGACGAAGAGGACCGCGAGACCGAAGGCATCCCAGCCTATCTGGTCGTCGACGAAGACCGCTTCGCCGATCCGGCGGAGGCGACGGGCGCCAAGGAAACAGTCGGCCTCGTCTGGCAGGCCGCCGCCGCGCTCAACCCGAAGGATTACTCGCTCCTGGACCTCCACGTTCGTCAGGGGCTCGACAGCGCTGAGATCGCCACCGTCCTCGGCGTCAGCAAAGGCAACGCCTACACAATGCTCAGCCGGCTGAAGAATACGTTCGAGGAGGCCGTGGCCAGCCTTGTCATGTTCAAGCGCGGACGCAGCTATTGCCCGCAGCTCGACAGGATTCTCAGCGACAACAGAATTCACGAGATGTCAGTGTCTGCGCGGAAGCTCATCTCCCAACATACGAGCGAGTGCGAGACCTGTCGCGAGCAACGACGCCGTCTCGTTACCGCCGAAGCGGTCCTGCGCGCGCTCGTGCCGCTGCCTCTGCCGCTGCTCATCAAGCACAGCATAGCCGAGGCGGCGCTCGGCCAGGGCATGCCTGTCGCCGGCGGCGCCGCAAAGTCCAGCATTTCGAGGTCGCTCTGGCGACATTCGGCAGGACGGTTTGCGCGCGCCTCCGTTGGAATGAAGGCCGCGGCAGTTGGCTTGGTCGTGGTGGTCGTCAGCGTGTCGACCGCAGGATGGATCATGGCGCAAGGCGAAAGCGGCGGCGGCAATGAGGCACTCGCTCCCGCCTCGACGCCGACCGCCTGGCACGAAGCCGCGGGCGTGGCGATCACATCGGGCTTTTCGGCCACCTCAATCGCGATCACGAATTCGACGCCCACGCCAGCCCGAGCGGCGCCTTCTGCCGCGCCGAATGTGGTCGCGCCCACGCAGGCTCCGCTGTTTCCCCCGACTTCTCCCCCACCCCTGCCTCCGACTCCCGCGCCATCGTTGCCCACCGTCGTACCTCCGCTGCCCCCGCCTCCACCACCGCCGCCCGCTCCGTCCTGCGTCGGCGTCCCGCCCTTCCCTGCGACGCAACTTCCAGCGGGCTACGCGGCGAGGGAAATCCGGACAGACCCTCCCGGAGAGACGGCGGGCTTCAACGGTCAACTGGAACAATCGGAGATAGGGCTGGAGAACTACTACCGCAGCACGCTCGGGCTGGGTCCACTGGCGGCGGATCCCAAGCTTGACGAAGTGGCGAAGTCGACCGCAAAAGAGTTGGTTGAAGCAGGCTGGATCGGGAAGAACTTCCTGCCGGGCCATATCGCTCCTGACGGCCAGGACATGGGGCAGAGGCTGGCGGACGTTGGTCTCGTGTACGATCAGAACGTGTATTGGGCTTCGGAGAATTACTACTGGGGCATCAATGCCGCGAGCGCCGCCTCGATCTTCACCAACCTCAGCGATTACCACCGCCGCGACATCGCCGCCGATTGCCTTTACGGTGCTCCCAGGGGCCCCTACTACGGCGTCGGCTGCTACTTCAACTACAGCCCCACATTGCAATTCGTCTGCATCGTCGACTACGCCGCCTTCAGGTAGGCGTCGTCGGCAGGATTTCCCAACCCGCGGCAGTTTGTTCGTCCCAAACCGCCCGTCTGCAAGAAATTCGCACCTCCTGAGTGTAACAACTGAGAGAAGAATCAGCCCGAGTCGACGCAGGAGGTGTCAAAATGGCAGCGAGCATCGCAATCAGGAACGGTAACGTCACGGTCAGGTTGGCGCGTGAGCGGGGCGAGGATGGCCCGACAAGCCGAGTGGAAACGGTATCGAGCGCACCGGCATTCCCGCAAGTCGATACGGTGTGGCGGGCATGGCCTAACGCTCGTGACCCTCGCCTCTTCAGGGGGGTCGCCCACAAATGGCTGCAGCATAGGCTCACGCTGAAGGTGGCGGGCCGCGCAGGCGGAGTTTCGACCCGCTGAGCCCCGAAAGACCGTACGTTGGTCGCCACCAATCGAAGCCGGCCCCAACCACGAACCCGCGACTTGACAGCGCGCTGCGACTGGGGGACAATCACTGCGGCGTGGAAAGGGCGGCTCCAGGACTCTCAAAGCCGCTCTTCGGAACCCGATAAGGACGGCAGGCCCGCGCGACGGGGGAGCCAAACGGGTCGTTCCGCTTCTAGTAGGAGGCGAGGAGCATCAAAGGCACGCTCAGCCCGCGTACTCCTGGGCCCGGATGCCGGCTGGAGACGCGAAACCTCCCACAACATGCCGTCGCCCGATTCCCCCGGAATTACAGGCCGTGGCTGCATCTTCTCATTTTCGGCCTCGTCGGAGTGGTCGTTCTCTCCGTCACTCCCTTCTCCCGACATCTCGATCTGAACTCCGAAACAGTCTCGCGCATCGACGTGCCGCCGGTCGCACCCACCGGGTCAGCGACGGCGGAGCGAGGCGATTCGGTCTTGCATTCCGCCCTGCTGCCTTCGACCATCCTCACGACCCGCTCCAATGAAGCCGCCGGCCCCCTCGTGCGCCCATCGCCCACTGCGACGCCTGTCCCGTCAGACGACCAGGCGATCATGGAAGCGGCCGGCCTTACCCAGGCTACGGCCCAGCCGACGCCCTCGCCCTCGCCGCAGCCCATCTTCATCACCTACGTCGTCCAGGATGGCGACACCGTGAGCGGGATCGCGTCGCGGTTCGGAATCTCCTCCACGAGCGTCATCTGGAACAACAACCTAGAGAGCGTCGATTCGCTTTCGCTCGGCCAGCAGCTTCACCTGCCAACGAGCGACGGCATCATCTTTGAGGTCCAGCCCGGCGACACGTTGAGCGACATCGCCGCCGGCTTCAGCGTCGACGTCCAGGCAATCATCGCCTTCCCCGCCAACAGCCTTAGTGACGGCAACAGCCTCGCCGTCGGCCAAACGATCTTCATACCCGGCGGCATCATGCCGGCGCCCGTCGCGACCGCGACGGGCGCGCCCCCAGAATCGACGCCACCGCCAGCGACCGTCGCTGCAACGCCGGCGCCCGTCCCGCTTCCGGTACCAGACGACAATTCTTCTGACCTCGGGTCGCGCGCGGTTGCGTTGGCGCGCTCTCGCACCGGCTCGCCCTACGCCCCGAACGGCGACGGTCCCAACAGCTTCGACTGTAGCGGCCTGGTCAACTGGGTCTACTCGCAGCTCGGCGTCGACGTGCCGCGGTCCGCCGCCGACCAGTACAACTGGGCGACGCCCGTTTCGCGCGACGACATGGAACCCGGCGACCTCGTCTTCTTCTCGGGCACGACCTCGTCGGGCGGGATCACGCACGTTGGCATCTACGCCGGTGGTAACGGTGTAATCATGGCCGTCGACAACGGCGACGTCGTCCGCGAGGTGTCGCTCGGGGAAGACTATTGGAACGGGCACTTCGCGGCCGCCGGCCGGCCCCGCTGACGGCGATCGTTGCGCCCGCGTGGCCTCCCGACTCAGTCCCGCGCCTTCGTGCCGACCGGCTGTCCCATCGCTGCCACAAGTCGTGATACGATAGACTGACGTCGGCGCGCCAACTCGCCGTCGCTGAAGGCAACATGGACGACTCCGACAGGTACTCCAGGCACATACTCTTTCCCGGCATCGGCCAGGCCGGCCAGGAGAAGCTTGGCCGGAGCAGCGTGGTCATCGTCGGTTGTGGTGGGCTTGGCAGCACCGCCGCCAGCGCCCTCGCCCGCGCCGGAATCGGCCGCCTCCGCATCATCGACCGCGACCTGGTCGAATATCACAACCTGCATCGCCAGGTGCTCTACGATGAAGACGACGTGAAGATGCGGATCCCGAAAGCCCTCGCCGCCGAGCGCCACCTGAAGGCCGCCAACTCGTCGATCACGGTGGAGGGTATCGCCGCCGATGTCGACGCTGGCAACGTTGAGAAGCTGGTCGAGGGCGCGGACGTTATCGTCGATGGGCTGGACAACCTGGAGGGGCGCTACCTCATTAACGATGTGGCCCTCAAGCTCGGCGTAGCCTGGATCTACGGCGCGGCCGTCGCCTCCTTCGGCATGACGATGGCCGTCCTGCCGCATCGCACGCCCTGCATTCGCTGCCTCTTCTCATCCTTGCCGGCGCCGGAGACGCGCGTCACCTCCGACACAGCAGGCATTCTCAACGCCGTGCCCATGGTCGTCGGCGCCTTGCAGGCCGCGGAGGCCATCAAGGTCCTTTTGGGCCAGGCGACTCCCGGGCTTCTGACGGTCGACCTCTGGTCCGGCGACTTCAAGCGGCTGGCTGTCGGTGGGCCGTCGCCCGATTGCCCCGCCTGCCACGGCCGCTACGAGTTCCTCGACGCCCGCTCCGGCGTACGAGCATAATCTCAGGAGGGAACCATGGCAAAGATCGCTGACGACGTAACGCAGCTTATCGGCAACACCCCGCTCGTCAAGCTGGGGAAGCTTTCGGAGGGCACGGGCGCGACGATTGTCGCGAAGCTAGAGTCGTTCAACCCGGGCGGCAGCGTTAAGGACCGCATCGGCCTCTCGATGATCCAGGCGGCTGAAGAGCAGGGACGCATCAATAGAGACAGCGTGATTATCGAGCCGACGAGCGGCAACACCGGCATCGCCCTGGCGTTCGTATGCGCGGCCCGCGGCTACCGCCTCATCCTCACCATGCCCGACACCATGTCCATCGAGCGCCGGCAGCTTCTGGCGGCCTTCGGCGCGGAGCTGGTCCTGACGGAAGGCGCGACGGGGATGACCGGCGCCATCGCCAAAGCAGAGGAGATCCTGGCCAATACGCCGAACTCGTTTATGCCGCAGCAGTTTAAGAACCCGGCGAACCCGGCGGTGCATCGCCGGACCACGGCCGAGGAGATCTGGCGCGACACCGACGGCCAGGTCGACATTCTCGTCGCCGGCGTGGGTACCGGCGGGACGATTACCGGCGTGGCGGAGGCCATCAAGCAACGCAAGCAATCGTTCAAGGCGATCGCCATCGAGCCAGTGGGATCGCCCGTGCTGTCCGGCGGCAAGCCTGGTCCGCACAAGATTCAGGGCATCGGCGCCGGCTTCGTGCCGGACGTACTGCGGATGGATCTCGTTGACGAGGTTCTTCAGGTCTCGAACGATAACGCCGGCGAGACGGCCAGGTGGCTGGCCCGCGAGGAAGGCGTGCTTGTCGGCATATCGTCCGGCGCTGCGGCCTGGGCGGCGAAGCAAGTGGCGAAGCGGCCGGAGAGCGCCGGCAAGCTCATCGTGGTCATCCTACCGGACACCGGCGAGCGCTACCTGACGACCTGGCTTTTCCAGCTTCACAACACGATCTAGGGGCTTCGACCCGCCGCCGGTCGCCTGAAGCCGCGAGGCGGCGCGATTCGCGTTTGCGTCGTCCTCAGGCGGACATCCGACACTGCGCCGCCGTCAGCGACCGACCCTCATCTTACGTCGCCGTCCCATCGACCCTGCGTGACGGCAGTGCCGCGTGCGCTGATCGCGTTCGGGTTGCGCTCCTTGCCCGTCTGGGCTCGCTTCGCTCGTCGCGCCGTGTGAAAATGGGCGTTAGGACACGATCCTGTGCTCCGGGGAAGGACTGCCGCCGCCTACCGTGACAAGAGGAATATCCCCGACGACGCGAACAGATTGGGGAACAGCCGCACCTTCCGCTTCTCCCCGACGAACACCGCCCGATTGATCCTGATCTCCCTGCGCCGGCAGTACTCGAAGAAGTCCGAGATGCTGAGGAAATGCAGGTTCGGCGTGTTGTGCCATTCGTACGGAAGCGACGGTGTTATCGGCGTGCGGCCGCGGAAGAAAAGCTGGAACCGCGCCGAAATGTGCGCGAAGTTCGGGAAGCCCAGGATGACCCATTTCCCGACCCGCAGCGCCTCTTGGAGCACCGTGTCCGGGCTCTTCACCTGCTGCAGGCTCTGGTTCAGCACCACGTAGTCGAACGACCTGTCGCCGTACTCCGGCAGGCCCGTATCGATGTCGCCGTGCAGCACGCTGAGGCCCATCGCCACACAGCGATAGATCGCCTGCTCGTCGATCTCGATGCCCTGGGCGCGTGCCTTCCGTTCTCGCACCAACGCCGACAGCAGTTCGCCGTCGCCGCAGCCGAGGTCGAGAACCGATGATCCTGTCGGGATGAGGTCCACGATTAGCCGGTGCTCGAGAGTCAGGGGTTTCGCAGCCTGGTCGACGGCCTTGCTATCCGGCGCGGTCACGATAGACCCTTTCCAGGAAGTGGCGGATCAGGTGCGTCTCCTCGTCGGCCTCCAGCAGGAACGCGTCGTGGCCGTAGGACGAAGCGATCTCGCAGTAGGTAGCATCGAGCCCGGCGCGCTTGCAGGCCCGGATAATCTCCTGCGACTGGTATGCCGGGTAAAGCCAGTCCGACTTGAAAGCGATGACCAGCACCTTCGTTTCGCTGCCCTTTAGCGTCTCGCCCAGATTCTTGCCGCCCGAGGCGTCGAACAGGTCGATCGCCTTCGTGATGTACAGATACGAGTTGGCGTCGAACCGATCGACGAAGCTGCGGCCGCGGTACTGGAGATAACCCTCCACCTCGAAGTCGGGGCTGAAGTTGAAGAAAGGCTTCTCGTCCGTGAAGCGTCGCCCGAACTTCTCCGCCATCGACTTATCGCTCATGTAGGTGATGTGGCCGATCATCCGCGCCACTGCCAGGCCGGCCGCCGGCGGCGCCGCGTCGTAGTAGTCGCCGTTGCGCCAGTTGGGGTCGGCCATAATCGCTTGCCGGCCCACCTCGTTGAAGGCGATCTGCTGCGGCGAGTGCTTGACCGCCGTGGCGATGGGAATAGCGCTAAGAATGCGCTCCGGCCGCGAAACCATCCACTCCAGCACCTGCATCCCGCCCATCGATCCGCCGGCGACCGAAAGAAGCTTCTCGATCCCCAGGTGGTCAAGGAGGCGAGTCTGCGCGCTCACGATGTCGCCAATCGTCACGAATGGGAAGTCGAGGCCATACGGCTTGCCCGACGCTGGATTGATGGAGGAAGGTCCCGTCGATCCCTTGCAGCCGCCGACGACGTTCGAGCAGATGACGAAGTACTTGTCCGTGTCGAACGCCTTGCCCGGCCCGATCAGGTTCTCCCACCAGCCGGGTCGCCCGTCGTCCGCCGCCACGCCCGCCGCGTGCGCATCGCCGGAAAGCGCGTGAACGACCAGCACGGCATTCGATTTCGCGTCGTTCAGCTCGCCGTACGTCTCGTACGCGAGAGTGATCGGCCCCAGCTTCTCGCCGCTCTCCAGCGTCAGCTCCGCGAACGTGAAGTACTGCGTCTCGACGACGCCGATCTCGCCGGAGTCAGCAACGCCGCTCGGTTTGACCGAAGCGACGTCCTGCGCCGGCGGGCGTCCCAATGGCTGCTCTCGTGGCATCTATTGTTATCCTGCCGCTTTCCTCAAAGCCTGGTCGATGTCGGCCTCGATGTCCTCGATGTCTTCCAGGCCGACCGCTATCCGAATGTAGTCCTGCGTGACGCCCGTCGCCTCCTGCTCCTCACGCGTCAACTGCTGGTGCGTCGTCGACGCCGGATGGATGACCAGCGTCTTCGTGTCGCCGATGTTCGCCAGATGCGAAAGAAGCCGGACCGACTCGATGAACCGCTTGCCGGCCTCCAGCCCTCCCTTGATGCCGAAGCCGAGCAGCGCGCCGAAGCCGCCCTTCAGGTACTTCGCCGCGACCTCGTGGCTCGGGTGCTCCGGCAGTCCCGGGTAGTTCACCCAGCTCACCAGCCGATGCGCGTCCAAGAACCGGGCCAGGGCCAGCGCGTTCTCGGAATGCTTCCTCATTCGCAGCGGCAGCGTCTCCAGCCCCTGCAGGAACAAGAACGAGTTAAAGGGACTCAGCGCCGCGCCCAGGTCCCGTTGCCATTGTACACGCGTCTTGAATACGAACGCCACATTCCCCATCTCGGGATGGTTGCCGAAAGTATCCCAGAAGACCAGTCCGTGATAGCTCGGGTCCGGCTCCGTGAACTCCGGGAACTTGCCGTTGCCCCAGTCGAACTTGCCCGAATCGACGATGACGCCGCCGATGGACGTGCCGTGCCCGCCGATGTACTTCGTCGCGGATAGGGTCAGTATGTCGGCGCCGTGGTCGATGGGCCGGGCGAGGCCGATGCCGACGGTGTTGTCGACGACGAACGGAACGCCCGCCTCGTGCGCAATCGCCGCTATCTTCTCGAAGTCCGGCACGTCCAGCTTCGGGTTGCCGATGGTCTCGGCGTAGACGGCCCGCGTCCGCGGCGTGATCGCGCGCTTGAACTCCTCCGGCTGCGACGAATCGACGAAGATGGCCTTTCGCCCCAGCTTCGTGAACATGTAGTGGAGCTGCTGGTACGTCCCGCCGTAGAGGTTGTTGCCCGCCACGATCTCGTCACCGACCTGCGTTATCGAAAGCAGCGCCAGCGCCTGCGCCGCCTGCCCGGACGAGACCGCCAGCGCGCCCGTTCCGCCTTCTATCGCCGCGACCCGGCGCTCGAAGACGTCGTTTGTCGGGTTCATGATCCGGCTGTAGATGTATCCCGGCTCGCTGAGCGCGAAGACGTTGGCGGCGTGCTCCGTGTCGCGGAAGACGAACGACGTCGTCTGGTAGATGGGCACGGCCCGCGCGCCGGTTGCCGGGTCGGGGCTCTCCTGGCCGGCGTGGATGGCGATGGTGTCTGGTCTATAGTTTTCTGGCATAGGTCTTCCTTTCCTCGATCGATGGGAGGATCGTCCTCTTCGAAGCGACTGCAGCTGGTCAGATGCGCGACGAGCCGGCTGCGTCAGGCCCGCAACACCCGTGCGACGTCCATCAGGTGCTGCGCCTCGTGGTCGCCGCAAGAGCCCTGGATCATCTCCAGCGCTGTCGACATGCCGCCGGCGAATGGGTCCGGCACCTTCTTCGTCAGCACCTCGTCCGGCGTCGCGCCGATAAGCTCAACACCCTTTTCGTGGCCCTGCCGGAATTCCGCGACCAGCTCGAAGACTGACTTGTCTTTTCGCGTCTCCACCTGCTGCCTGTTGAAGGCGTTGACGTCGAAGCCGGCGCCCATGCCGCCGCCGCCTCCGCCCTCTCCTGCTCGCTGCGCCATGCTGATGAAGAACGCCGGCGACATGCCCATCGACGCCAGGTGCGCAAAAACATCCTTCACGGTCCAGCCGTCATCGTAGACCTGCCTCGCCAGGTCCGCCTCGCTCAGGCCGGCCGCCATCTTTTCGGCGCGCTGCACGCTCAGCATCAACGACTCTGATACGTCTTCTTTCGTTGTCATGATTTCCTCCCTCTGGCCTCAGCCAGCCTATCTCTGAATAGAAGCGGCAAGCTCCGCCGCAACGTCGAATCGGCCAAACGACGGCATCAGGCAGACGCCCTCCACCTTCCCGCGCACCTGCTCGAGAAGCTCCCGCGCGATCGCCATGCCCTCCGCCAGGCCGTTCTCGCCCGCCAGGCGCATCCGCTCCCGAATGGCGTCCGGCAGCGTCACGCCGGCCAGCTCGTGGTGGATGAACTCGGCGTGCCGCTGGCTGTACAGCGGCATGATGCCCAGGATGACCGGCAGCTTGAACTGCTTGACCTCTTCCAGGTACTCCGCTGCCGCGTCGGCGTCGAATATCGGCTGCGTGAGCAGGAAATCGGCGCCCGCCTCCTGCTTGCGACGCGTATTCTTCATCTCGAGCTCGACCTGCCCCAGCGGGTTGCCCGCCGCGCCGACGAAGAACGACGCCGGCTGACCGATGGTCCCGCCGGAGGAATCGACGCCCTCGTTCATGCCCTTTAACACGCGGATCAGCCCTATCGAGCCGACGTCCCAGACGCCGATAGCTCGGGAATAGCCGGGACCGCGCGGTGGGTCGCCGCGAAGGCAAAGAATGTTGCGCAGCCCGAGCGCATGCGCGCCGATCAGGTCGGCCTCCAGCGCAATCAGGTTGCGGTCGCGCGTCGTGCAGTGGACGATGGTCTCGATTCCGACCTGCTGCCTCAGCATCACCGCCATCGCTATCGCGCTCATATGCGTGCGCGCCATGGGGCTGTCGCCGATGTTCAGGCAGTCGACGCCGGCCTCCTTCAGCCGCGCCGCGCTCTCGAGCACGGGCTGGACGTTGAGACCCCGCGGCGGGTCCACTTCCACGCTGACGACGAAGCGACCTGCCGCCAGCTTCTCGCGCAGCGTCTGCGGCTCCGGCCCCGCCGACGGCTCTCTCTCGGCGACGACGATGCGCCTCCGCCGCGATGCCGGGATAACCGGCACGGTCGCAGTCTCCCCCGATAGCGCCTGGTTCATCGCTGCTATGTGCTCCGGCGTCGTTCCGCAGCAGCCGCCGACGATTGACGCGCCCGCCTCGACGAACTTCGAAACGTACTCGCCGAACGACTGCGGCGTACCGGGGTACACGATCGCCTGCTGCCGGACCTGCGGCTGCCCGGCGTTCGGTTGCGCCGAAAGTTTCGCCGGCTTAGCCACCGCCATTCGCTTGATGATATCGAGCGCCAGTTGCGGCCCTGGCACGCAGTTAACGCCGATGACATTCGCGCCCAGGTCCCGTAGGGCCAAGGCCGTCTCGCCCGGCTCCTCGCCGGCCCAGGTGCGGCCGTCGCGCTGGAACGATAGCTGGACCATCACCGGCACGTCGCCGGACTCTCGCGCCGCTCGCAGCGCCTCCTTCGCCTCGGCCAGCGTCGGGAACGTCTCGATGGCAATGAGGTCGACACCGGCCTCCAGCAGCGCCTCGATCTGCTCGCGGAAGACGCGATACGCCTTCTTCAGCGTCACGTTCTCCGCGCCCGGCAGACCAACGTCGAGCGGACCGACCGCGCCGGCGATGAACACCGGCCGGCTCGTCTGCGACTGCGCCTGACGCGCGATCTCAACGGCGCGTCGGTTGACTTGCCCTAGTCTGTCCGCCAGGCCGAAGTGCGCCAGCTTCAGGCTATTGGCGCCGAATGTGTTCGTCTCGATGATGTCGGCGCCGGCGTCGACGTAGTCCGCGTGCACCTGGAGCACGACCGCCGGGTCGTCGAGGTTGAGCGCCTCCAGACAGGCGTCGGCCGGAACGCCGCGCTCCCGCAGCAGCGTGCCGATGGCGCCGTCGCAGAGGAGCGGCCTCTGCTCCAGGGTCGTTAGAAATAGACTTCGCACCAATTCTTTTTCTCCGCTAGAAATCAAAGGGGAGTGATCTGAGGATAGCTAATCGACACGCCTTGAGCAATCCGGAGAGGCTATCGCCGCTTGACCAGCAGGAGGATCCCGATGACGATGATGATCAGCGGCCAGAGCCTCGACCAGTGTATCCAGCCGAGAAGATCGAGGTTCCCGAGCAGAAAGAGCGCGCCAAGGATGATGAGCAGCAGACCGGCCAGTGCGGCGGGCTCCAGCCGTCGCGGCTCCTCTGACGATACGCCCCGAAACGTCGCCTGCATTTCGTTGCCGATCTGCCTGGCTGACGAGGCCATGTCGTCCACGTTCTCGCGCAACGACTCCCGCGTGCTCTTCCCCAGCGACGCCTCCGCCGGCACGATCAGCCACAGCAGTAAGTAAAGGACGACGCCGATGACCAGGGCGGTGGCGATTGTGACGACGGCGCAGATGACCCGCACGATCGTCGGATCGATGTTGAAGTACTCGCCCAGTCCGCCGCAAACGCCGCCGAGGATGCGCTGCGTCGAGCTGCGATAGAGCCGTTCCATTCAGTAACCTCTGCGGATAATTATAGCAGCAGCGGCACCTTCATCGGGATGAAGGCAGCGACGACGGCCTGCATCGCTGCTAGAGCTAGGGAAAGAGCTTTACCCGCGGCTTCCCCTGCATACGCCGGATCCTTCCCCGCACCGCCAGGTAGCCTCGAACCAGGGGACCGCTTGGCATAGACGCGCCGGCCATCATCGCGCCGTCGATGGGAAACGGGACGCCGGAGATGAAGGACGCCTCGTCGCTCGCCAGGAAGGCCACCGACGCCGCTATATCCTCAGGCGTCGCCATCCGGCCGAGCGGAGAAGCCGCGCGCAGGGCAGAACGCCCCGGAAAGCCAAAGGCGTTCCACAGCGGTTCCAGGAAGGGCGTGTCCACCCAGCCGGGGCAGATGGCGACGGAGCGAATGCCGAACGGCCCGTAGACGTGCGCGACGT
Source organism: Dehalococcoidia bacterium (assembly GCA_049511815.1). Lineage (GTDB taxonomy): Bacteria > Chloroflexota > Dehalococcoidia > DSTF01 > JALHUB01 > JALHUB01. Next base: position 13,593 of record JBEKXP010000026.1, read on the forward strand.
GGCGCATCAGCATGATCACACCGGTCTTCGAGACGTTGTACTCGATCCCGACCGGGCTGGATACGAGGCCGGCCATGCTCGCGGTGGCAAGCAGCACGCCGCGCTTCTGCCGCCTCATGATCGGCAGCGCGGCCTTCACGGTCAGGAAGACTCCCGTCAGGTTGACGTCAAGCACATGACGCCACGACTCCTCAGGGCACTCGCCCACGGGAAGCAATCGCGGCGTCACGCCGGCGTTCGCCAGCACGACGTCGACGCGACCGAACCGGCCTTGCGTCTCCGCGAACGCGGCCTCTACCTGCGCCGCCTGCGTCACATCGGCTACGAGAGCGATCGCCTCGCCACCGGAGCCATTAATGCTCGCCACCGACGCCTCGGCGTCCTTCTCGACGATATCCACGACGGCGACCTTCGCGCCTTCCGCCGCAAGTCGCTTGGCGCTCGCCGCGCCGATCCCTGATCCCGCGCCCGTGATTAAGGCGGTCCTCCCAATGAGTCGAGGCTCCATAACTTTGTTCTCCTTATCCGGGGAATCCGCGGGGTGGTGGCCATTATTCTACTTCGGCGCGGCGGCCAATACGCAACCGCCGGACACGCAGCGAGGGCCGGTCGGTTGCGGGCCCCGTATCATGCGTTTTCAGACTCAGTCTGCCTACCCGAGCAGTAGCGTCACCAGATGGTGGCGCTTCACCCAGGGCAGCCGCTCGACCCAGGCGTCGAGGCCGAGTATGCGGCCCGCGCCCAGAGCGCCCAGCAGGCCCAGCAGCAGAATGTACATCAGGTGCTCGTCCAACCAGGGGTTCTGCGCCGGAGGGAACTGGGCCAGGTAGTACAACATCATCGTGAAAGCGCAGTACGGCGTGAAGAGACCGTGAAGACGGTTGACGGACCGCCGCCTCTGCGCTGTAATTGGGTAAGGAGAGACAGAATGCGTTTGCTTACTTTTCGGAGTGAAGGCGTCGCGAGGGTGGGTCTCGGGGCAGGCGGCTACGTCGCGGAGACTGCGAAGGCTTCGGAGCTTGGCGTCGATGGCCTGTCAGATGCCGGCGACATGCTGGGCCTGCTGCGCGGCGGCGATCCTGCACTCGACGCGGCGCGACGGCTCCTCGCCGCCGTCGAACGCGAAATCAACGCCGGTCGCGCCAATGACCTCGTCGCGCGCCGGCTCCTGCACAAGCTCGATGAGGTCGACCTGATGGCGCCGATTCCCGTTCCGCCCAAGATCGTTGCCATCGGCCTGAACTACCGCGACCACGCCCGCGAGCAGGGCGTGCCCGTGCCGGAGAAACCGCTCATCTTTGCCAAGTTCCCCACCTCGGTCGTCGGCCCCGGCGACGCGATAACCTGGGACCCCGCCCTGACCCAGCAGGTCGACTACGAGGCGGAGCTTGCGGTCGTCATGGGAAAGATAGCCCGCAACGTGACGGAGAAGGACGCTCTCTCCTTCGTTGGCGGCTACACCTGCGGCAACGACGTCAGCGCCCGCGACCTGCAGTTCGGCGACCGCCAGTGGGTGCGCGGCAAGAGCCTGGACACGTTCTGCCCCCTGGGGCCGGTGCTCGTCACGCCGGACGAAGTCGGCGACCCGCAATCGCTCGCCATCTGCACGCGGCTCAACGGTGAGAAGGTGCAGGACTCATCGACCGGCGAAATGGTGTTTGCAGTAGCGGAGCTCATCGCCTTCGCCAGCCGCGCCTTCACATTGCTTCCCGGCGATGTCCTGCTCACCGGCACGCCGAGCGGCGTCGGCGTCTTCCGCAAGCCGCCCGTCTTCCTGAAGGACGGCGACCACATCGCGGTCGAAATCGAGCGGATCGGCCGGCTGGAGAACGTCTGCCGGACCGTCGCGCCGTAGCTTGGCCGCCTAGCGCAGCGGCGAATAGGGAAGCGTGAACACAGGGAACATCCGCTCCACCGGCGCGTTCTGTCGTACCGCGCTGAAGAAGGCGTTCGTCCTCTCGTCCGAAGGCTTGTAGCCGCCCAGGCGCACCGGTCCCTTCCAGACGTCTGTCACTTCGTTCTCGTTGCCGACGATGGTCCGCCAGGTCGCCACCATCGGCAGGTTGGCGGCGACTGCCTGCATTCCGGCGATGAACGGTTGCATGCGGCCTGGCGCTATCTCCATAATGGCAATCGAATACGTCCCGATCGGCGACTCCGCCGTCTCCTTCCAGGCGTCGTGCAGCCGTTCCGCCGGAATCGGGCCCAGCGGCTCCAGCAGCCGCGTTCGACGCCTCGGCGCCAGCTCTTCGACGCGGGCGGCGTAGGCCAGCCACGGCTCCGCGTGCTGCGAGCGGGCGCGGAACTCCTCGAAAGCCGCCATGTTGTCGAATTCCAGCACCTGCGTCACCTGGCAGAACGACTCGATGTCGTTGTACCACGCTGCGGCAAGGCGAAAGCCCATTCGCTCCAGGTCCGGTAGGCTCTCCTGGGCCAGCGCGACGAACGCATCCAGCGTCTCCGGACTGGGTGGCTCCAGGTTCAGCGTCTCTTCGAGGTAGATCATCGCCTTCTCCTATTCGCCGATTATCTTCACGATCACGCGCTTGCGCCGTCGGCCGTCGAACTCCGCGTAGAACACCTGCTCCCATGGCCCAAGGTCCAGCCGTCCCTTCGTCACCGGCAGCACGACCTGGTGGCCGACGAGCGTGCGCTTGAGGTGGGCGTCGCCGTTGTCCTCGCCGGTGCGATGGTGCCGATAATCAGGCCGGAAGGGCGCCACCTTCTCGACCCAGTCCGCGAAGTCCTGCCACAGCCCCGGCTCGTTGTCGTTCACCCAGATCGCCGCCGTGATGTGCATCGCGCTGACCAGGCAGAGGCCCTCCTGCACGCCGGAGTCGCGCAGCGTCGCCTCCACCTGGTCGGTGATGTTGATGAGGTCCCGTCGCGACTGCGTGTTGAACCAGAGGTAGTTCGTGTGGCTTTTCATCCGTCCTCCCTGACGCTTCGATGAGTCGACGAGACGCCGATGCCGCGATCTAGCGCGATTATCGTCGCCGCACTGGAGGTAGGCAAGTGACTGCGGGCCCGCGCTTAGTCAACTGTTCGGAGCGATCGTGAACGGCTTGTCAACCATCGACGTGACCGTCTGCATCATCTCCGCCCGCATATCCGGTGAAACCCCCGTTGGCGCTCCCCCCGCCAGCACCCAGCCGAATTCGACTTGGAACCACATCTGGTCGGTCTGCCACTCGCAGCGCAGGCGCGGGTTCATCTCCGGCGGCGTCGCGGTCGGAGGCGGCGGCTGAGCGACGACCACGCCCGGACTTGGAATGACGACCCGGCATGTGACCGACGTTCCGCTGATGTCGGACGTCTGGCAGTCCTTCGGGTCGCATTGGCCCGTTTCTTGTTCCGTCTTTGGCTTGCTTTCATAGATGGCGATGTTGGGCGCGTCGGTGTCCATATTCGGAAGCAGGAAGATTCGCGCTTCCCAGCCGGTCGCGCCCCTCGATGCCGGGACAATATCGTCACGCAGTATTTGGGTGTCTACGTTGTCAGGCAGATAAGTGGGCAGGGCGAGCGTAAGGTTAGAGCGATGCGCCACCTCGCCAGGGTCGAGCCAGAGGGATTTCTCGGTGTCGGTCGCCGGAAAGCCGCTGAAGAG
>JBEKXP010000027.1:0-17106 GCA_049511815.1 Dehalococcoidia bacterium
TGGCTGAGAGCGAGTGGTCGATTAAGGAAGTCTGCGGTCACCTGTGCGATGATTCGCAGATGTGGCGCCGGCGGCTCGCGCTGATGCTGAGCCAGGAGAATCCGACGCTGCCGACCTACGCGCAGGAGGAGCTCGTCCGCGAGCGCGCCTACCAGGACACCGATCTCGCCACCGTCCTCGCCGATTTCAAACGCAATCGACAGGAGATCGCGGCGCAACTGTCATCGCTGCCATCGAGCGGCTGGGAGCGCGTCGGAACGCATCCTGAGCACGGCCCGCGCACGGTCCGCACCGGCATGGAGTTCATGATCGCCCACACGGAAGGCCACCTGGAGCAGTTGCGCGATCTGAGGGCGCTAGCGAAAGCGAAGTAGTCTGATTCAGGATGCCGGCTTGCCCAGCGCCAGGCCGATGAGCCGTTGCGCAAGCCTCGCTGCCAGCGTTGCGCAGGCCGGCGGGCCCAGGTCCGGCGCCAGCTCCGTCAGGTCGCAGCCGACAATCCGCTTCGTCGCCGCCAACGCCGCCAGGAGCGCAATCACCTCGTCCCAGAAGAGACCACCGGGCTCCGGCGTCCCTACCGCCGCCATCTGCGCCGGGTCGAGGCCGTCCAGGTCGATGTCGACGTAGACGTTCGACGACAAATGTCCCACCAGTTCGGCGGGGCCGTCTGGCAGCGCGCGATAGGCCGCGGGGGTAAGGAACGTCATCTCCCGCTCGCGGATGAACGCGACCTGGTCGGCGCTGACGCTCCGCATGCCCACCATTACGACGGGACAGCTCTCGACGACGCGCCGCAAAACGCAGGCGTGGTTGTAGGGCGAGTCGAGATATACGTCGCGCAGGTCGGCGTGGGCATCGATAGCGAGTACCGACAGGTCCGGACGGCGACGGGCGTGGGCGCGCACAGCGCCGACAGCGACGGTATGCTCGCCGCCCAGCGTCACAATGAACTTGCCGGCGTCCAGCAGGTCGCCTACAGCAGCCTCAACGCGCTCGACCATCGCCTCCGGGCTGCCGCTATGGGGCGCCAGCTCCGGCAGAGTGTGGACGCCGTGACGCGTGGTGTCGAATCCGAGCGCGAGGTCGTACGGCTCCAGGTCCTGCGAGGCGTGGATGATCGCCGCGGGACCGTTGCGGGCGCCGGCGCGGGCCGTCGTCGTCGCGTCGTACGGCACGGGCAGGATCGCGACGCGGGACGTCTCGAAAGCGGTGAGGTCGGGCTCGGGCGCCAGGAAGCCGAACGGCGGGTAGAACAAATCCTTTCGCATCGCCGCGCTCAGCCTTCGCGAGGGGCGCCGGGCATGCCGTCGAAGCTGATGGCCGGCGGACGGCGCTTCGCTATGATCTCGGCGCTGCTTTCGGCCAGGGCGCTCACGATGAGGGGCAACGCGACGGTCGCTTCGACGTTGACCGTCACCATCGTCGCGTCCGCGGCGATCTTCCGCCACGACTGCGCCTCCTCGAAGGTGCAGCCGGACAGGCCGCCCCATTGCGGCTGGTCCATGGTGACCTGAATGGCGTACTTGTGGCCTGGAAGCTCCCGCCGGAAGATGTAGCCGCCGACCTCCGCCTGCTGGATGAAGTTCTTCGGCGTGCCGCCGCCGACGTAAATGACGCCGGTTGCCGGCGCGGTCGAAGCGATATGCGCCGTCTCCAGTACGTCGCCGATGATGTCGAAGAGGACGGGCGGTCGCTTCTGGCCGGAGCGGGCGCTGCGAACGCGGCCAACGGCAATCGCCAGCCCGTGGACGCTGTCGCCGAGCGCCGGCGAGTAGACCGGCAGACCGCGCCGGGCGGCGGCGGTCAGTATGCCTTCCTCCTGCGCCACCGGCAAGAGCGCCTCGCCGAGAAGCTGAAAGTACTCGCGAGTGCTGTAGGGACGCGATCCGTCGAGAGTGAGTGAGAACTGCGTGATGAACTCTTCGGCGGCCGAGAAATCGGCCTCGGGGGCCAGCACGTCGTAGAAGCGATTGATGCGGCGGCGGCCGAGCTCCTGGTCGTCGGATTCGGCGCTGCCCTGGTAGTGCGGCTTGCCCAGCGTTTCGTAGACGTCGTGAAACAGGTTGGCGCCGGTACTGACGAGGACATCGATGAGCCGGTTTTCGATCAGATAGGCGACGAGCTTCCTCATCCCTCCCGGCACCATCGCGCCGGCCAGCCCGAACATGATGACGACATCGTCCTCCAGCATACGCGACCAGATGCGCGCGGCTTCGGCGACGTTCCGCGCCTGGAAGGCCGTGCCGCCCATGGCGTCGAGAAGCTGCGCCGCGGTCATGGGACAGCCGACGGAGAACGGCCGGACGCGAGAGTGAAGAAGGTCGTCCACGAGCGAGTCTCCTGAAAGGTGAGCGCTGGTCAGGAGGGTAACAAGGGGTGGGCCGCGCTCGCCTCCATGCTTCGCCTGCCGTCAGACAGGTTCTGCAAGGAGTCGGCGACCCGATGGCGTTCCGAGCCGGCAAGCGGCACCGCTTCCGGCACACTGTGCGGGAACTCGAGGCCACGAGGCAGGGTGTGGACGCGAAACTCGCCGAGCCGGAAACGCTGGCGTATCTCGTCAATCGCCTGCTCGGCATCGAAGCTCTTACAAGAGAAGACGTCCACCCAGATATAACCGTGGTCGGGGAAGGTGTGGGCGGAGATGTGGCTCTCGGCGATGAGGACGAAGCCCGATACTCCCCAGTCTTCCGGCTTCGCGCCGACGTAGCGGCAAACGTAAGGAGGCGCGATCTTGGTCATCCCTATCGTCGAGGGGCAGAGGTCCAAGAACGCGCGCACCTGGTTCTCGTCGGCCAGCTTCTGGGGGTCACCGCCGTACCCGTCGATTGTAACGTGCATCAATCCCCCCTTTCCTTGCTGCCCCGCCATCGCGGCAGGGTCTATGGCGACGGCGAACGGTCGAAGCGACAAACGGCGCCCCTGACACTTCAGCACATGGAAGCGAAGACGCCGCGGGCCGCAGCGACCGAAAGACACAGCAATCGGCATAATAGCACGGCGCTAGGCGGCGACGCAATAACTCGACGGGCCGTCGACGAAATGTCTACGCAGCCCCCTCGACGCCTTAAGCAGCGTCGAAAACGACGTCAACAGCGCGAAAAATTGGCCACGCCCGCCTTGTACCGCAGCAGAAGGATGGTATAATCTGCAACCGATGGCTGTCAGGACCTGGGTGGGGCAGTTCGGCGTCGTGCGGGGTCAGGCGCAGCAGGCCGGACCCTGGCAAGGGAAGTTCAGCCTTCAACCCTCCAACGAAGAACCCGTCGACCTCTATGTCCTGGCGCAGCCCGCCCTCCCCGGCAGCGAGGAGTTCTGCGGCCAGCTCGTCGCTGTCGTCGGCCATCTCTTCGAGCGTGAGAACCTATCCATAACCGGCGCCTTGACGAAGGCTATCGCCGCCGCGCACGAGAACTTGCGCGACTGGAACCGCCGCAGCCTGCGCGAGCACCAGGTGGGCGCGGGCTTGAGCTGCCTTGTCGTTCGCGGGACCGTCGCTTATCTCGCCCAGGCCGGGCCGAGTCTCGCCTACTTCCGGCGCGGGGACTCGGTCCGCCGCCTCGTCGCCGAAGACCCGCCGGCCGCCGTCGCCCTCGGCCTCGCCGACGACCTGCGCCCGCAACTGCGCCGCTACGACCTCGCGCCCGGCGACCTCCTTATCGTCGCCTCGCCGGCGCTGACGGACGTTGTCGACGAAGACCACATCCGTTCCCTGCTGGCGCTGGATGCGGAGGAGGCGCTATCCGAGCTCTATCTCCTCACGCGCGACCAGCCGGACTTCTCCGTATTCCTCCTGAGCTGCTTCGAAGGCGAAGACGCGGAGGCGGCCGGCGAAGGCCCAGCCGGGTTGCCCGCCGAAGCAGCGCCGCCCGTCGCCGTCCCCCCGGCACCCCACGCCGCTCCATCCTACCTGCGTCGCGAGCCGGAGCCGTACGAAGAAGACAACAACTTCCGCCTGCTGTCGCCGCTGGAGCTGGCACCGGTGGCCGTCACCGCGCCGCTGCCGGGGAGGCAGACGGTCCGGCTTAGAGGGTCGCAGCCGGGAATGCGGCACAACGGGCCGGCGCCGGTCAGCCGCCTCACGAAGCGATTCCCCGTCTGGCTATTGCCGGCGGCTCTCCTCGTCTTCATCATCGGGCTGCTCGCCTGGTGGGTAATGCCCAGCTCGATCCAGGGAACGCGCGACCAGAAGTTCGACACACTGGTGTCGACTGCCAGGAACGACTACAACGCATCGGTCTCCGCCTCAGACCCGACGGAGAAGCGCCGCCTCCTCAATGAGGCAAGCAGCAGTCTGGCCGGCGCCGCGAGCATTCGCGCCGACGACGTAGGTCTTCTCAGCCTGAAGAGCGAAGTAGTCGCGGCCGTGGCGACGATGAACGGCATCCAGGAGCTGGCCGACCTCAGGCCCGTTGCCGACTTGAAGACGCAGCTAACCGGCGATCTCGCGCTCCAGCAGCTCGTCGTTGGCGGAGGGCAGGCGTATCTTCTCGATGTCAAGAAGAACCGCGTCGTCTCCGTCAGTCTGACCGCCCCGGAAGGTCAGGCGAAGGAGGTGTTCAACGAAGGCGACCTTGTCGGGATGATAAAGGCGGCCAAGCCCGTACAAATCACCTGGTTGCCGGACCCGAACGGCGGCAGCCTGCTCGTCCTCGACAGCGACAACCACCTCTTCTCTCTGAGTCCCGGTGCGGAGCCTCGGCCGCTGTCGCTGGGCGGCGACGGCGAGTGGCGCTCTCTGGACAGCCTCTCGGCCGGCGATGACGGCCTCTACGTCCTCGACAAGCAGAGCGGCCAGGTCTGGCACTATCCCGCGGGCGAAGACGGGACGGCGCAGGACCCGAAGGCCGCGCTCGAAGGGTCTGACTTCTCGAGCGCGGTGGGACTGGCGGTGAACGGCGACATCTACGTCCTCGATGAAAACGGGATCATCCATCGCTTCTCAGCCGGGCAGGAGGTCGCCTTCGACTTGGCGGGGCTGGACCGGCCGCTCACTTCCGCCGCCTCGCTGCTGCCACTGTCCGACGGCGGCCTGCTGGTAGTTGACCGCGGCAACAAGCGCATCGTGGTCTTCGGCGGCGACGGCCGCTTTCAGCGCCAGTTCGTCAGCAACCAACTCACCGACCCGCAGGCGGTGGCGGTCGACGAGGTGACCGCTCGCCTGTACATCCTCAACGGCGACTCCCTCTTCGTCGCTGGCCTTCCCTCCACCACCGGCCCGCAAGACGCCAACCCCTGAAGACGCCGTCAATGAAGATCCTGGGCATCGAGAGCTCCTGCGACGAGTCCGCGGCCGCGGTCGTCGAGGATGGCCGCCACATCGTGAGCAGCGTCATCGCTTCCCAGGTGAGCCTGCACGCCCGTTACGGCGGCGTCGTGCCGGAGATGGCGTCGCGAAAGCACCTGGAGAACCTGCTGCCGGTCGTCGAGGCGGCCATGTCCGAGGCCGGTTCCGGCTGGAGCGATCTCGCCGCGATCGCCGTGACCGTCGGGCCCGGCCTGTCGGGCTCGCTGCTGGTCGGACTGAACACGGCCAAAGCGATCGCCTTCGCCAGCGGGCTGCCGCTGGTCGGCGTCAGCCACCTGGAAGCGCACATCTACGCCAACTGGCTGGACGTCGATGACCCGGGCCGGGCGCCGCCGCAGTTCCCGCTGCTCGCCCTCATCGTCTCGGGCGGCCACACCGACCTGCTGGTCATGAGCGACCACGGCCGTTACCGGCTGCTCGGCCGCACGCGGGATGACGCCGCCGGCGAGGCGTTCGACAAGGTGGCGCGACTGCTCGACCTTGGTTTTCCCGGCGGTCCGGCCGTCGAGAAGGCGGCGGCGGGAGTGACGGCGGAGGCACGACGGCGCTGGCGGCTGCCGCGGGCGTTGCTTTCGGGCAGCTACGATTTCAGCTTCAGCGGCTTGAAGACCGCCGTCCTGCGCCTGGTGCACGAGCGCGGCGAGGAGGATCTACCACGGGCGGAGATCGCCGCCGCCTTTCAGGACGCGGTCGTCGACGTGCTGGTCGCCAAGACCGTGCACGCCGCGCGCGACGAGCGGGTGGCGGAGATAGTCGTCTCCGGCGGTGTGGCTGCCAACGGGGCCCTGCGCGATGCCCTCCGCCGCCGCGCCCCCGTCCCCATCCACCTGCCGCCGCCCATCCTCTGCACCGACAACGCCGCCATGGTCGCCGCCTGCGGCTACTTCCGCTTCCAGCGCGGCGACCGGGCCGGCCTGGAGCAGGACGTCCTCAGCGGCTTCGGCCTCCCGCAATCGTAGCCGGGCGGCCGTCGCGCCCCTGTTTTAATCGGCATTCTCCCGTCCGAGTCGACAGGACTCCGGCGTCAAACGGCGTGCAGGCCGGAGAAGGGGCAGACCGGGCACTCGCCGGCGGCGCAGTACTGGCGGTAGAGGTAGAGTCGCCCCTGCTGCAGGCAAGCGCCGCCGGAGCCGCGGCTTGAGCCCGCGAGCGACCGGAAGTTCGCTTCCAGGAAGCGGGTGCCGCCGTAGGAGCCGGCCGACGGCAGGCGCAGGAAGACCGCCAGCGCCTGTTCGGAGAGGACGTTCAGACAGCGCGCCTCCCCCCAGGCGGCGGTGAACGGCAGCACAATGTTGACCAGCATCTCCAGCGCTCTTCCGCGGCCGATGAGAGCGCCGGCAGGGATAGCGCTTCCGTCCGACAGGTCGTGGTGATCGCGCCAGAAGCCCTCCGCCGGCGCCTGCCAGACAGCGATCAGGTCCGCCAGGGGAAGGCGATCCGCGTCCTCAAGGCCGGAAAGGGCGGCGACGAGGCTGGGCCAGCGCGAGAGAAGGCGCGCGAAGCCGGCCAGGCGGCGGGCCGGCAGGTTGTTGGGGCGAAGCCCGCTCGACTGCCAAAGCCCCGGCGCCAGCGGCTCCGAGCTTCGCCGCGCCCAGAGCTCCTCCAGGCGAAGGACGTACGGTGAGGCGGCCGCTTTCAGATGGCGCTGGCTGGGGAGAAGGCCGGCCCGCCCCAGGAGGAGCGCCTCTGCCACCGCCTGCCCTTCGCGGTCGAGGGTGCGACGCAGCTCCTCGTAGGGAAGCGCCTGGGCCAGGCGAAAGAAGGCCTCCTCGTTCCGGCTGTAGCCGAGCGCGCGAAGCAGGCCTTCATAGAGAGTCTGGTTGGCCCCCTGTCGTCGGAGCAAGGCGGCGAAACGGGCCTGCTTCTGACGGAAACGCATCTGCCCCAGCCGTTCGAGCAGGGCCCTGACCTCCGGCCAGCCGCTCCTGGCCACGATGCTGCGGCAGGGCTCCGACCAGCCGGACGGTTGCGCCAGCCACAGCCGCAGCTCCTCAGCGCGGCGCGCGACCCAGGGCGCCAGGGCGACCACGGCGACACGGCGGCCGCAGCGGAGTAGAGTGGGAACGCCCGCGTCGTCGTGGAAGACGACGTGGAGGACAAGGTTGTCGTAGCGCGGGTCCAGGTGGTGGCCGTGGACGACGAAGGCGCTGGAGCGCACGTGCAGCTCCACATCGCCCTTGAGCAGGCGGCCCCGCTCGTCGGCGATGAGGGCGCTCAGGAAGTCAGGGCCGGCGGAGAGATTCCGGCGGCCGCGGTAGACCACCTGCAACGCCTGCCCGTCACGGAGGCGAAGCGCCTCGCGGGGAAAGCGCTGCCCCTCCCAGAGGCGCACCAACTCCTCTTCATGGAGCTGCGGCTCGCTCGTCGGGAAGTCGAGGAGGAGGCCGCTTTCGCCTGCCGCCTCTTCCGGGCGCGCCCCTTCTGCCAGCTCCTCTGCCGCCTTCGTCTCGTAGCTCGCCTTTTGCTCAGCCAGCAGAGGCATCCTGGCCTTCGTGCTCCTTTTCGCCGGTCCCGGCGCCCTTCGCCTCGTAGACGAAGCCGGCCCGCTCAGCGATGAGCGTCAGGAGTTGGGCCGACGCTCCCCGCGGCTCGTACTGGCCCGTCTCCCACTCGCTAATCGTCTGCTGGCGGGTTCCCATCTCATCCGCCATCTGCGCCTGCGTCAGGCCCATGTGATCTCGCAGCCGGTGAACGCGCCCGGCGTCCCAGGCGGCCTTTCGCTTCCCCTTCGCCATGCGGTCATCTTACACGGTAGCGTGTACGAAGTCAAATTAGGCCGTTGCGAAACGCCATGACTCCCCCACTCGCTTGACATCGCCTTAAGGTGCCGCTAGACTACCAGTTAGAAAGTGCCGCTAAATAGTGGCGCTAAAGCCTTGACAATTATGCTCGCCGCTGTTACTATCAACTCGTAACTCAGTAACCCTCAATTAGTAAGGAGAAACAGCATATGGTCCAGCCTACCGAACTCCAACAACCAGCGCGAAAACGCGTCACAAGGGTCAAGGCCGAGGAACGATACCCCGTGTACGACCTCGACAGTTCGATAGCAGTAGCACGGGCAATTCGAGAAAAGGGCGGGGGGTCCGCCGATCTAGAGCACATAGCTGGTTTCCTCGACTACGGCAGTACCAAAAGCGGCTCGTTCATCTCCCGGATCGCCGCCGCTCGGCAATTCGCGTTGATCGAGAGGAATGGCAGCTTCTATGTACCCACTCGACTGGCAAACCGGATTATCATCCCTGAGCACCCGGGAGTCGAAGATCGCGCCGCACGAGCCGAAGCCTTCATGAGCGTTACGCTCTACAAAAGCCTATATCAGCGCTATAAAGGCGGGCCAATTCCTCCCCAGGCTGGCCTACGCAACGCCCTAGAAACGCAGTTCAACGTTCCGCGTGCGCGCACACAGCTTGCATACAGGGTCTTCATGGAATCTGCGGGGCAGGCGGGCTTCTTCGATGCGCGGGGGGTACGAACACATCTAGTTATGCCTGCAATTGCTGAAGGCCCAAACATCTCGGGAGTTCCGACGGAAGATCAGACCCAAGGGGAAGACATTGGCGATTCCGACCAGTGGACTCCGCCGAAGTCCAAAGTTGACACCCAGACAGATATCAACGATCTGCTTCGCCGCGTACTTGTGGAGAAGATCAGGGAAGTACCTGCGACCGACCTCGAAATGATCCGCGAGTACATCAAGGAAATAAAGGAACTCGATGAATCTAAGGAAGACGAGGGAGGATGAAAGAGAAGAATAAAAAGAGAGAGCGGCAAGGCGCCTTGCATTGCTCAGCCGCTCTCTCAACCCGAAGCGCAGGGCGGTAGGTTAACGGTAAACCGCTAGGCCCCTCAACCTAGATATTCCAGGTTCGAGCCCTGGCCGCCCTGCCACCACTGGTAGTGGCACTCAGAGCGCGGTAAACACCCTGAGCGCCGTGGCACATAGGAGGGCTAGCTCCCATGCACGCAACTTATTATAACACGGGGCGGCAACCCCGTGAGAAGACAACACTCAATGGGAATCTAAGGGCGGTCTTCGAGGCGCTACCAGATGACGATTTGCTTGATGCGCTTCAGAAGACTCGCTGGACAGGGCGACCAGGGTATCCAGTGCGAGTGATGTGGCATACCCTGGTCGCCTCGTTCTACCTGAACATCATTCACGACACGGACCTCATCAGAGCCTTGCATGGCAATCCGACACTGGCGGCAGCCTGCGGAATCCGCCGTCCGACTCAAGTCCCGAGCAAATTCGCCTACTGCCGCTTTCGGCGGAAGCTAACCGCCTTCAACGAACTGGTGGCTGATGTGCTTGCTCACTGTGTCGAGCGGCTGCGGGACAACCTGCCGGAGTTCGGGCAAACGCTGGCGGTTGATGCGACTGACATCAAAGCGTGGGCTAACAGGTTACACCATGAGACCGATCCCGACGCTGGCATTGGCGCGAAGAAGAAGGCAGGTGGACGCCATTATTGGTACGGCTACAAAGTCCATGCCGTCGTCGATGCTGACGCTGAACTGCCGTTGTGGTTCTCGGTCACGCCTGCCAACACATATGACGGCTCGATGCTCGCGCCGGTAATCCAAGAAGCCAAGGCGCAATACGAGTGGCTACAGCCCAAGTATGTGACGGCAGACAAGGGCTACGACGCTAAGGCTTCATTCGACTTCGTTGGCGAGACCATCGGAGCCATTCCAGTGATCGACGTTGCGAAGAGGGGCGCGGTCAGGAAACGGGGGGAAACCCGCCCGTGCGAGGCAGAGCCGGTGATCACGCCGACGGGCGTTCATTGGCGATGCAATCGCTTGCCCTACGATCCGGTTTGCCCGCGCTTCGGGAAGTGTCCACTTCTACCGATGTTCGCTGATAGCCCATTCAATGAGCCGCCAGCGCCACGCTACTTCGAACGGCACACCCCGTTCTCTCACGGTTCTTCCGAGTGGAAGGCCATCTACAACAAGCGTGTGTCAGTTGAACGTGTCTTCAGCAGACTGAAAGGCTATCGGAAGCTGGACGCAATCAGGACGCGAGGCTTGCGGAAGGTATGGCTGCACGTCGCACTCAGCTTAGTAGTGATGAACGTAGCGGCGCTCGTTAACTCGGCTGACAGCGCCGGAAGTCTCAGGAAGTGCGTCGCCTAAAGAGTGTGGCCGCTCGTAACTATAGATTCCGTATGGAGTCCGGTGCATTTTGATAGAAGAGATTCTCGGCATAGTCGCGCCCCGTCTTCGGGTAAATACACGCACACCCGATTGAACGGCTTGCCAGCTTAGCAATCCAGTTGCCTATCTTCTGTTCCTCGTCAGCGTACTTCGCAGCCACTACCTGTTCCTTTATCTCTGCGTACCGCCGAAGAAAGAATGACATGAAATCTGCAAGCTGAATCAATGAGACCTCTTTTGAATCCCCGAAATAGGGGGTGTCAACGATCTGATCCAGTTGCCCCTGCTTTTTCTCTCGCTGGTAGTAAACATCACTCCATGTCGGTGGCCGCGTTATGATGTCGGTAAACCGCATCCTCTCACGCTCTTCGTTGTCGAAGACAAATATCGTGTGGCCTTTGTTCTTTGTATCACGCTGGCAGCGTTTCTGCATCGCCAGAACCAGATGAAAGCCGAGGAAGCGCCAAGGGGTGTTTAGTTCGTCTGGGATTTCTTGGGCCTTGAGGGCCGCGTAGTAGGAGTCCTTTAGTACTGAGGCGTAGACGACGTGGTGCTTGCGTCTACAGAGCCATTCGAATATTTGTGAAATTATCTCTGAGCGATCTTCCCCGCCAATATCCCGAAATACCCCGTTGCCCGAGTAGAAATCTCTGGTGTGTAATTCGACGATTTGATGCCCCGCTAATTTACTGAGAACTTTAAGAAGTTCTTCCCAGTGGACTTTTGTGAGATGCATTCGGCTGGCGTCCACAACGATGCCCACCATCGTCGCAATCGGCTCGTCGCCGATTCCACTCTCATCGCAATAACACAGGTTCACGGTGTAACCTTGTACACCCTCCGATGGTGCCGAGTCAAGCTTGTTGTTATCGAACATTTTTTCTCCTTATTTCAACTCACCCAGATCGTTGGAGTTTCGCAACGGCCTAAAATCGACGGGAGTGGACGCCAGCTTATTGCATAGCTTGGCGGTCTGAGCTAATATTGCTTTAGCACTCTCTTTCAGGGAGTGCTAACCACGAGAGACGCAGCTTCCATCATCCGTTTGACCGTCTCTCTGTGGCCCAAACCTCGGCAGTCTGTAGAGAAGGAGATCTCATGGCAACGAAACTCATCCCCCTATCGGATAGACTGGTCATCAAGGCCGTCGTGCAGGAAGAGGTGCTGGCCAGCGGCATCGTCATCCCCGACACAGCGAAAGAGAAGCCGCAGCAGGGCGAGGTCATCGCCGTCGGGCCCGGCCGCCTCGACGAGGACGGCAAGCGCATCCCGATGGACCTGAAGGTCGGCGACCGCGTCCTCTACGCCAAGTACAGCGGCCAGGACATCAAGATCGACCTCGAAGAGTACATCGTCCTCTCCGAGAAGGACGTTCTCTGCAAAGTCCAGGTCGCAAAGTCAAGGTGAAGTAACAAAGGCTTACCGCCACCGCCGTTGCAGCCGCTGCGGGGATGGCCGGGTTAGGGAGGGTTTGTATGGCAAAACAACTGGTATTCGATGAAGAGGCGCGCCGCGCCCTGAAGGCAGGCGTGGACGCTCTGGCCGACGCCCTGAAGGTCACCTTGGGCCCGCGCGGCCGCACGGTCGTCCTCGCGAAGAAGTTCGGGCCGCCGGTCATCGCCAACGACGGCGTGACCATCGCCAAGGAAATCGAGCTTCCGGACGCGCAAGAAAACATGGGCGCCCAGCTCGCCCGCGAGGTCGCCAGCAAGACGAATGACGTCGCCGGCGACGGCACGACCACCGCCACCGTCCTGGCCCAGGCGATCGTCCGCGAAGGGCTCAAGAACGTCGCGGCCGGCGCCAACCCGATGGACCTGAAGCGCGGCCTGGAGCGCGGCGTCCAGCGGGCGATCGCGGCGCTGCGGGAGTCCGCCAAGCCGGTGGCCGGCAAGGAACAGATCGCCCAGGTGGCGTCGATTGCCGCTATCGACCAGGAGGTCGGCAACCTGATCGCCGATGTGATGGAGAAGGTCGGCAAGGACGGCGTGATCACGGTCGAGGAGTCCAAAGGCCTGAGCATGGAGACGGAGTTCGTCGACGGCATGCAACTCGACCGCGGCTACGTCTCGCCTTATTTCGTGACCAACCCCGACCGCATGGAGGCCGTTCTCGACGACCCCTACATCCTGGTGACGGACAAGAAGATCTCCGCCATCGCTGATATCCTTCCCGTCCTGGAAAAGACGCTGCAGGTGACGAAGAACCTGGTAATCATCTGCGAGGACTGTGACGGCGAGGCGCTGGCCACGCTGGTCGTCAACAAGCTGCGCGGCACGATTAACCCGCTGGTGGTCAAAGCGCCGGCCTTCGGCGAGAGACGCAAGGCGATCCTGGAAGACATCGCCATCCTTACCGGCGGCACGTTCATCACTGAGGAGATGGGCCGCAAGCTCGAGAACGCGCAGGTGCCGGACCTGGGCCGGGCGCGGCGGGTGACCTCGACGAAAGAGGAGACGACGATAATCGAAGGCCACGGCAGCGACGAGGCTATCCAGGCCCGCATCAAGCAGATCAAGGCGCAGATCGAGGAGACGACGTCGGAGTTCGATCGCGAGAAGCTACAGGAGCGGCTGGCGAAGCTGGCCGGCGGCGTTGCCGTTATCAAGGTCGGCGCGGCGACCGAAGTCGAGCTGAAGGAGAAGAAGCTGCGCGTTGAAGACGCGCTCTCGGCGACCCGGGCGGCGGTGGAGGAGGGGATCGTCCCCGGCGGGGGCGTCGCCCTGCTGCGTTGCCAGAAGCCGCTGGAGGAGCTCCAGGCGACCCTTGAGGGCGATCAGCGCACGGGCGCCGGTATACTCATCCGCGCGGTCGAAGCGCCGATGACCCTTATAGCCGAGAACGCCGGCTGCGAGGGATCAGTGGTGGTCGACGTGGTGCGTCGCTCCAAGGACCCCGATCGCGGCTGGGACGCGCTGAGCAACGAGTATGTCAATATGTACGAGCGCGGGATCGTCGACCCGGTGAAGGTGGTGCGCTCGGCGCTGGAGAACGCGGCGTCGATCGGCGCGATGGTGCTGACGACGGAGTCGCTGGTGACGGACATTCCAGAGCCGCCGGCCGCCATGCCGTCGATGCCGCCGGAGTACTGATAGACTAACGCTGGGAAGCTGTAGGGCCGCTCGGCAACCCGAGCGGCCCCTTGTTTGCGCACAAAACGCAGCTTACATCGCCAGCGGTCTCGCACCGCCACCGCGACCTGCCGCACCCCCGTTAGAGGTCAAGCAACGGCAGAAAACGCCCGTCGCTGCGGAAGGGTCCGACAACCGCCAGGTTCAGCGCCTTCCGTCGCAGCGTCTGCTTCGCTACCCGCAAGAGGTCCGCCGTCGATACCGCCATCACTCGCTCCACCACCTCGTCCACGGTCAGTACTTTTCCCGTCAGCAGCTCCTGCACGCCAGCCCAGCCGGAAACGCTTCGGGTGTCCTCCCCCCTCAGGATAAGCCGACCGCGGGAAAGCTCTTTCGCCCGCGCCACTTCCTCATCGTCGATGTCGTCGCGAATCCGCGCCAGCTCGCCCATCAGCGCGCTCAAAGCCTTGAAGGTGTTCTTCGGGTCGACGGCCGCATATACGGCCAGCGAGCCGACATCCTGATAGTGGCTGGCGTAGCTGTGCACGTCGTAGCAGAGGCCCAACCGCTCGCGCAGCTCCAGGAACAGCCGGCTGCTCATCCCTTCGCCGAGGATTACGCTGAGGAGGTCCAGCGCCGGCCGGTCCGGATGCTCCATGGCCACGCCGTCGACGGCGATGGAAATGTGCGCCTGCTCCGTCTTCTTGTACTGCACCGCCAGCCGGGGGCCTTCGTCGGGGCTCCAGGCCGGGCGCCAGCCTCCCGGCAGGCCGCGCTGCCAATCGCCCATCTCCCGTTCGACAAGCTTCAGCGCCTCCTCGTGGCTGACGTTGCCGGCGATGCTGACGACCGCGTTCTCCGCCACGTACTGCCCGTCCAGATAGGCAAGCACCATCGCGCGCGTCATCGCTGAGATTGTCTCGCGGCTGCCGGCGACGTCGCGGCCTAGCGGCTGGTCCGGCCACATCACCTGATCGATGAGTTGGTCGACGAGCTGCGGCGGCGAGTCGGCCACGGCGGCCAGCTCCTCCAGGATGACGCCTCGCTCCTTCTCCATCTCCTCCGTCGCGAGAAGCGGATGCCGCAGCAGGTCGCTGAGAATATCTCCGAGCATCTCAAAATGGGGACGCGCCACCTTGCCGTAGTAGACGGTCAATTCCCGGTCGGTCACTGCGTTCATCACGCCGCCGACGCTGTCGACGATCTGCGAGATCTCACGCGAGGTCGGGCGGCGCTCAGTGCCCTTGAAGACGAGGTGCTCAGCCATGTGTGAGATGCCGGCCTGAGCAGGCTCCTCATAGCGGGAGCCTGCGCCGAGGTAGACGCTGATACTGACCGAACGGGTGAAAGGCATCGGGGCCGTCACAACGCGCAGTCCATTGCCAAGCGTCGTCCGCTGATAAGTTTCGTCGGCCATCTGTTTGACCTCTCCTGAAGCCATTCTAAGGGCGGTGGCGCGGTTCTTTCAACGAGCCCAAGCGATCTTCATCAGAATGTCGCTGCATCTGCTGAACCGGCCTTGCCGTGCCGAACCTAATGATAGAGAAACTGAAAGTCCGATCTCCTTGGGATTTGCGTCGTGACTGGAAAGGTCACCTCTTTATACAGGCTGGCGGACGCTGCCATCGACGGCCAGGCCGGCGAGCAGGCGCTCGTGCGCATCGCCGATCTCGTTCGTGAGGCGGTGGCGGAAGAACGAATCTTCCTGGTCCATCCCGAAGACAAAGAGTTCGTCCTGTGCGGCGATTCCAGCGCCGCCGAAGGACTGGACACAAACCAAATGGGGTTGTGGCTGGTCCAGCACCAGTGCGAGATCGTGGGCGGTCCCGTCGCCTTCGACATAGTCCGCGAGCGCGTCAGCGACATCATCGATGCCCGCAAGGGCGGCGCAAAACGCTTCCTCGGCTTCCAGCTCGACCGCGACGGCAGCGAGATGCTCATTATGAAGACGCGCTCGAACTGTCCCGCCAACGCGGACGCCTTCGCCTACATCGAAGCCGCAACACCCGCCATCACGCTCGTGCTGGGCCGAGTACTGAGCGTGGCCAAGGCCGACCGGCAGCGCGAGCAGATGTCGGCGGTGGCAGATGCCGCCCAGCTGCTAATCCAGGCAGAGCATATATCCCCGGTGCTAAAGCACCTCGCCAACGCAATCTCCAACTCCACCGGCAACGACCTGGTGACGATAGACGTTTTTGACAAGGAATCGCAGTCCTTCGTGCTCAGCGTTCTGAACGTCGGGCCGCAGATAGATACGTCCCTCGGCGACGAATGGAAGCAGCACGAGCCTACGGCTCACTACCCCGACGTCATCGTCCAGGCAGCGATGGTCACCCGCCAGCCGCTGATCCTGCCCGACCTTCAAACCGACGAGAGAATACCCGAAACCGGCCGAGAGTTCTTCAAACGCGCTCACATATTCTCCGCCGCGCAGCTCCCGATCGCTTTCCGCGATGAGTTTCTCGGCATCCTGCGGGTGGCCAGCCAACGACCACGAAGCTACTCCGAAACGGAAGTTCAGGTCCTGAATGGCTTCGCCAGCCAGTTGGGGGCAGCCCTCAAAGCGCTGGAGATGTACCGGTCACTGGCCCAGTCAGAGAAGCAGTTGAGGGAGTACGCCGAAGAGTTGCAGTCAAGCATGGAGGTGCAGCACCGCCTGGCGCGGACCGACGCTCTGACCGGCGTTCCAAATCGGCGCTACATCGACGAGGTCATCAGGGGCGAATGCTCGCGTGCGGTCCGCCACAAGACGGCCCTTTGCGTTGCCCTGGCCGACCTCGATAAGTTCAAGGCAATAAACGACAACTATGGTCATAAGGCGGGAGACGCGGCTCTTGTGCAGCTCGCCGACCTGGCCAGGCGGACGTGCCGGCGCGGCGACGTCGTCGGCCGCTACGGCGGTGACGAGTTCATCTTCGTCCTGCCCCGGGCCGACCTTGCCGCTGCCCAGAGATTTGCGAACCGTTTCCGGACTGCGGTTGCCGGACGGGTCTTCGATTTTGCTGGCGACGGGAACGCGAGGCTAAAGGTCAGCATCGGTGTTGCCCAGCTCGACCCCGAAAAGGCCCAGAAGCCCCTGGCGCTGATAAAGCAGGCCGACGAAGCCCTCTATCAGGCGAAAGCGAAGGGTGGCAATAAGATCTGTTCCCTCTCAGCCCGGAAGAGCGCCGCCTGATCGGAGGATTGTGCGTCTCCAACGAAAGTATTTAGTCTGCTAGCTGATCTGCCGATCACCAATATGGAATGAGTTGACGACTTCGAAACCGGAGAAAGTGCTCGTGAAGCCCGGGCTTGATACACTCCAGCAGCTCGCCGATCTAGCCACGAGGGGACCGGCAAGCAGGCTGGGGCTGACGCGCATCGCCGACACCCTCAGGGAAGCGCTCGGCGCGGAACAAGTTTGCTTCGTCTACGCCGAAGGCCTCGATTGGCAGCGCTGCGGCGACTCCTGCTGTGGCGATGCGATCGACACGGGCGAGAAGGGGCTCTGGCTGGTTCAACAGCGGACCCAGAAACAGAAAGGACCCGTCGCTTTCAATATCCAGGCGGGCCGAGTGGAAGGCTTGG
>JBEKXP010000028.1:0-16801 GCA_049511815.1 Dehalococcoidia bacterium
GGTGTTCGTAGGTGTGGGCGTGTTCGTAGCCGTGGGCGTATAAGTCGCCGTGGGTGTGAACGTCCTCGTCGGCGTCGGCGTCGACGTCTTTGTCGGCGTGGAGGTTGCCGTCGGCGGAATGGGCGTGAATGTCGCCGTCGGCGTGGAGGTATTCGTAGGCGTGGGCGTATCAGTGGGCGTCGACGTCGCTGTGTCCATCGGTGTCGGCGTGTAGGTACTCGTAGGTGGCGGCGTGGGCGTGCGAGTCGACGTAGGCGTCAACGTGCGGGTAGCCGTCGGCGTGTTCGTTGAGGTTGGCGGTGGCGGCGTGAACGTCGGCGTCGCTGTGTCGGTGCTTGTAGGCGTCGCCGTCGATGTCGCGATGGCCGTGAACGTTGAGGTTGGGACCAGCGTATTCGTGGCAGTAGCCGTTGGCGTGGGCAACTCTTCGATCGTTACGTCGATCTCGCAGTCGTTGAAGTCCTGGTCGCCGCCGCCGTACAGGTCCTCCCACTCAATCCTGACGACTGTGTCGGAAATCTGCACCAGGTGGGCATGCTGGAAGTCGTCGACGTTACGTTCCGCGGGCCCCGTGTACCAGGTGTAGTTGTCGGGCGTTATTATGCGGAACTCGAGCTCACCAGCGTCATAGCTGCCGATGTCGAGCGGAACGCCCTGATACAGCGGGTCCTTGCAATGGAAGAAGTCCTGGGACACCGGCGATTGCATGCCGAAAACGTTATTGTAATCGGCATCGTAGCAGGCGACTTCCACTTTTACGTGACTGGCGTTAATGATGATGCGCCCGTCGGTGGTGATCGTGTAAGCTTCGGCGCGGCCGCCCTGCGGGCCGAACAGCGCGAAGAGCGCCGTGGCCAAAAGGGCCGCGATGCCGACGCCCGCCGGCCAGAAGAATGGAGCGCGAAGGCTGGTGGCTATTCTGTGCTTAATTGATTTCATGGCGTCCTACCATAACCAACTAACGGCGGGCAGCATCCGATATAACAGGCGGGGTAGTCTCAAACCGACCCAAAGGGCCCTAACAGGACTACAGGCGGGGGACTATAGCGGCTTAATGAATCCGACCATCCGCAATTTACAGCCTCGCCGACGGTTTGTCAAGGGGGTACGGCGATTTTTTGTCTCTTGTCGCAGTCTCGACGCTCCGTTATCCTCATCTCATAGCGCGGCCATCACACCACAAGCAGGCGGCGACATATGCTCAACATCATCGATGTCCACGTCCACACCTATCCCTCTGCTGCCGTCGGCCTCCAGGCGACCGCCGGGACGGCGATGAGCGGCTGTGCGGGCACCGTCCAGGAGCTCCTCGCCCTCATGTCCGTCGGCGGCGTCGACAAGGCGGCGATGATGAACATGACGCCCGTCGCGGACATGCGCGAAGCGGCGCTTGCCGCCGGCCATGGCCCGCCGGAAGAGGTGGCGCAACAGATGATTCAGCGCCTGAAGCGCCGCAACGACTGGACCTGCCGCACCGCCCACGACCACCCGTCGCTCGTCCCGTTCATCAGCGTTGACCCGTCGATGGGGCCGGAGGGAGTCGTCGCGGAGGTGCGCCGCTGCCGCGAGCAGGGCGCCGTCGGCATCAAGCTGCACCCGTCGTCGCAGCGATTCAACCCGGATGATCCCAACCTGTGGCCCCTCTACGCCGAGGCGGAGTCGCTTGAGATGCCCGTCCTTTCCCACGGCGGCTTCTTCCCGATGGACCCGGAGTCCTCAGACCACTCGCGACCGCGTGCATTCGCGCGCATACTGCGGGCGCATCCGCGTCTACGCTTCGTGCTGGCGCACCTGGGCAACGGCTACATCGACGAATCGCTGGCGATGGCGGACGAGTTCCCAAACTTGCATTTCGACAGCTCGAGCGTCATCGAGGGGACGGTCGAGCCGCCGCAGATGTCGGACGGGGAAGCGGTAGCGCTGGTGCGACGTTTCGGCGCGGAGCGCATCCTCTTCGGCTCCGACTGGCCGTGGTTCCATCCCGTGCGCGACATCGACCGCATCCAGGCGCTGCCGCTTTCGGACGAAGAGAAGCGCCTGATCCTGGGCGAGAACGCTCGCCGCGTCATAGGCATCTAGCCGCACAGCAGGAGGTGAAGAATGGCCGTCGATAGCTTCAAGTGGATGCCGCCTTCGCTGGCGAACTACTACCGCAACCTCCGCTTCGAGCAGACGCCGATTCCCTGGACGCCGCTGCGCAAGCCGCTCAGCGAATGTCGCTTCTCCCTCCTCAGCACGGCCGGCGCTTACATCAAGGGCGAGCAGGAGCCGTTCGACCTGGAACGTGAGAAGCGCGAGCCGACCTGGGGCGATCCAACCTATCGCGCCATCCCCCGCGACGTTCGCCAGGAGCAGATCGGCGTAGCGCACTTGCACATCAACACGAGCGACCTGGAGGCCGACATCAACGTCGCCCTGCCCATCCACCGCTTCCTGGAGCTCGAAGCGTCGGGCGAAATCGGCTCCCTGGCGCCGACGAGCTATTCGGTTATGGGCTACCAGGAGTCGAGCGACGAGTGGCGGGAGCGCTTCGGCCCGGAGATCGCTGCGCGCATGAAGGACGAAGGTGTCGACTGCGCCTTCCTCACGCCCGTCTGACCGGAGTGCTGCAAGAACGCGCCCGTGCTGGCGCGTGCAATCGAAGCGGCCGGGATCAGCACCGTCCTGGTGACGATGGTCCCGTATCTGGCGCAGGCAGTCGGCACACCGCGCACCGTCGGAATCGAGTTCCCGTTCGGCCACCCGATCGGGCACACCGGCGACCGGGAGGAGCAGATGCGGGTCATCCGCGACTCGCTGCAAGCCCTGGTCGACATCAAGGAGCCGAATGCGGTGGTCGACCTGCCGTACGAGTGGCCGGACTTCGAGTACTGGAGCAAGGCCTGGCACCCATCGGAGCCGGCGCCGATCACGAAGTACCTGCGGGAGCAAGCGCGGCTGCGCGCCGAGGCGAAGCGTCGGGAAGAAGACTAACCGTGATTCGTCACAGACCGTTTTTCGCGTGAGGGAATGATGGAGTACATGACGCTGATTGAGGAAAGGCGTTCGGTGCGCGTGTACACCGACGCGCCCGTCGACTCCGATACGCTCGAGAGGATATTGCACGCCGCGAATCGCGCGCCTTCCGCCGGCGACCTGCAGGCATATTCCATCGTCGTCGCGCGCACGCCGGCGATCCGCCAGGCGCTGGCGAAGGCGGCTGTCGAGCAGCAGTTCGTCGCGCAGGCGCCGGTCGTGCTCGTCTTTCTGGCGGAGCCGGAGCGCTCGGGCGAGAAGTACGGCCATCGCGGCGAGACCCTGTACGCGCTCCAGGACGCGACGATCGCCTGCGCCTACGCCCAGCTTGCCGCCCATGACCTCGGCCTCTCAGCGTGCTGGGTCGGCGCCTTTCGACGAAGGGACGTCCAGGAAGCCATCGGCACCCGCGAGAACCAGATGCCGGTGGCGTTGCTGCCAATCGGCCATGCGGCGGAGAAGCCGCAAGCGACGCCGCGGCGCTCACTGGCGGACCTGACGCGCGAAGTCTGAGCTGCGATCCGACGTATAGGACCTGGTCGACGGTTTCAACTGCGACGGCGTGTTAGCCGCGTTCGGCTGACGCCTCGCGCGCCGGCGGTTCGGGAAAGCCGAACCGCCGGACGAACCCGTCCGATATCGGGCTGAGGGATTCATCCCTCAGAACCGAATCTCCCCCGAACCGCCGGACGAACCCGTCCGATATCAGGCTGAGGGATTTCATCCCTCAGATCCGTATCTCCTTCGAACCGCCGGCTGAACCGAAACGCACTCGCCGCTGAACGCCCCGACTCGTCTGTCGCTCGCTCCACCGTTGACACCCGTTGCCGCCCCAAGTACGCTTGTTCCAACCCGCGCTTCGACACCCCGTCGACGATGCCCCGACCGGTCGGAGTCGCGCCGCGAGAGGAGGCTGGTCATGGAGCAGCAGGAGCTTCCGCAAGTCGGCAACCGCGTCTGGGCGACCATCCGGAACGTCAAGGGCAACTGCAGCATGGGACACAAGCCCGGCGACGAGTTCGAGATAAGCGCCCACAACACCGCCGGCCTCTGCGGCTTCCTCTATCACGACATATTCCCGCAGATCCTCATGCTCCAGTTCGGCGGCGGCTTCCCCGCGGGCTGGGGCGACCCCGACGCCGTCCAGCTCAAATGCATGGACAGCTATAACGAAGTCACAATCGAGCTGCGACGGGAGAAGCGCTAGGTGATGACGTCCGAACGCATTCTCTCCGGCAAGCCGCGTGAAGAGGACATTGCCCTCGACACCTCCCTGCGGCCGCACCGCCTCGACGACTACATCGGACAGGACAAAGTCAAAGACAACCTGCGCATCGCCATGGCCGCCGCCCGCATGCGCGGCGAGCCCCTGGATCATGTCCTCCTCTACGGCCCGCCCGGCCTGGGCAAGACCACCCTCTCCTACATCATCGCCGCCGAGATGGGCGTCAGCGTGCGCATCACCTCCGGTCCGGCCATCGAGCGCCCCGGCGACCTGGCGGCCATCCTGACAAACCTCCAGCGCGACGACGTCCTCTTCATCGACGAAATCCACCGCCTGGCGCGCGCCATCGAAGAGATCCTCTATCCCGCCATGGAAGACTTCGCCCTCGACCTCGTGCTCGGCAAGGGTCCCGGCGCCCGCAGCGTCCGGCTCTCCCTGCCGCGCTTCACCCTCATCGGCTCGACCACCCGTTACGCCATGCTCAGCCCGCCCCTTCGCGACCGCTTCGGCGCCGTCTACCGCCTCGACTTCTACGACCCCGACGCCATCGCCGCCATCATCCGGCGCAGCGCCCACATCCTCGGCGTCGAAGTCGACGAAGGCGGCCTGAAGCAGATGGCCCAGCGCGCCCGCGGCACCCCGCGCGTCGCCAACCGCCTGCTGAGGCGTGTCCGCGACTACGCCCAGGTCATGGCAGACGGCCGCATCAGCGAACAAGTCGCCATCGAAGCGCTGGCGCGGCTGGAGATCGACGAGCTGGGGCTGGACGAGGTCGACCACAAGGTGCTGCAGACGATAATCCACAAGTTCGACGGCGGCCCCGTCGGCCTCGACACCATCGCCGCCTCCATCTCCGAAGAGGCCGACACCATAATGGACGTCTACGAGCCCTACCTCATGCAGGTCGGCTTCCTGCAGCGGACCCCGCGCGGCCGGATAGCGACCCGTCGCGCCTACGAGCATCTGGGGTTGCCGCCGAAAGGCCCGCCGCCCTCGGCGCAGCCCGCCCTCTGGGACGCCTCCTGACGCGGCGGAACCTCACTTCCACGAGCAGCCTCTGGCCTAACAACTAGGCTCTTGACAAACCGCCAGCGGATGCTATAGTGGCGTCATTGGTGGTTTTTTCCTGACTCTCCGCCGATTCGTCCTTTCCGCCGACATGGAGGTTGCGTGCGGTGCTTCTCGCCAACGCCCTCCCACTATCGAACGAGGATCCGCGGGGCAGCAGAAAGGTGACGGAACATGAAGACGCTAGCTCGCCTACTGGTTGTGGGGTTGGTGGCAACAATGCTGGCTTTGGGAGCCTTCAGCCCGAATCCTCCAAGCAGCGAATCCGCCGGCACGATCGTCTCCCCCGACACGGCGGGGCAAGTCGGCCTGAGCGACTCAGCCGTATACGGCAAGATGTACTGGACGGACTCTGGCGTCGCGCACCAGATCGCGCAGGCCAACCTGGATGGCAGCAGCACGCAGGGCCTGGTCACCTCCGGCCTCATAGGCATCGCCCTGGACGTCGCGGGCAACCAGATGTACTGGGCGGACCAGGGCACGAGCCAGATCGCGCAGGCCAACCTGGACGGCAGCAGTATGCAGAACCTGCTCACCGGCCTCGTCCAACCGACGGGGATCGCCCTGGATGTCGCGGGCGGCAAGATTTACTGGACGGACTGGGGCACGCACAAGATCCAGCGCGCCAACCTCGACGGCAGCGCCGTAGAGGACCTGGTAACCACCGGCCTCAGCGGCCCCTTGGGCCCCGCCCTCGATGTCGCGGGCGGCAAGATGTACTGGGCGGACTGGGGCACGCACAAGATCCAGCGGGCTAACCTGGACGGCAGCAGCGTGCAGGATCTGGTCACCACCGGCCTGGTCAACCCGACGGGCATCGCCCTGGATGTCGCGGCCGGCAAGATGTATTGGACGGACTGGACCACGCACAAGATCCAGCGCGCCAACCTCAGCGGCAGCAGCGTGGAAGACCTGCTCACCGGCCTCAGCCAGCCGGCTGGTATCGCCCTGGATGTCGCCGGCGGCAAGATATATTGGACCGACTGGAGCAAGCAGAAGATCCAGCGCGCCAACCTCAACGGCAGCGCCGCAGAGGATCTGGTAACCACCGGCCTCGGCTCCCCGGCCGGCATCGCCCTGGATGTCGCGGGCGGCAAGATGTACTGGACTGACGCTGGCACGCAGAAGATCCAGCGCGCCAATCTGAATGGCAGCGGCGTGGAGGACCTCATCTCGGTCAACGCCAGCGTCTTCGGCGCCGAGGGCATCGCCCTGGATCTCGCGAACGGCAGGATGTCCTGGACGGGCGGTAATAGGATCACGCGGGCCAACCTGGACGGCAGCGGCCTGCAGGACATGGTCGGCGGGGGCTGGATCTACAACTCCGCCGCTCTGGATGTCGCGGGCGGCAAGATCTACTGGACGGACCCTACCACCCGCAGGATCCAGCGGGCCAACCTGGACGGCAGCGGCGTGCAGGACTTGATCAATACGGGCCTCGGCAGCCCTGTAGGCATCGCCCTGGATGTCGCGGGCGGCAAGATGTACTGGTCGGACTGGGACGGGAAGATCCAGCGGGCCAACCTGGACGGCAGCGGCGTCGAGGACCTGGTCACGACCGGCCTCAACACCCCGTGCGGCCCCGCCCTGGATGTCGCGGGCGGCAAGATGTACTGGACGGACTGGGGCGCAGGGGCGAAGATCCAGCGCGCCAACCTTGACGGCAGCGGCGTTGAGGACCTGGTCACCGCCGGGATCAGCATGCCGACGGGCATCGCCCTCGATGTCGCCGGCGGCAAAGTGTACTGGACCGACTATGGCGCGGCGAAGATCCAGCGCGCCAACCTGGACGGCAGCAGCGTGCAGGACGTGATCACCACCGGCCTCGGCAACCCGAACTCCATCTCCCTGGATGTCGCGGGCGGCAAGATGTACTGGACGGACATGGGCACCCGGAAGATCCAGCGGGCCAAGCTGGACGGCAGCGACGTTCAGGACCTCATCACCACCGGCATCAGCATGCCGTCGGGCCCAGCCCTGGATGTCGCGGGCGGCAAGATGTACTGGACGGACCCTGGCAACAAAAAGATCCAGCGCGCCAACCTGGACGGTAGCAGCGTCCAGGACGTCGTCCGCGTCGGCCTGGGCAACCTCAACGGCATCGCACTGGACCTCGCGGGCGGCAAAATGTACTGGACGGACGGAGGCACGCAGAAGATCCAGCGCGCCAACCTAGATGGCAGCGGCGTGCAGGATCTGGTCACCACCGGCCTCAGCTGGCCGAACGGCATCGCCCTGGATGTCGCGGGCGGCAAGATGTATTGGACAGACTGGGGCACGCAAAAGATCCAGCGGGCCAACCTGGACGGCAGCGGCGTGCAAGACCTCATCACCACCGGCCTCGGCGGCCCGCAGGGCATCGCCCTGGATGTCGCCGGCGGCAAAATGTACTGGGCAGACTCGGGTACGGGCAAGATCCAGCGGGCCAACCTGACGGACGGTGGCGGCGTGCAGGATCTGGTCACCATCGGCGGTAGCTTGGGTATCGCCCTGGATCTGAAAGCAGGCAAGATGTACTGGGCGGACGCTGGCGAGCACAAGATTCAGCGGGCCAACCTGGACGGCAGCGGTGTTCAGGACCTGCTCATCGGCCTCGGCCAGCCGGACGGTATCGCCCTGGCGCCTGTCTGTGTCTACGATTCTGATGGAGACGCCGACATCGATATCCGGGATGTGCAACTGGTCTTCGCCCACTGGCCGTCGCCGCCGCTCGCCTACAACAGGTCCTACGACGTGGACGGGAATGGCAACATCAACATTCGGGATGTGCAGTTGGTGTTCGCTCACTGGCCGTCGCCGCCCCGAGGGTACTGTCAGTAGCCGGGGCAGCGGTCGTCTCCTTGGCGTGAGCGGCTGCAGGCCCGCTCGCGCCGTCGAACCTGGCTTCGCGTCTTCGACCCGCCGTCGCCCAGGGCTCGCTGCCTCTATTCGAGGCCCCGGCCCTATGCTACAATTGACCTTCCAATGACATCCCTTGCAGTCGGCATCGACCTGGTCGAGATCGGCCGCGTCCACAGGCTCCTCCAACGCCACCGCGAGCGATTCCGCGCCCGCGTCTTCACGCCCGCCGAGCTGCGCCTCTGCGGCGACCGCGCCCACCTGCTCGCCGCCCGCTTCGCCGCCAAAGAGGCGACCATGAAGGCCCTCGGCACCGGCGTCCGCGGCGTCGCCTGGCGCGAGATCGAGGTGCTCCCCAATCGACGCGGTAAGCCGCTCCTCTTCCTCTACGGGCGGGCGAAAGAGCGCGCCCAGACCCTCGGCCTGACCGGCATGGATGTCAGCCTCAGCCACTCGCGCGACTTCGCCATAGCCACGGTCGTCGCCCTCCAGGAAGAGCCGCCCGACGACCCGCAGGCCGAACGCCGCTGGCTGATGGAGCGACTCGACACCATTCGCTAAAGGAAGGATCCTGCCATGAAGCTCGTCACCGCCGACCAGGTCCGCTCCCTCGACCAGCAGGCGACCAGGGCGGGCGTCCCCGCCGAAAAGCTGATGGAGAACGCCGGCCGCGGCGTCGCCGAGCAGGTCCGCGCGCTGCTGGGCACGGTCAAGGGACGCCGCATCGTCGTCCTCGCCGGCCCCGGCAACAACGGCGGCGACGGCCTCGTCGCGGCGCGCTACCTCCACGACTGGGGCGCCGAAGTCCGCGTCTACCTGCTCGCCCAACGCCGGCCCAACGACGCCAACCTGGCCGAGCTCGTCAAGCGCGAAATCGACATCACCGACGCCGAGAGCGACCCCTCGTTCGCCGCCCTCGACCGCTTCCTCTCCGACGTCGAGCTCGTCGTCGACGCTCTCCTCGGCACCGGCCCGTCGCGCCCCATCGAGGCTAACCTCGCGCAGATCCTGGAGCGAGTACGCCGCGCCCGCGGCCAGACGCAGCCGCCGCGGCTCGTCGCCGTCGACCTGCCGACCGGCGTCAACTCCGATACCGGCGCCGTCGACCCGCGCGCCCTTCCCGCCGACCTCACGGTCACCCTCGGCTACTCCAAGATCGGCCTCCACACGCTTCCCGGCTCGCGGTTCGCCGGCGACGTCGAAGTCGTCGACATCGGCCTGCCCGACGGCGCCGAGGCCGCCCTCAAGGTCGAGCTGATGACCGACGAATGGGTCGCGGGGCTCCTGCCGCAGCGCCCCCTCGACTCCAACAAGGGGACTTTTGGCCGCGTGCTCGTCGTCGCCGGCTCCGAGAACTACGTCGGCGCCGTGCGACTCGCCGCCGTCGCAGCCGGACGCGTCGGGGCGGGCCTCGTCACCGTCGCCTGCCCGCTGTCCATCCATCCCATCGTCGCCGCCGGCCTGGTGGAAGCGACGTATCTTCCGCTGCCCGACAAAGAAGGCGGTCTCTCGGAGCGCGGCGTTGCCGACGTGCTGCGCGTCCTGGACGGCTACGACGTCATGCTCATCGGCCCGGGCCTCGGCGGTCGCAGCCGCACGCTGGAGTTCGTCCGCTCCCTCCTGTTCGAGCTGAAGGAAGGTACGCCTACCGCCACCGTCGTCGACGCCGACGCCCTCAACACCCTCGGCGGCGTTCCCGGCTGGGCCGCCCGCATGAGCGCGCCGCTGGTGCTCACGCCGCACCCGGGCGAGCTCCGACGCCTCAGCGGCAAGAGTATCGCCGAGATCCAGAGCGACCGCCTTGCCGCCGCCCTGCAGAGCGCCGTCGCCTGGCGACAAACGGTCGTGCTGAAGGGCGCTCATACGGTGGTTGCGACGCCGGACGGACGCGCTGCCGTCAGTCCTTTCGCCAACCCCGCTCTCGCCAGCGCCGGCACCGGCGACGTGCTCTCCGGCGCGATTGCCGGCCTGCTGGCGCAGGGTCTAGACCGATTCGCCGCCGCGAGCTGTGGCGTCTACCTCCACGCCCTCGCCGGCGAGCGCATCCGCGAGACCCAGGGCGACGCCGGCCTGCAGGCCAGCGACCTCCTGCCCGAGCTGCCGCGGGCAATCCATGCCCTCAAGTCCCGAGCCCGCTAGGCCTCACCCATCTGTCGATCCGCTGCGTTTGAAGGCGTTCCTTGCCAGGCCGTCGCCGCTGCGAGTAGGATGGTGCTGCCATGACCGTCCAGCGCGTCTACGACATGACAGTGGCCCTGGCCCACCGTCGAGTGCGCAGGAGGTCGCTGGCTTCCCTCGATTGACTGGAAGGAGGCAGAAGAATGCTTTGCCCTCGATGCAGCGCCGAACTCAAGACTGAAGCGTACAAAGGAATCACGGTGGACCGATGTCCGGACTGCCAGGGCCTCTGGCTGGACTATACCGACCTCGACAAGCTCGAGGATGTGGCGCTGGACGAGGATGAAGAGAAGGGAACGCTGATCTACGACCCACGACCCAGCGACATCTCTTGCCCCCGGTGCGGGGGCCCCATGGAGACCTTCGACTATCGCGCCTGGGACCTCCAGCTCGACCTGTGCAAGAAGCAGGATGGCTTCTGGCTTGACCGGGGCGAAGAAGTTAAAGTTCTTGACCTCATGAAAGAGAGGATCAAGGACCTGAACCGGAGCGCTTCAGCAGAGACGCAATGGGCAAATCTCCTGCGAAAAGTCAAATCGAAGTCCTTCTTTGACAAAGTCAAGGGGCTATTCCGGTAGCGCAGGGCCACGTCCTGGGTCCTCGACGGTACCACCGGCCGTCGGGAGGACAATCCGGCGGCCCTTCCCTTAACCACCGTCCGCCTGTATGCTCCCGAAGGGTGGCCTCCGTGCTCGCCTTTCGACGCCTCGAAGCGCATCTCCCGAAAAGAGGTATCGTGGTACACGTCGTGCCCAACGCCCGACGCCGCTGGCGCCTCCGACGCAGCCCTCACGCCGGCGCCCTCCGCGACACCGACTACCCGCCGCTCATCCAGCGCCTGCTCGAGAACCGCGGCATCGCCGACGCCGCCCAGGCTAGCGCCTTCCTCGACGACGCCCACCCGTCGTTCGACCCGGCGACGCTTCCCGACGCCGCCACCGCCGTCGAACGCCTCTCCCGCGCCGCCGCCGCGAACGAAGCTGTCGCCGTCTTCGGCGACTTCGACGTCGACGGCATCACGTCCGTCGCGATCCTGACGGAAGGGCTGACCGCGCTCGGCGCCCGCGTCATTCCCTACATCCCGGACCGCTTCGCCGAGGGCTACGGCCTCAATCAGCCCGCCATCCAGCGCCTCCACGACGAGGGCGCCTCGCTCCTCCTCGCCGTCGACTGCGGCACCAGCTCGGTCGAAGAGGTCGCTTTCGCCCGCTCGCTGGGCATGGACGTCCTCATCGTCGACCACCATGTCGCCTCAGGCGACCGTCTCCCCGACGCGCTGGCGCTCGTCAACCCCAAGTCGCTGACCGCGCGCGACTGGCACTTCGACCTGGCGTCCGCCGGTCTGGCCTACTTCCTGCTGCGCGCTCTCTTCGACGCCCTGGGGCGCTCATTCCCGGAGCAGCGCTTCCTCGAGCTCGCCGCCCTCGGCACCGTCGCCGACATGGCGCCGCTGCTGGGCGCGAACCGCTGGCTGGCCCAGAGCGGCCTCGCCGCTGTGCAGCAGACGGAGCGCTGCGGCCTGCGGGCGCTGATGGAGGTCGCCTCCGTCCACCCGTCGCGCATCGACACGGAATCGCTGTCCTTCGTCCTGAGCCCGCGTCTGAACGCCGCCGGACGCCTCGCCCACGCGCGCCTCAGCCTCGAACTGCTTCTCTGCGACGACGACGCTTCCGCCTGGGAGATGGCGCGTCAGCTCGACTCTCTCAACCGCCAGCGACAACGCCACACGGCGACGGCGTTGGATCTTGCCTGGAGCCTTTTCGCCGAGGAAGACGACGCCTCGCTGCTAATGATCGGCCACAGCGACGTACCCGCTGGCGTGGCGGGCCTCGTCGCGTCGAAGATGGCCGAGGCGCTCTACCGCCCGGTCGTCGTCTACCAGCGGGGCGAGACGGAAAGTCGCGCCAGCAGTCGCAGCATCCCCGAGTTCGACATCGCCTCCGCCCTTCGCGGTTGCGACGACCTCTTCCTGCGATTCGGCGGGCACCCGCAGGCCGCCGGCTTCACCGCCGACAACGCCTGCCTGCCGGCCATCAAGGAGCGCCTGACCGCCTGCGCCGAAGAGCAGCTTGCCGGCCTTGACCTGGCGCCGGTAATCGACGTCGACGCCGAAGTCGGGCTGCGCGAGCTGGGCCGGCAGGAAATACGCTGGCTGGCGAAGCTGGCGCCCCACGGCGTCGACAACCGCGAGCCGGTCTTCCTGAGTCGCGGCGTGACGGCGGCGGACTGCCGCGTCATGGGCGGCGACGGAAAGCACCTGCGACTGAAGTTGAAGGACGGTTACGTCACCTGGCCGGCCGTCGGCTTTGGGCTTGGGAGCGCGGCCGTGCCGGACGGCCAGCGCATCGACGCCGTCTACTCGCTATCGTCGGACCGCCGCGACGGCTCCCTCCAGCTCACCCTCCACGACCTCCGTCCCTCCGTCTAGCCTCCCTGCTGCGCCGTCGGCTCTGGCGTTCCGTACAGGCTCTTCACCTCCGCCAGCTCGTCCGGCGTATAGTCCCTGGAACACCTGCACCACCTTGTCACGGCGCAGGTCCACCTCGACCGTGACCACTCCCGCCTTCAAGAAGTCCCTGTGGGTCATCGAAACCGTGGATGTCTGGCTCGTGCAGGCGTCGTTCGGGTCCAGCAGGTAGCCGTCGTCATCGTAGTGCCCGCGGCACGGGTCTGACTCCGTCGGCACGTCGCCGGAGTACGAGACCGGCGGGTCAAGGTAGATGACGACCATCGCGACAGGATTGGACCCTTTGACTGACGTTCTCCACCTATCGACGTAGTCAATCCTTATCCAGTAGTCGCTGCCCTCGGTCCGGCCGGTCAGCATCGTCCCGACCGCATCGTTTGCCCGCGCCAACTCCATGACGCGCGGGTCGGTGGTCGGGGTGGGCTCCGGCGTATCGGCGTTTCCGAAGGCACACGCGCTCGCGAGCAGGCCAACGAAGGTCAGCGCCAGCAACAGTCGCTTCACGCCTCCCTCCTCTTCGACAGCATGATAGGCGAAAGAAACCGCCGCCGCATGGTGCAAATGCACCAACGAGAGGAGGATAATAGCACAAAAGTCGGGCTAATCGAGGCGCGACAGCAGCTCGCGCGCCGCCCGCACAACCTCCTCCGGGTACTCCATCGGCAGCAGGTGGCTCGCCTCCGCCAGCGGACGGTCCTCCGCCTGCGGCAGCCGGCCCGCCAGCTCCGGCGCCGTCACCGACGGCAACCGCTCGCGGGAAAGCCCCCGCAGCACGATCGCCGGCGCGTCCGCGTGCGCCACCTCCGGCCACACGTTGTACGCCAGCGTCAGACGGTATATCTCCGCCTCCGTCTCCGGCGCGCACTTCAGCGTAACCTGGCCGCCGTGCCCGTCTGGGTCCGACTCCCGCGTCCCCTCTTCGACGAAAAGCTCCAGCATCCCCGGCCGCCACTTCGCGTACGCCGGCTTCGACGCCAGCGACTCCCGCATCGCCTCCCGCGACGGCCACGAGCGACGCCGCTTCCTCGCGCCGTACAGGTCGCTCGGCACGCCTTCGGGATGATGATAGAACGGCTCCGGCAGCACCACCGGGTCCGCCAGCGCCATCGCCCGCACGAGCTCCGGATGCCGCGCCGCGCACAGTCCCGACAGCGTCCCGCCGATCGAATGCCCAACGAGCAGGGCCGGCCCCAGTCCCAGCGCCCGCAGCACGCCGGCCACGTACTCCGACAGATGGTCCCAGCGATAGTCCGGCGCCGGATCGCTGTCGCCGTGCCCCGGCAGGTCGACGCCGACGACCCGTGACTCCGCCGTCAGCTCCCTCGCGATAGGATGCCACATCGCTGCCAGGTAGCCGTTCGCGTGCACGCAGAACACGAGCGGTCCGTCGCCGCCCCAGTCCAGCAGCCGCAGCCGCACGCCGTCAACTTCGACGAACCGCTCGCCCACGCCCGCCAGCGTCATCTTTGTCCGCAGCCTCCAAGAAGGGGAGTGCAGAGGGTCTCCCTCTGCCGGGGTCCCAAGGGGTGTGCCCTTGGCTTCCAACAAGACTTTACTGGGTGGGCGGGTGGGAAGAAAGGCGTTGGATTCGCGTAGATGAAGAAGGGGCCCACCGCCCTAGCTGTGAATCTCCACCCTCATGTTCGGCGCCCCGAACAGCCAGAACCACTGCGCGTCATGAACCTGCAGCCCGACGCAGCCGTGGCTCGTCGGCGTGTTCCCGTACACCTCCTCCGGCCGCCAGTAGTTGAGATGGATCGCGTTCCCCATGCGGTCGAAGTACTGCGTGAACAGCACCCGCGCGACGTCATACGACGCCTGCGACGGCGAGTACCCCGCCTGCGTCGCCGTCATGTCCACGGACGACACCCGCCCGTCCGGCTCTACGTGGTGCGTCCCCAGCGGCGTCGGAAAGTCCCCGCTGCCCGTCGTCGCCAGCGCCATATGGATCGCATTGTTGCCGATCATCGCCGTCACCGTCTGGTTCGACACGTTGACGTCGATCCACTTCTCCGCGCCGCCTGCGCTTATCGTCGGCGAAGTCTCGCCCGGCAGCAGCGTGAACACGAACGCCCCGTAGACGTAGCTGCCGTCGTCCAGCCGGTACCAGTCCGTCGTCCAGCCCGGCACCGACGACACCCACGTCTGCGACCCCACGAGCCAGTTCTCGCCCTTCACCAGCGCCGCGATCTTCACCACCTGCCCCTCGTAGGCCGTCCCGGTCGGCGGGTTCGCCGTCGACGGGTCGCCGCGCAGCCGTACGTCGCCGCCGACGATGATGCTCGTGCCTGCCATAAGCTGCGTCCCGGGCGCCGGCGCTTTCGTTGGGATTGGCGTATCAGCGGGCGGCGGCGTTGGCGCATCGGTCGGGACAGGCACAGCCGTAGGCGTCGACGGCGAGTGGCCCGGCAGCCTGTCGCAGCCGGCATACAGGCCAACGCCGACCAGGGCAGTAGCCATCAAGAGGCCAACGAGAACAAAGCCGAAGCGATAGCTTCCTTCGGTCTTCCTGAGCTTATTTCCGCTCATGGACCTTCCCCGGAGAGCTCTGACTCCACTTTCTACAACGCATATCGACGGGAAAGGTTCCCTGTCACACCAAGCTATTCGCCCACGATCTGCGCGATCACGTCCCGACGCCGCGGCCGAACGTCGAAGTCTACGTGTACTATCTGCTGCCACGTTCCGAGCGTCAAGACGCCGTCCACGAACGGCACCGCCAGCGACGGCCCCAGCAGCGACGCCCGCACATGGCTGTGGCCGTTGCCGTCGCCCCAGCGCTCGTTGTGGCGATAGTAGCGGTCCTGCGGCGCCACCTCGTCGAACACCTGCCCCAGGTCGGCGACGACCCCCGGCTCAAACTCGATCGTCGTCAGCGCGCTCGTCGAGCCCGGGCAGAACAGCGTGACGACGCCCGCCTTCGCGCCAGACTCGCCGACGGCCCGCGCCACCGCCTGCGTGATGTCCTGCGTATCGCCGTTGCCCCGCGTCTCCAGGTGAATTGCCTTAGTGACCACCATCTGTCGCTTTCCCTTCGCTCACGCCTATTGCTTCCCTGCCGAACTATCGTACATCGACGCCCCTGCGAC
Organism: Dehalococcoidia bacterium; assembly: GCA_049511815.1. Classification (GTDB taxonomy): domain Bacteria; phylum Chloroflexota; class Dehalococcoidia; order DSTF01; family JALHUB01; genus JALHUB01. The sequence continues at coordinate 15,881 of JBEKXP010000028.1, forward strand.
GGGCAAGGGGATCGGCCGGCGTCTGCCCTTCCCCCTTCGCGCTGCTGCTATAATGCGACCGGAGACGCGGCTATGACGAAGATGAACCTGGTCGAAAGCCTGCTCGTCATGAGCCCCTTCCGCGCCCTGCTCGCCCGCGGCGAGGCCGACGCCCTCCTGCGCTGGGCGCAACTCCCCGCCGGCGCGACCGTGCTCGACCTCGGCTGCGGCCCCGGCATGCTCAGCGTTCTCCTCGCCCGCAAAGCGCAAACGCGCCTCGTCGCCGCCTTCGATCTCGACGCCGCGATGGTGAAGCGAGCGCGACGTCGCGCCGGGAACCTGCCCGTCGCACCGCTCGTCGCCGACGCCACGCACATGCCTTACGCCGGCAGCCAGTTCGACGCCGTCTTCGTTGTCGGCGTCCTCCACCACATCCCCGATTGGCGAGCGGCCATTCCCGAAGTTGCGCGCGCCCTGAAGCCGGGCGGCCGCTTCTGCTTCGCCGAGCCGTCGCGTAGCTATCTGATGAAGGTCTACCGCCTCCTACCGCACCAGCGCGACGCCATGTTCACCGCCGACGAATGGCGCTCGGCGCTAGCGGCGTCATCGCTGCAATTCGAAGGGGAGTTTCACCGGCTGCCATTGTGGGACATCTGCGGCGTCGCGACCAAGCCCTCTTAATAGCGCCGCGACGAAGTGTGGGAGTTAGCGCGCGTGTCCGGTCACGCGCGCATACGCCCGCAGCGCCCGCTCCGGACTCGAGAACGTCGGCACACCGTACGCGGCAAACGACCGCTCGTACGGCATCTCGCCGCCCACCGACGTCTGCATGATCGTCTTCCCGCTCCGACGCGCTATATCCGCCATCGCCTCCGCGAACGAGTCGAAGGAGGTCACCCCCAGCGAGCCGCCGATCGTCACAATCGCGTCGACGCCCGGGTC
>JBEKXP010000029.1:0-30231 GCA_049511815.1 Dehalococcoidia bacterium
ACGGGATGCCACCGGCCGGGGGCCTGGGCATCGGCATCGACCGGCTGGTGATGCTGTTGAGCGGGCGTCGCTCTATCCGGGAGGTCATCCTCTTCCCACAGCTTCGGACGAAGGAGTAGCGGTGGGCCGATACGAGGCGGTCATCTTCGATATGGACGGCGTGCTCGCGGACAGCGAGCCGCTTTATCATCAGGGCCTGAACGAGGTGCTGCGAGACTTCGGGCTGTCGATCACGGAAGAACAGCACACCGCGCTTCTGGGCATGACGGTGCCCGCGACGTGGGACGCGATCTTCGAGTGGTACTCGCCGGCGGCCAGCTACGAGGAGTGCGTGGCCCGATACGACCGGGCGATGGTGCGACTCCTCAGCCGGCCGCAGCCGCCGCTGCCGGGCGTGCGCGAGCTGCTGTCGGAGCTGAAGCGGCGGGGCATTCCGAGGGCGCTGGCGTCGTCGTCGTGGCCGAACTGGGTGGAGGCGCTGCTGAAGTCGACGGGACTCGACGGCTGCTTCGATGTCACGGTGTCGAGCACGGCGGTGGAGAACGGGAAGCCGGCGCCGGATATCTTCATCTTCACGGCAGCGAAGCTCGGCGTGGCGCCGGAGCGATGCGTGGTGCTGGAGGACAGTCGAACCGGGGTGCTGGCGGCGAAGGCGGCGGGGACGTTCGCGGTACAGGTGCGCGCGGCTTCGACGGCGCTGCCGCCGCTGCCGGAGGCGGACCTGGTGCTGGAGAAGCTGTCGGATTTTCCGCTGTCGCTCCTGGACTGATCCGTCGGCATGTCTCCCGATCCACCGGAAAGACGCATTGCGGGCGGGCGGGTGGGAAGACGAACGTTTATGTTAAGCAGCGCGGAAGCGGCAGCTTGTGCAACCGTCAACTGTATTGTTCGCCGACCCTAAACTGGGCGGCTCGACGCGGCAGCGCTCCGGCTGCTAGAATCGCCTCTTGATGGAGAAGCACTTCACCGTCACGGGCTTCGTCGTCCACGGGAACCAAACGCTTCTCCTCTGGCATCCGCTGCTGAAGATGTGGGTGCCACCCGGCGGCCACGTCGAACCGAACGAAGACCCGCAGGAGGCGGTGTTGCGCGAGATCCGCGAAGAGACGGGCATTGACGCCTGCCCCATCGCCGGCGACGAGCGGCTGGGCGTGCGGTATCCGCAAGAGCTGGCGGCGCCAGTGACGATCCTCGTCGAGGACAGCCCGGAGCCGGGCCGGCCGCACCAGCACGTCGACCTCATCTATTTCTGCAGCGTCGCCGGTGGGCCGCCGGAGCTGCGACGCGACGAGAGCTACCTGACGTGGGTGAGCGAGTCGCAGTTGCGCGCGAACGAGCCGCTGCCAGCAGCCGACGGCGTTAGCGCCACGGTGCCGGAGGACGTGCGTCTGCTGGCGCTGCGTGCGATAGAGCGGGGACGCAGGGCAGGAGGATGACGTTTTGCTGAGCCTGCAGTTCGTGCGCGAGAACCCGCAGCTAGTCCGCAACGCGCTGCGAGACCGCGGCAGCGAAGAGTCGGTCCTTGACGAGATGCTGCGCCTGGACGCCGAGCGCCGCGAGGTGCTCGTGGAGTCGGAGGCGCTGCGCGCGGAGCGCAACGAGCTGGGCAAGCGCATCGGCAGTGTGACCAATCTGCGAGATGCTGCAAAAGAGTACTTTGAAAGAGACAACCCTGAGCGTAAGCGCCTCATCGACAAGATGCGCGAGAAGTCGGAGCGGATCGACGCGCTGGAGCCGCGGCTGAAGGAGGCGGAGGAGCGGACGCGCGCGCTGCTGCTGGAGCTGCCGAACATCCCCCATCCCGACACGCCCATCGGCGCCGGCGAAGAGGAGAACGTCGTCATCCGGACGGAGGAGAGACGGCCGTTCGAGCTGGACTTCGAGCCGCGGCCGCACTGGGAGATCGGCGAGCGGCTGGGCATCATTGACTTCGAGCGCGGCGTGAAGCTGTCGGGATCGCGCTTCTACGTGCTCAAGGGCGCCGGCGCGCGGCTGGAGAGGGCGCTCATCGCCTGGATGCTCGACCTGCACGTCGAGGCGCAGGGCTACACGGAAATCTACCCGCCGTTCGTCGTCAAGGAGGAGTGCCTTTGGGGCGCCGGCCAGCTTCCGAAGTTCCGCGACAATCTCTACCACGACGTCGAGGACGACCTGTGGCTGGTGCCGACGGCCGAGGTGCCGCTTACCAACCTCCACCGCGACGAGATCCTGGAGCCAGGCGCGCTGCCTCTTCACTACGTCGCCTACACGCCGTGCTTCCGGCGCGAGAAGATGAGCGCCGGCCGCGACGTGCGCGGCATCAAGCGCGGCCATCAGTTCGACAAGGTGGAGATGTACAAGCTGTGTGCGCCGGAGAAGTCGGACGCGGAGCTGGAACGGCTGCTCGGCGACGCGGAGGATACCTGCCGCCGGCTGGGGCTGGCGCACCGCGTAAAGGCGTTGTGCACGGGCGACCTCGGCTTCTCGGCGGCGAAGGCGTACGACGTCGAGGTGTGGGCGCCGGGCTGCGGCGAGTGGCTGGAGGTCAGCACGTGCTCCACCTGCGGCGACTTCCAGGCGCGTCGCACGGGGCTACGCTTCCGCCGCGAGCGGGGCGCGAAGGCAGAGTACGTGCATACGCTGAACGGCTCCGGGCTCGGGCTGCCGCGGACGCTGGCTGCGGTGCTGGAAAGCTACCAGCAGCGCGACGGATCGGTCGTGGTGCCGGAGGCGTTGAAGCAGTACATGGGCGGCGTTGACGTGATCGGGCCGGCGGGGTGACGCGCTAGTTCATCATGAACTGGTCGACGGTCATCGCCGGGAGCGTCATCAACTGCAGCGTGCCGCGGGAGCCGAGCTCGACGGAGATCTTGACGATCACGTCGATGTTCGGCGCTTCGATTACGTTCACGAAGTCGTAGGGGCCGAGCGTGGCGTACTGGGCGAGCACTTTGCCGCCCATCGACTCGACCTCTTTGTTGACCTCTTTGATGCGTTCCGGGCGTGCCTTGATTGTCTTGCGGCCCTCATCCGTGAGGTTGCTGAGCATGACATAGAGCGCCATTTGTCCTCTCCTTCCCTGGTCAGGTTTGTGCGCCATCTCTCTTCATCATAGTTGCGCCGGCCTGCCCCTACAAGGCCCGCTTCGACGACTGATGCTAGAATGTTTGGCGGCGAAAAGGGGGACCGGCGTGCGCATTCTGGCGATAGACATCGGCACCGGGACGCAGGACATACTGCTGTTCGACAGCGCGGACGCTATCGAGAACAGCGTGAAGCTGGTTGCGCCGAGCCCGACGATGCGGGTCGCGGGGAGGATACGGGCGGCGACGGAGAGCAGAAGGCCGATTGTGCTCGTCGGCGTGACGATGGGCGGCGGGCCGTCGACGTGGGCGCTGCGACAGCATCTCGAAGCGGGACTGGCAGTTTATGCGACGCCGGACGCGGCGAGGACGTTCGATGACGACCTGGAGGTGGTCACCCGCTGGGGCGTGCGCATCGTCGGCGAGGACGAAGCGGCGCGCGTCGAGGGGGCGGCGCGCATCGAGCTGCGCGACCTCGATCTCGCCGCCCTGCGCAGCGCCTTCGTCGCTCTCGGCATAGACCCGCGCGTCGATGGGCTGGCGCTCGCCTGCCTGGACCACGGCGCCGCGCCATCCGGCTACTCGGACCGTCTCTTCCGCTTCGAGCACGTGCGGCGGGTGGTCCTAGAAAGAAACGATCTGCTGGCGTTCGCCTACCGGCCTGCGGAGATTCCGGCCTATCTGACGCGCGCCCGTGCCCTGCTGCAGTCGGCCGGCTCCGACTTGCCATCTGTCTTTCTCGATACGGCGCCCGCGGCGGCGCTGGGAGCGCTTCAAGACCTTGTCGTTGCCGCCGCTGAGCGACAGGTGGTGATTAACGTCGGCAACTCGCACTCGCTGGCGTTCCACCTGCGCGGGACAAGCATCTACGGTTTCTTCGAGCACCATACGGAGCTGCTGGCGCGCGAGGACGTCGAGTCGCTGACGGAGCGGCTGGTCGCGGGAAGCCTGACGCAGACGGAGGTATTCGATGGGAACGGGCATGGGGTCTTCTACGCGGCGCCTTCGCCGTCGTCGGACATGCCGACGGTCGCCGTCACGGGGCCGCAGCGGCGAATGCTTGCCGGCAGCAGGTTACGCCCACACTTCGCGACGCCACACGGCGACATGATGCTGTCGGGCTGCTTTGGCCTGCTGCGCGCCTTCGCCGCGAAATATCCCTCATTCGCTGCCGAGATCCAGACGGCGCTGGCGGAGTAGCCGCAAAATTTCCCTCACTTCTGCCGTTTTATTTGCTTGCTAGCATATTTTCTGGGATTTATAATGTAATTGTCCTCTGGACTATAATAGAAATGGTGGCCGGTAGGAGTCCGATTGCCGGGCCGTTTCCACAAGGTTCAGCCGGAGGAAGAGGTGACGTTGTGGGTAGGCTGATTCTAAGAAGGAGAACCGGCGAGAGCCTGACTGTAGGCGATGATATCAACATTCAGGTGGTCTCTGCGCACGGAACGGGCCGAGAAGCCTGCGTTGTCAGGTTCAAGATTGGCGAGGAGATACTAGTGGACGTGACCAAGGAGGGCCGTCACATCAAGTTCATGATCGAGGCGCCGGAGTCGCTGATCATATTGCGGGATGAGTTGGTGCGAAGGAGTGTAGAAGACACGAATAAGGTTCCGGCAGATCCGCATCCGGTCGAAGATATGAACAAGGTGCCGGCGGAGCCGCGTCCATATCATCATCCCAGCCACTAGACGCTGACAGCGTCCTATCAAATGCCCTCGTCGTTGACCGAGGGCATTTGCTTGTCTGTTCGTTGACCGCGTTTCTGCCCTGCCTTATACTCGACCGTGCCTGGCGACAGGCAGGCAGCCCGGAGGGGTGGCCGAGCGGCTTAAGGCGGCGGTCTTGAAAACCGCTGTCGCCTCAGGGCGACCGGGGGTTCGAATCCCTCCCCCTCCGCCAGCAGGACGCAAAGGTCGCAATCGGAGGTCGGGGTTCGGCCGGACGGCCAGGAATCCCTCCCCCTCCGCCATCCAGCCTCCAAGTGGATTTGGCGCGGCCTCTGACCAGGGAATGAGTCGACTCAGATGAAGGTCCACGAGTACCAGGCGAAGCGCATTCTTGCTGACTTCGGGGTCGCTGTGCCGCGCGGCAGCGTCGCAACGACGGCCGCTCAGGCGAGACGAATCGCCGAGGAGCTGGCGGCGCCGGTCGTCATCAAGGCGCAGGTGCACGCCGGCGGGCGCGGCAAAGGCGGCGGCATCGCCCTCGCCGATTCACCGGAGCAGGCGGAAGAGGCGGCAGCGCGCATTATCGGCATGACGCTGGTGACGCCGCAGACGGGGCCCGAAGGCCGGCTGGTCCGAAGCGTCCTCGTCGAAGAGCAGGTGAAGGCGGAGCGCGAGCTGTACCTGGCCGTCACAATCGACAACGCCGCCGCCAGCGCGGTCGTGATGGCGAGCTCGGCCGGCGGCATGGAAATCGAGGAGGTCGCGGCAAGCTCGCCGGAGCTCATCCAGCGGGTGCGGGTTGACCCGGCGGTCGGGCTGCAGCCATTTCAGGCGCGGCAGCTCGCATTCGCTCTCGGCCTTACCGGCGACCTGCTGCGACCGTCGATCGCGCTCATGTCCGGCCTATACAAGGCTTTTGCCGCCTCCGACTGCTCGCTGGCGGAGACAAACCCGCTGGTCGTCACCGCTGACCGACGCGTGGTCGCGCTGGACGCGAAGCTGAACTTCGACGACAACGCGCTGTTCCGCCATCCGGAGATCGTCGAGCTCCGCGACGTCGCTGAGGAAGACCCGCTGGAGGTGCAAGCGCAGGAGCTGGGCATCAATAATTATGTCAAGCTCAGCGGCAATATCGGCTGCGTGGTGAACGGCGCCGGGCTGGCGATGGCGACGATGGACGCAATCAAGCTGGCGGGCGGCGAACCGGCCAACTTCCTCGACATCGGCACGGTGAACGACGCGGCGCGGGTGACGAACGCGTTCAAGATCCTGACGGCGGACGCGAACGTGAAGGCGATCCTCATCAACATCTTCGGCGGAATGGCGCGCGTGGACGTCATCGCGCAGGGTGTCGTGGAGGCGCAGAAGCAGATGAAGATCGGCGTGCCGGTGGTCGTACGGCTGGCGGGCACGAACGTCGAGGACGGCGAGCGGATTCTGGCGGCGGATGGGCATGGGCTGATCCGGGCGGCGGGACTCGGCGAAGCGGCGGAGAAGGCGGTAGCGGCGGCTCGCGGAGATTAGAGCGAATGTCGATTCTCGTTGGTTCCAGGACGCGAGTGCTGGTGCAGGGCATTACGGGGCGCGAGGGCAGCTTCCAGACTCGTCGCTGCATCGACTACGGGACCAGAGTGGTCGCCGGCGTAACTCCGGGTCGCGGCGGCGAGACGGCGGAGGGCGTGCGCGTGTTCAACACGGTGCGCGACGCGGTTACGGAGACGGGCGCCAACTGCACTCTCATCTTCGTGCCCGCGGCCGGCGCGGCCGACGCCATTCTCGAAGCGAACGACGCCGGACTGCCGGTGATCGTCTGCATCACGGAGGGCGTGCCGACGCTGGACATGGTGACGGTAAGACGGCAGCTTCGCGACAGCAAGGCGCGACTCATCGGACCGAACTGCCCAGGGGTGATATCGCCCGGCCAGTGCAAGGTGGGGATCATGCCCGGCGACGTTTTCCTGCCCGGCAACGTCGGCGTCGTCTCCCGAAGCGGCACGCTGGTGTACGAGGCGGTAGCGCAGTTGAGCGAGCGCGGCATCGGCCAGTCGACGTGCGTGGGCATCGGCGGCGACCCGATCGTCGGCAGCAGCCTGAAGGACGTGCTGACGGCGTTCCAGGCGGACGAAGGCACGTCCGCGGTCGTTCTTATCGGCGAGATCGGCGGCGGTTTCGAGCAGGAGGCGGCGGAGTACATAAAGTCGAGCATGACCAAGCCGGTAATCGCTTTCATCGCCGGGAGCACGGCGCCGCCGGGGCGTCGGATGGGACACGCCGGAGCGATTATCGCCGGCAACACCGGCACGGCGCAGGCGAAGAAGGACGCGCTTGCCGCCGCCGGCGCCATCATCTGCGACAGCCCGGCGGAGATCGGCTGGACGGCGGAGAGGGTCTTACGCCGGCGCTGATTGCGGCTGCCGGAGGAAGGAGCCAACCATGGACAAGCGAGAGGAGCTCGCGGCCAGATTCATCGCCCACCTTCAGAACAAGCGCTACGGCGAGGCAGCGCCGATGCTATCCAACAATGCCATCCTGAACGTGCCGGACATGGCGCCGCTACAGGGGAGAGAGACGATCATCGCGGCATTGCGCATCGGGGCCGATAGCGGCCGGGGCCTGGACAAGGTGGGCTTCGGCGCGCCACGGGTCGGGCCGGAGGGCGACATCGTTGTGGCGGGAGTAGCGCCGCGGGGGCTACTGCGGCTGGTCGCGATGGCGCTGCGAAAGACGCAGAAGGTCGCGGTGTCGCTGCGATTCGACGACCAAGAGCTCGTCAACTCGATGACGATAGCGATGGGATAGGCCCGTCGCATCGGGCTCAGGCGGAAGCTAGATAGCGGTCGGCTGGCGCGAGGCGAAGGTGTAGAGCTTCGCGGGCCGGTGGGCGCCGAGAACCATCGTCCGGCCGGTCGATCGTAGAATCCCCAGGGCGAGCATCCGCTTCCGGAAGTTCCGCTTGTCCACCTCTTTCCCCAGGATCGACTCGTAGACGGCCTGGAGCTGGCTGAGGGTGAAGTACTGCGGCAGCAGGCTGTAGGCGACGTTGGTGTACTCCATCTTGCTGCGCAGGCGCCGGAGCGCGTAGTCGAGGACCGATTCGTTGTCGAAGGCCAGCGGCGGCAGGCTTTTCAGCGAGTACCAGGCGGTCGGCCACTCTTCGCGACGCGGCAGGCTGACGCTATCGTGGTCGACGAGGGCGAAGTAGCCGATGGCAACGGCGCCGCCTTCGGCCGAGCGGTCGAGGTCGCCGAAGGTGTATAGCTGCTCGAGATAGACGTCGCGGACGCCCGTCTCTTCGACCAGCTTGCGCGTCGCCGCCTCGTCGAGCGTCTCGCCGGCCTGCAGGCGGCCGCCGGGAATGGCCCACTGCCCTTCATAAGGCGCGACGCCGCGGCGGATAAGCAGCACCTTGAGGTCGCCTTCGACGACGGTGAAGATGACGACGAAAACGGCGACGATCGCCGCCCGCTTCGTTGCCGGTAGCGGCGCATGCTCCGGCCCGTCGGTCTTGTGCGCCATCAGCCCGCCTCCGAGCAGACGCTGCCAGAAAGCGACCACGGGCCGGCCCTCTCGATGCGCACGCACGCGAGGTCGCCCGGACGGAGGTCGCCGCTGAAGTGCACCAGCTTGTCGCCGCGGGTCCTGCCGCGCCAGCGGCCTTTCGCTTCCGCTTCGACGAGGACTTCCAGCGTTCGGCCGACGAGCGCGGCGTTGATCTCACCGGCGACGCGCCTCTGCAAGGTCTCCACGGCCTGGAGTCGCGCCTGTTTCTCGTCGGCGGGCACGTCATCTTCCATCTGACGCGCGGCGATGGTGCCGGGCCGCGGCGAGTAGGCGGCGACGTGGACCTTGTCGAAGCGCAGGCGTTCCAGGAGGCTGTACGTACGCTGGAACTGGGCGTCGCTCTCGCCGCAGAAGCCGACGATGACGTCGGTGGATATCGATGCGTCGGGAATGCGCCGCCGAATGCGCTCGACGACCGCCTCGTATTCAGCCGGCGTGTAGCCGCGGCGCATGCGGTCGAGGACCTCGTCGTCCCCGGACTGGAGCGGGAGGCTGAAGCATTCGCAGACCTTCGGGAGCTCTGCGACGGCGTCGACGATGCGGTCCGTGACGTCGGTCGGATAGGAGGTCAGGAAGCGGATGCGCGCCAGCCCTTCGACGGCGTGGAGGTCGCGCAGGAGGTCGGCGAGGTCGGGCGAATCCGGCAGGTCACGGCCATACGCCTCGACCGACTGCCCCAGCAGCGTCACCTCGCGCACGCCGCCTTCGACGAGGTGGCGCACTTCGGCGCGGACGTCGTCGATGGTCCGGCTGCGCTCGCGGCCACGGCGATAGGGGACGATGCAGTAGGTGCAGAACTTGTTGCAGCCGTAGACGACGGGCACGAAAGCGGTGGGACCGCCGGCAAGGGGGAAGACGCCGTCCCAGAACTGCGACGGCGCGCAACCTTCGGGGAGGCCGTCGATGCCTGCGGCGGCGGCTATGTCGGCGAAGGCCTGCGGTGTCGCGAAGGCGTCGACGTAGGGGAAGCGGCGCTGCAACTCGTCGAGGCGCGGCCCGACCATGCAGCCGGTGAGGACGATCTTGACGGCGGCGTTCTTCGTCTTCAATCGCTTCGCCTCGGCGAGGCGGCCGGCGGCGCGCAGCTCGGCGTGCTCACGCACGGCGCAGGTGTTGACGACGAGCAGGTCGGCGTCTTGGGGCGAAGCCGCGAGCTCGTGGCCAAGCCGGTCGAGGCCGGCGGCGAGCTTCGCGGAGTCGGCCTTGTTCATCTGACAGCCGAAGGTCCAGATGTAGTAGCGCATGTCGATTCCTGAAAAAGACACCCCCGGAAGGGGGTCTTGTTGTCGAGTACTGGCGGAGGGAATGGGATTCGCCCGGACGGGCGGCCGTCTAGCCGAACCCATGACTGCGTTCAATCGCAGCGTACCTCTTCCACCTCTGAGACCAGCCGCCTCTTCAGCACTCCGCCTTCCGGTGTTTTGAAATAGCGTTCTCGGGCCAGAGCTTCAGCCCTCGTTGTGTATTCTTCACTATACACCAGCCTTACCGGCCGCCTTCCGCGAAGCGGGCTGGTGCCGCCTCGATTGTGTTCGCCAAGCCGCCGCTGAAGGTCACCCGTCATTCCGGTGTACAGGCGGCCATCCTTCATACTCCGAACCACGTAGACGTAGAACAAGACGGCGCCTTCTCGTCCGATAGCGACGGAAAGAATGGGATTCGCCCGGACGGGCCCACCAGGGCGGGAATCCACGGCCCCAGTCTCCCGACGCTGTACTGGCGGAGGGAATGGGATTCGAACCCATGACCCCAGTTTCCCAGGGTAACCGCTTAGCAGGCGGCCGCACTAGACCACTATGCGATCCCTCCGCGAGGTCGATGTTAGCATGGGGCGGCGCGCCTTTCAAGCTAAGGCTGGTCAGAGCGGGCGCTAGGCGGGCTGGAGGGACGTGCTGCTCACTTCGGTCGCGACAGCGACGCCGGAAGCAGCCAGCGTCTGGCGCAAACCCTCGGCGAGCGACAGCGGCGGGCCCCAGCCGGTCGCCTGGAGCTTCGTCGAGTCGATGAGGGAGCAATCGACGTCTCCGGCGCGACGCGGCAGGTGGCGCAGGCTTACTCTTCGGCCTGTAAGCGCGGCTAGCTGGTCGACGAGGTCGAGTACGCTGGTCGCGCGGCCGCCGGCAACGTTCCAGACGCCGGTCAAGCCGTTGTCCAGAGCCAGCAGAGTAGCGTTCACGACGTCGGAAACGTGCACGAAGTCGCGGACCTGGGCGCCGCCGCCATGCAGGTCCAGCGCATCGCCTGCGGCAAGCCTTTCGAGGAAGATGGCGACGACACCGCCCTCCGCGTCGGCGCGCTGGCCGGGGCCGAAGACGTTGGACAGGCGCAGGACGGCGCAGGGGATGCCGCCGGACAGGAGGAGGCGCTCGGCCTCATGCTTGTGGTGCCCGTAGAAGCTGCGCGGCGCCGGGGGCGTCGCTTCGGTTGCGGCAGCGGTCGATTCGCCGTAGATGGCGCCGCCGGATGAGGCGAAGACGATCTGCTTTACGCCCCATGCTTCAGCCACAGCCGCCAAACGCCTTGTTCCCAGGACGTTTATCTCGCGGTCCAGGGCCGGCTCCTTCATGGAGCGCTCGACGCTGGTTTGGGCAGCGCAGTGGACTACCGCGCCGAAGCGCCGTCCGCCGAAGACGCGCTGAAGGTCCTGCTCCGAGCACACGTCGCCGAGATGGAAGCGGACGCCGGCGGGAACGCGCCCCGGATGGCCGACGCTCAGGTTGTCGAGCACCTCGACGCGGCGGCCGGAGGCGAGGAGGGCGCCAGCGATGTGGGAGCCGATGAAGCCGGCACCTCCGGTGACGAGAACGCTCTGCGGGTCGTGACGGAATAGTCTTGGGATCATGGCGTCGCCTCCGCTTGCGGACACTGCGAGAGATACGGCTGGACAGAAAGGAGCTCATCGAGGCGGACGAAGGTATAGCCTTCGTCGCGGAGCCCCTGGATGATGCCGGGCAGCGCCTGGAGCGTCGCCGAGCGGTCGACACCCTGGTTCGTGTCGCTGCCGTCGTGAAGGAGGACGATGGAGCCGGGCTTGACGCCGTCGAGGACGCGCTTGACGATGGCCTCGGGCGCCGGGTTCTCCCAGTCGGATGGCTGCACGTCCCAATCGACGGCGCGCATTCCTTGCGATGCGACCGCGTGCAGTTGCCAGGGGGTGTGGAAGCCGTTCGGGGGGCGGAACAGGGTAGGACAGACGCCCGCCGCCCTCGCGATGGCCGTTTCCGCCTTCGACAGCTCGCCGTAACGCGGCTCGAGGAGGGCGTCACGCTTGCGGTGCTCGTACGAGTGGTTACCCACGAGATGACCCTCCTGCACAAGCATCCGTACCACGTCGGGCGCGGCAGCGGCGTTGGCGCCGACGACGAAGAAGGTCGCTTTGACGTCGTATTGCGCCAGAACGTCGGCGATCTGGTTCGTCCACGGCGGATTCGGGCCGTCGTCGAACGTTAGGGCGACCAGCTTGTCCTGCCGCGGGCCGTGCGTCGCTATCGACCCGTAGACCTGCGACGAGGGCGAGATGGCCCAGTAGTAGGCCAGGCCGAGGAGTCCGGCGACGAGCAGCAGCGGCAAAGCGATCTTCCAGATCATCGCTCTCATTCACAAACCGTCCTCCGCTAGGACGCGTTCGACTTCGGACGGCGCGGCGTCCCGCCGGGGCGCGAGCGCAAGGGAAAGCGCTATCGCCGCCAGCGCCAGCACGGCAAAGAGGACGCCCGCAACGCGAAGCACCGCCTCGACGTCGCCGGCGTCGGTCACATAGCCGCCGAGCGCCGGCCCGATGGCGTGTCCAAGCCCTTCGACGGCCATGAACCAGGAGAGCAGCGTGCCCTGGCCGGCCTTGTGCGACAGATCCATCGAAGTGGCGGTTATGGATGGGAGGGCGACACCGAGCCCCAGGCCCGCGACCATCGCGACTACGGCCACGACGGCGGGCGACTTGACGCCGGCAAGGACGAGAAACGCCGGCGCGGCGATGAGGTAACCCGCGGTCAGGACGCGGCCGCGGCCGAATCGGTCAGCGAGCACGCCACCGACGGCGACCGACGCCGCGCCCGTGAGCGCGCCCGGCGCCAGGATCAGCGCCTCCGAGCGCAGCGACACGCCGAGGAAGTCGCGGCCGTAGGAGCGGAAGATAGCCAGCAGCGCGCCGACGGCAACCGCCTGGAGCAGGACGATCAGCGAGAAGGCCAGTCGCTGCGGCTGCAGGACGTCGCGGGCGACCGTCCGCAGCGAGGCTTTCGCCGGCGCCGTCGTCGATCGGGTCGTCGCTGCTTCGGGGCGACTGCGCGTCGCGAAGACGAAGGCGACGGTTATGACGCCGAACGCGAGCGCCGCCGCCGCAACGTAGGGGAAGCCGGGCGGCAGCAGGAAGCCGAGGCCAAGACCCATCGCCAGGGCGACGCCGGTGGTCAGCATCATCGCCGAGGTGAGGCGCGCGCGCTCCGACTCGGCGAAGGAGCCGCTGGCAAGGGCGTAGAGGGCGGGCCAGAGGACGGCTGCGCCCGCTCCGTAGACTGCGGCGGCCGGAAAGACGGCGACCGGCATCGACGCGGCGGGCAGAAGCAGCGCCTGGCCGGCGAGAATAAGGACGAGTCCGCAGAGAAGGCCTTGCTTGCGGCCGGCGTGGTCGATCAGACGGCCGGCGAAGAGCTGGGCGGCCAGCTTGGCGGCGCCATAGGCGGCCAGGGCATAGCCGGGCCAGGCGGCGCTAACGCCGTGCTGCTCCGGCAGATACGACTGGATGGCGACGAGGAAGACGAAGGCGAAGGCGCCGTCGACGAGGAGCGTTATCAGCAGGTAGGGCCGCGCCCGGCTCGACCGCACGAGCTGCCACCAGTCGAAAAGCAACGTTTTCAGCGCTTTCATGTCACCACATCCCGCAGGCGTCGAGGCTGGGCGGCTTCGGCTGGGCCGCGACGTAAGGTTGGACGTCGTAGACAGTGAACTTGCCTTCCGGGTCGAGGTAGATGCTCATCGCCTTGCCGGAGGAGACAAGGCCATCCAGCACGGACTGCTCGTTCGTGGGCGAGTTTGCCATGTAGGCGCCTTCGATCACCACGTAGTCGATCTGCTTGAAGGCCAGGAAGCAGGCGTACTGGTCGCTGGTCCAGTTGCGACGGAACATGCTCTCGCTGAAGAACTCGTTCGAGAGGACGGCGCCGTGACGGATGAAAAAGTACATGCCGTCTTCGCGGTCGTTCGGCTCGACGACGCGGTAGGTCGCGCCGGCATGGAACTGCGGCGACTGGAAGTAGGCGGCGTAGATGTCGTCGCTGAAGTGAAGGGCGCCATAGTAGCTGCCGTAGCTGATGCGCAGCGGGCCGGTCGCAATCATGACCACAAGAGCAATGCCGGCGGCGAAAATCAGCATCGTCGGTCGGAAATAGCTGCGGAACAGCGGCGCGAAGGCGGCGAGAAGGAACGGCGCCAAGAAGATCGTACCGCGACGGGGCAGGACGTCCATTACGGAGAGCGTCACCGTCTTGAGGGAGTTCTCGCCGACGGAGGGCGTCTGCAACGTCATCCAGAAGATTGGGATGAGCGCGAGCCCGACCGGGACGGATATGAGCACCAAGGGCTTCAGCTTCGCCCGGTCGACGATGAGATACCAGAGCACGTAGCCGCCGACGGCGAAGCTGCCCATGATCGGATGAGTGCTGATGGTCAGCCAGAGGAGCACGGCCGACAGCACGTGGCGGCGCTGGTCCATCGACCACATGAAGAGGAAGAAGAAGAGCGCGCTCCAGAGCGTCGCAAACTGGAATGTGTAGACGGCGTCGATGAGGAACGGGTTCAAGACGAAGATGAGCATGAACCAGGGGTTGCGCATGACCGGATGCGACTTCCCGACCGCCCAGACCGTACCAAGCAGGGCGACAGCCATCATCGCCGTGACGGCCCAGTCGCCGAGGACGCGGAAGGCGAAGGCACCGGCCAGGAAAGGCGCGAAACCGTAGGGGAAGGTGACTGCGCGTCCGCCGTCGAGCAGGGCGACGTGCAGCGGCAGACGGGCATGGTTGAAGATCTGATCGCTGATGTACCAGACGTGGGCGTAATTGTGGACGGAGTCGTCGCCGAGGAAGATGCGGTTGATCAGCAGATTGCCGGTCATGAACAGCAAGGCCAGCGGCGCAAAGAGCGTGAGGATGTAGGACCAGCGCGGCATGTCCTTCGGCAGAGTGCGCCAGGCGGTGAGGCGCCACCAGGCCCAGGGGATGGCCGCGATGTCGATGGCGAGGTCCTTGATGCGCGTGCGGGAGCGGAAGCGCGGCACCGGCACCAGGACGTCGTTGGCGAGGCGATAGCCGAGGCGCGGCAGGATGATGGCGACTTCGACGGTCTCGCTGTACTTGTAGCCGCGATAGTACTCCAGCGCGGCCAGTAGAGCGCCGAGGCGAAAGACGCGGAAGCCGGACTCGACGTCGTAGAGCCGCTTGCCGGCCCACGCCGACGCCCAGAGCGACATCAGCCAGTTGCCCAGGCGCTTGTAGCGGGTGTAGGTGGAGAGATCGCGGCGGGCGATGACGGCGTCGAAGCCTTCGTCGAGACGGCTGAGGAGCGCGTCGATCTCGGCGGGCTCGTGCTGGCCGTCGGCGTCGATCGTCAGGATCACGTCGTCGGGGCGCAAGTCGCCGGCCGCGAGCCGCTGGCCGAGGCGTCGGAAAGCGACGTAGTAGGCCTCGGACATGCCGTGGTTCTCCTTGAGGAAGACGGCGTTGGCGTTTTCGCGCGTCCGCGTCCAGTTGAAGACGAGCTCGCGGGTGTGGTCGCTGGAGCCGTCGTCGACGACGAGGATCTCGTCGACAAGGGGCTCCAGGCGGTCGAGGACGGAGGTGATGGTGGATTCTTCGTTGTAGGCGGGCATGACCGCGATGAGACGCGGCTGCCGCATCCCTTCGGGGAGCGCGGTCTCGGAGACGGCGACGTCTCTCATTAGCTCCGGGCGGACAGCTCTGCCCCTTCGGCAAGGCTTTCGATGATCCAGGGCACGGTCCGCCGCATGCCCTCCTCGAAGTCGATCTCCGGCTGCCAGCCAAGCTCGCGGCGCGCCTTCTCGCTCGACACCTCCCTGCCGCCGTAGTCGCCGCCGCGCGCGGGCATGAACTCGATGGGGCGCTGCGAGCCGGTCAGGCGCAGGACCGTCTCGGCGATGCGCAGGATGGTTATCTTCTCCGTGCCGTCGACATTGTAGGTCTGGTTCGCGGCCTGTTCGTCGAGGGCTAGGACGTGCGCGCGCGCCAGGTCCTCGACGTAGACGAACTTGCGGTGCTGGCTGCCGTCGCCGGCGATTGTCAGCGCTTCGCCGGCCAGCGCCTTCCGCACGAAGATCGGGATGACGAGGGCCGGGCGCATTCGCGGGCCGTAGGGGATGCCGTAGCGCAGGACCGTGAACGGCACCTGGTAGGCGTTCCAGTAGTCGTGGCAGAGCATCTCGGCTGCCAGCTTCGACGACGTGTAGACGTGGCGGTTGGCGTCGACGGCGAAGGGCGTGTCTTCGTCGACGACGGCGTTTTCGGGCGCCGCGGCGGACGAGTAGACCCAGACCGTGCTCGCGAGGACGACGCGCTTCAGGCCGTTCCGTCGCGCCGCTTCCAGGACGTTCGCCGTGCCGCCGGCGTTCAGTTCGACGGCGCCGACGGGGTCGCGGGCGACGTCGTTCACGTCGGCGACGGCAGCGAGATGGAAGAGAGCGTCGCAGCCGGCGGTCGCCTCGACGAGGGAGGGCAGGTCGCGGATATCGGCGGGCGCGTGGCCGGCGTCGGAACGGTGCGGCGGCCGGGGGTCGAGCGAAATGACGTCGTGGCCGGCGGCGATCAGGGCGTCGACGACGTGGGAGCCGATGAAGCCGGAGCCGCCAGTAACGCCGGCGCGCATCGTCAGACCACCTTCTCCGTCGCCAGGCGCGAGACAGCCGCTTCGAGCGACTGGAGGACGTAGCGGGCGTCGTCGTCGGTCATCTTCGCAGAGACGGGCAGGCAGATGTGGCGGGCGCAGAGGTCTTCGGCCTTTGGCAGCGGCCGGTCGGCGAAGGCGGCGAAGACGGGCTGCTTGTGGCAGGGCGTGTCGTAGACCTCGCCGCTGAGGCCGACGCCGTATTCCTCACGCATCAGCTTTTTCAGCGCCGGGCGGTCGACGCCGTCGAGAAGGGCGAGGTGTTTGTAGTAGTTGCAGAGCGAGCCAGCCGGCGGCCGCACGGGAGTCACCACGGGCGCCAGCGCTTTCAGGCCTTCGTCGTAGATGGCGGCGACGGCGTTGCGACGCTGGATGAACTCGTCGAGGCGGCGGAGCTGCGCCAGGCCGATGACGGCATGCGGCTCGCTCATACGCCAGTTGTAGCCGAGGCGAACAGGGCTTCGCGCTGGATGGCTTCGTCGTCGGTGACGAGGATGCCGCCTTCGCCGCTGGTCATCACCTTCGTCGGGTAGAAGGAGAAGGCGGCAGCGCGCCCGAAGGAGCCGGCGGGCCGGCCGTTGAGCTTGCAGCCGTGGGCGTGGGCGGCGTCTTCGACCAGGGGGACGCGCGCCTGATCGCAGACACGGGCGATCTCTTCGATTCGCGGCGTTATGAGGCCGCCGATGTGGACGATTACGACGGCGGCGGTCTGCGGGCCGATGAGCGTCCGCAGGTCGTCGACGTCGAGAGCAAACGATTCCGGCTCGCAGTCGGCGAAGCGGATGCGGGCGCCGGCATGGAGGGCAGCGCCGGCGGTGGCGTAGAAGGTGTTCGTGGGGATGATGACTTCGCGGCCTTCGACGCCGATGGCGCGGAGGATGATCTCGAGGGCGCTGGTGCCGCTGTTGACGGCGACGGCGTAGCGGACGCCGCAGCGCTCGGCGAACTGCTTCTCAAGCTCGGCGCCGTGCGGGCCGAGGGTGAGGCGACCGCTCGCGAGGCATTCGTCTATCCGCGCCAGGATCCACTCGCGGTCTTCAGGCGGGACATAGACCGACGCGGGTGGGACCTTCAGTTCCATCAAGACGAAGATAGCCGCCGCCCGCGAGCGGTTCATGAAGGGAAGATGAAGAAATAGCGGTTATCTTGCGGGAGGAATGCCGCGGGGAATAACACCACCCCAGTCTGAAGGCTGGGGCATGTGGTTCCTTGCTGCAGCGGGACAGAAGACAAACTGGAGTTGTCGGGAGCTACGCCGTCGGAAGTTCCGCCACGACGGTTGTCCCTTCGTCCGGCCGGCTGGAGAGCGCGACCTCGCCGCCGTGCGCCTCCGCGACGTAGCGGGCGATGGCCAGGCCGAGGCCGGAGCCTTCCGAGCGAGCGGAGCGCGCCGATTCGCCGCGGTAAAACCGCTCGAAGACGTGGGGAAGGTCCGCTTCGCTCACGCCGATGCCGCTGTCTTTGACCGTCAGCCGCGCCCGGCCGTCAGCCTGCTCCAGTCGCATGTCGATTTCGCCGGTGCCGGGAGTGTACTCGATGGCGTTCTCCAACAGGTTCCAGAGCATCTGCGCCAGCCGCTCGCGGTCGCCGCTGACGTGTACGTGCGGCGCGACGTCGACGGATAGCTGATGGCGGCCGCCGTCGGTGGCGCGCAGTCGCGTGGCTGCATCTTCGCAGAGGGTCGAGAGATCGACCGGGGCGATGGTCATCGCCTGCTTCCTGTCGCGGGAGAGCAGCAGAAGGTCGGCGATGAGGCGGCTCATCGACTCCGCTTCGTCATGCATCTCGGCCAGGCAGGCGGCGCGGTCGTCGTCGGAGAGAGCGGGCTCCTTGAGGACGTCGAGGTTGGTGCGCAGGATGGTAAGAGGGCGACGGAGCTCGTGAGAGGAGTCGGCGAGGAAGGCGAGCTGGCCCTCGAGGGTCCGTTCGACGCGCGTGATCATGGCGTTGAAGGTGGAAGTCAGCTCCTTTATCTCGGCGGCGCCTTTTTCGGGAAGGCGACGGCTGAAATCGGCGGTCCGCTCGATGTCGCGGGCAAGCTGCGAGACGCCACGCACGCCGCGCAGGGAGCGGCCGGAGAGGATGTAGACGAGAAGGATGCCGCCCAAAGAGACGCTCAAGCCGCCGATGATGGAGACATTGCGGATTTCGTCCAAAGCGGCGTCGGTCTCCTTCAGCGACTGGCCGATTTCGACTATGCCCAGGAACTGGCCGTTGTTGTAGAGCGGCTGGTAGAGGATGCGCATTCGCTGGTTCTGCACGTGGCGCGACATGTAGCGCGGACCGGTCGAAAGGCGACGGGCCGCCGGCAGGGTCGCGCCGGCGCTCTCAGAGCTATAGAGAACTTGGCCGTCCGGCTGGCGAAGTTGGACGACCGCGTCCAGCGAGGCGGCTTCGGCCAGTTGCGTCCGATTCGCGTCGACGTCCTGCGCGGTCAGGGGAGCCGTGAGCGACTGCAGCTTCTGCGTGACGAGCGCCGATTCGCTGGTGAGCGTGTCGTCGACGCCGTCGTAGATGCGACGAGCGGCGATCAGATAGGCGGTAAAGCCGAAGGCAGCCAGCGCGACGACCAGCAGGAAGCCGTAGGCCAGGGTTAGACGCAATCGCAGCGACATCTATTCACCCAGGGCGTAGCCCACGCCACGGACCGTCTTGATGATGCGCGGACGCCCGCCCGCTTCCAGCTTGAGACGCAGGTTGCCCACGTGCACGTCGACGATGTTGGACTCGGTGCCCAGCCACTCGTCGCCGCGGAGGCTGGCCAGGATGTCTTCACGCGTCAGGACGTGGCCGGGGGAGCGCATGAACAGCTCCAGGAGGCGGAACTCGGTGGCGGTGAGCGCCAGCGGCTCGCCGGCGCGCCGGGCCAGCCAGCGCTGCGGTTCGAGGACGAGATCGCCGAAGACGATCTCCGGCGGCTCGCTTTCGGCGCCCGCGCGGCGCAGGAGAGCGCGAAGGCGGGCCACGAGCTCCTGAAGGTCGAAAGGCTTCACCAGGTAGTCGTCGGCGCCCGCTTCCAGGCCGGCGACGCGGTCGGGAACAGCGTCACGGGCGGTCAGCATCAGGATCGGGCAGGTGTAGCGGTCGCGGACGAGGCGGCAGAGGCTGAGGCCGTCCATTCCGGGCATGACGATGTCGAGGACGATGACGTCCGGGCGGCGCGACTGGAGGCGGGAGAGGGCTTCGTCGGCATTGGCGGCGGCATCGACCTGAAAGGAGCGCAACGTAAGGCCGCGGCGCAGGGCGCCCAGCAGCCGCTCATCGTCGTCGACGAGGAGCACGATGGGCTGGTCGTCAGCTTCGCGGGACTTTCCTGTCGCCATCGCTTCCGCCTCCTCTTGAAGCGCCCGCTTTCATCGATTCTAGCAGCGTAGGACGGGGACGCCAAGGTGAGGAGACGGCCGGGGCCGATCAGAAGCGCGGGAAGGCGACCGAGAGCTTCGCCAGCGTCGGATGGTCCACAGTGAAGCGCAGCTCCAGGAGGTAGAGGATCTTGCCGATGTCGCGGAGGGCTTCTATGGGGTTCTCGTGCCCTTCGAACGTCCGTACGAGCTCTTCGCGCACGTCCTTCAGATAGTCTCCCTCCGAGCTGGCGTTTACCGTCTCTTCGAGGAGGGTGATGAGCTTCTGATACGCGTCCTTGTCCAGCCAGATGCCGTCGCAGGAGGGACAGATGTCAATGGCGACATCCGATTCGTCGTAGTGGACGGTCGTCATGGACGTGCCGTCGCGGGGGCAGGAGTAGCGGTCCTGACGCGCGGCGCGGAACTTCTCCATGTCCCGCCAGAGGTCGAGATGAATCCATTCGTAGTCGCCGCCGGCCTGCCGGTCCTTTAGCACGCGCAGCTCGTTCTTGTCGAACCAGGTGCCGCCGCAGTTGGAGCAGCGATCGATGCGGATGCCGCCCACGTCGACGGCCTCCAGTGTATGATGGCATTTGGGACAGTTCATCGCGTCTCCCGACCGGTCGCCACGCGGGCGAGACGATCTGCTTTTTCTCCGGCAATGTTGGGCCAGCGACGCCACCCCTGTCAAGTCGTGCGGCTTCGGCGAGGCTGGAAGTTGCGCTCTTCAGCCGGAGGTAGCTACACTAGGGGAACTTCGCGCATGATTGCGTGACAGCATTCCAATAACCAAGAAGGGGGCTGGTCTATGACAGACGTTGGAATTCCTGAGGAATACAAGGACCTCATCAAGGGAGCCGTCGGCGGGGTTATCGGCTTCATTGAGAGCGATGTCCTACCGCTGGAAGAGAAGTACAAAGAGCTCCTGCACGACGAGCGAAAGCTTTTCGGCGAGGACGGGCTGCTGTGTCCGCCGGTGCGCGAGGCGCGCGACGAGATCCGCCGCAAGTCAGCGAAAGCCGGCTTCTACACCATGATGGCGCCGGAGAGCGTGGGCGGCGGCGGCCTCCCCTGGTCTGTGGGGCCGTTCCTGCTGGAGGCGATAAACCGCAAGTACGGCCCGGGCCGCCTCTTCATCAGTTGGGCGAACGGCTTCCTGAGCACGCCGGTAATGGCCAGCTTCGTGGACGGCCCTTCGCACCTGTTCCTTCAGGCGGGCTCGGCTATTCGCTCCGAGGTGCTGCCGCCGGTCCTGGCGGGCGAGAAGACGGTCTGTTTCGGCGCGACCGAGCCGGGCGCGGGCTCCGACCTGTGGGGCTTGAAGACGAAGGCGCGTCGGGACGGCGACGACTGGATCGTCAACGGCAGCAAGCAGTGGATAACGAACGCTCCTTATTGCGACTATGCGGCGGTCTTCGCCATCACCGACGAAGCGGCATTCGCGGCGCACAAGGGCGGTCTCACGGCCTTCATGCTCGACGCCAAGGCCCCGGGGTTCACGAAGGACCGGCCGGAGCGCATCATGGGCCATCTCTCCAGCGACTGTGGCGGCTTCACGATGGACGACGTTCGCGTTCGAAATGATTTCCTGATCGGCAACGAGAACGGCGCCTTCCAGATAGCAATGTTCGGCATCTCCGAAGGACGCATGGGCATGGCCGGCGTCTGCCTCGGGCTTGCCGAGTGGGCGCTGGACCAGGCGCTTGCGTACTCGAAGGAGCGCAAGACGTTCGGCGTGCCGCTGGCCGAGCACGAGGCGCTTCAGTTCATGATGGCCGACATGGCGATCGAAATCTTCGCAACGAAGTGGGCGATGGTCCAGACGGCGCGGATGCTCGACGCGAACGAGCTTCCGGTCAAGGAGGTCTGCATCACCAAGGCGCTCTCGATCGAGATGTGCCAGCGCGCATTCGACAAGGCGATTCAGATCCACGGCGGCATGGGGCTCTCCAGCGAGCTGGCGCTCGAGGAGGGATTCCGAATCGCCCGCGAGGCGCGCATCCCGGACGGGACGTCGGAGATCCAGCGGCGGACGATCTTCCGACAGCTCGCGCGCGGCGACATCCTGTTCTAGAACACACGCAGCGATAGTAATATGTAGCCGGCGGCAGTACCTGTCGCCGGCTACTTCTTTCAGTGAACCGCAGGGAGGCGGCAGATGGCCGACCAGGGCGACTTCGTCTGGGAGTACGTCGTCATCGCGCACAGCCACTGGGACCGCGAGTGGTACGTGCCATTCCAGACGTATCGCATCCGCCTCGTACGGCTGATGGACGCCGTCTTGGACATCCTCTCGTCGAATCCTGACTACAGACACTTCATGACCGACGGCCAGACGGCGCCGGTGGAAGACTACCTGGCGATCCGGCCCGACCGGCGGGAGCTTGTGGAGCGAATGGTCCGCGAGGGGCGGCTGCTCATCGGGCCGTGGTACGTAGCGCCGGACGAGTTCCTGCCGCACGTCGAATCGCTGATCCGCAACCTGCAGCGGGGCATTCGCATCGCGCGGGATTTCGGCGGGGCCATGCGCGTCGGCTACCAGCCCGACGCCTTCGGACACAGCGCGCACCTGCCGGCGGTGCTGCGCGGCTTCGGCTTCGAGTCGGCGGTCGTCTGGCGGGGCGCCGACGAGCGGGCGCGCAAGACGGAGCTCCACTGGCGCTCGCCGGACGGTAGCAGCGTCCTTGCGCTCTACCTGCCGCTGGGCTACGGATTCGCCTGGCCGCTGCCGTCGGACCCAAAGCAGATGGCGGAGCGGCTTGCCTTCTTCCGGCGGTCGCTGGCGCCGCTGGCCGCGACCCGCTACCTGGCGATCATGAACGGGAATGACCACGCGCCGCCGCAGGCCGACCTGCCGGCGCTTCTCGAAATGGCGAATGAGCGCCTGCGGGGCGGGCGCATCGTCCAGAGCAGCCTGCCGCAACTGCTGGCGGAGATCGCTGCCGAAGTCGAGCGGAGACGGCTGCGGCTGCCGGTCTACGACGGCGAGATGCGAAGCAGCCGGCGTTCACCGCTCCTCCCGGGCTCGATCTCGGCGCGAATGTGGGTGAAGCAGCGCAACCAGCGGTGTGAAGAGACGCTCATCGCCAGTGCGGAGCCGCTCGCGACCTGGTGCGCGCTGCTGCGGGCAAGGCTTCTCGACAAGTGGCGCGAGCCTTCGCTGCCGTGGGGGCCGCTCACCGGCTATCCGGCCGCCTGGGCGTCGGTCACCGGGCTTCTGCGGGAGGCGTGGCGGCAGTTACTGATGAACCAGCAGCACGACCCGCTGTACGGGGCGGGCGCCGATTCGATCTACGGCGAGGTGGCGCAACGCTTCGACGCCTGCGAGCAGATTGCCGGCGACCTGGCGCGGCGGGCGCTCACCTGCCTGGCGGCGCAGGTCGATGCGGGCGGAAGGCGGAGCGTCGTCGTCTTCAACCCGCTCAACGGCCCGCGCGACGATTTCGCCATTTTCGATTGGCGGCCGGAGGATGCTGACGGGGCGCCGCTGGCCGTCGTCGACGCGAGGGGGCGCCGGCACCCCTGCCAAGTCGTTTCGCGGCCAGCCGGCGAGGCGCTGCCTTTCTCGCCGCCGCGGTCGACGAAGATCGGCTTCCTGGCGAGGGACGTCCCGGCGTGCGGGTACGAATCCTTCGAGCTGGTATTGGGGCCGGATGAGGCCGACGCGGCGGCTGCTGGCGGAAATACCATCGAGAACGAGTTTTTCGCAGTGTCGGCGGACGCGGACGACGGGAGCATCATGCTGCGGGATAAGCGGACGGGACGCGTCTATCACGGGCTCAACCGCTTCGTCGACGACGGCGACTGCGGTGACGAGTATAATCACTGCTCGCCGCTCCGAGACCGCGTCGTCGACCGGCCCGCGCGTGCGCCGACGATCGCGGTCGTCGAGAGCGGCCCTGCCCGCTGGACGCTGGCGATCGAGATGGACTACCGCCTGCCGGACGGACTGACGGCCGATCGGAAGGCGAGAGCGCGGAGGAGCGCCATCTGTCGCATCTGCAGCCTTGTCCGCCTGTACCCGAGAGTCGCGCGCGTCGAGTTCGAGACGCAGGTCGACAACCAGGCGCGGGACCACCGCCTGCGCGTCCACTTCCCGACCGGCGTCCAGAGCGCGGTGTCACGCGCGGAGCAGCATTTCGGCGTCGTCGCGCGGCCAATCGGCGTGCCGGCGGCGGACGAGAGCTGGGTGGAGCAGCCGGCGGGCACACAGCCGCAGAAGACGTTCGTGGACGCGAACGACGGCGCGAGCGGCCTGCTGCTGGCGAACCGCGGCCTGCCAGAGTACGAAGCGCTGCCGGGCGCGGACGGTGTGACGCTGGCTCTGACGCTGCTGCGGTGCGTCGGCTGGCTGTCGCGTCCCGACCTGTCGCCGCGGACGGGGCCCGCCGGACCGACGATTGAGACGCCGGAGGCGCAGTGCCTGGGCCGGCACGTCTTCGAGTACGCCGTGGCGCCGCATGAGGGCGGCTGGGAAAACGCGATGGCAGAGGCGCACTGCTTCGCGCGTCCGCTACGGGCTGCGGTCTCGTCAGGGCTGGGCGCCCTGCCGCCGGCGGCAAGCCTCGTCGAGGTAAAGCCGGCCGGGCTCGTCGTCTCGGCGATCAAGACGGCGGAAGACGGCAGCGGCGTGGTTGTCCGCGTCTACAACGCCGGCGACAGGGCGGTGCGCGGCGCAATCCGGTTCGTCCAGTCGCACGATCGCGTCGATATCGTGAACCTGAACGAGGAGCCGCTGCAAGAGGCGGCGGTCGAAGACGGCTCGGTGCGGCTGCGATTGCGCCGGAATGAAGTCGTCAGCCTGCTGTTCCACGCGGCGCTCGGCGAGTGAGCGGCGGCGGCGTTAGGGCTGGCGCGTCGGCGCGGCAGCTGAACGGTGTGGCCCGTCGGCGCGACGAGCGAAGCGAGGAGCGCAACCAGAGCGCGATCAGCGCACGCGGCTCGACCGTCACGAACGGTCCATGGCAGTCCGGGGCAGGGAGAATTCAGCTTGTCTTCGGCGGGGTGACGCCGCGAAGGAAGGCCATGCTCGGGTAGCGGTCGCCGGCAAAGGCGTCCTTCGGCGCCAACTCTTCGATGCGTCGCAAGTCGTCGGCGTCAAGCTTTATGTCAAACGCCGCGACATTCTCCTCCAGGTAGCGACGCTTCTTCGTGCCCGGAATCGGCACCACGTCTTCCCCGCGCGAGTGCACCCAGGCGAGCGCCAGTTGGGCCGCGGTAACGCCTTTGTCGGCCGCCAGCGCACGCAATCGCTCGACGACCGCGACGTTGCGTTGAAAGTTCTCGCCTTGGAAGCGCGGCAGATAGCTTCGGAAGTCCTTGCCCAGGTCCTCCGGGCGCGAGAAACGGTCGCTGAAGAAGCCGCGGCCGAGCGGGCTGTAAGGCACGATGCCGATTCCCAGCTCCCGCGCCGTCGGCAGCACGCCGTCCTCGATTTCGCGGGTCCACAGCGACCACTCGCTCTGAAGGGCGCTTATCGGGGCAGTCGCGTGGGCCCGCCGGAGCGTCTCCGGCGCCACCTCGGACAGGCCGAGGAAGCGCACCTTGCCCTCCGCCACCAGCTCCGCCATGGCGCCAACCGTATCTTCGATAGGGACTTTCGGGTCGGCGCGGTGCAGGTAATAGAGGTCGATATGGTCGGTGGCCAGGCGTCGCAAGGACGCGTCGCAAGCCTGCCGTACGTATGCCGGGTCGCCGCGGATGCCGCGGTACGCGGGATCCTCGCCGCGGACGATGCCGAACTTCGTCGCGAGGACGACGTCCTGGCGGCGACCGGCGATGGCGCGGCCGACGAGTTCCTCGTTCTTGTAAGGGCCGTACATGTCCGCAGTGTCGAGGAAGTTGACGCCGAGCTCGACAGCGCGATGAATCGTGGCGATGGACTCTTCGTCGTCCGTCGGGCCGTAGAACTCCGACATGCCCATGCAACCCAGTCCTTGCGCGGAGACGATGAGCCCCTGGCTGCCCAGGCGTCGCTTTTCCATCTGTCCCTCCCTGTTCGGCAAGATACGCTCTTTTGCTATCGCGTCCCTCATTGTATGCGATTGGCTGCCCGCTGAACACGAGCCGTCGGCGGTTGTTGTTATCGGTTGTGCCGGGTGCTAAGCTGAATACAAGACTAGTCACGCGAGGCTTGGAAATGGACCTTGGACCTCTGGAAATCCTGGTTATTCTCGCCGTTGTGGTGATGATCTTCGGCGTCGGCAAGCTGCCGGAGGTGGGCAGCGCGCTGGGCAAGGGCATTCGCGAGTTCCGCGCCGCCACTCACGAGGACGAAAGCGCCGCTAAGGCCGGAGAAGCGAAATCGGAAGCGGCGCCGTCGCAAAACGTGGCGTGCGCTGTCTGCGGCGCCTCAAACGAAGCCGCGGTCCGGTTCTGCACAAACTGCGGCCGGCCCATGGCAGCGACACCCGGAGAATCGAACCCGCAACAGTCGCAGCCGGAGGGCACCACTTGCTCCGCCTGCGGCGCTCCCAACATCGCGACGGTCCGGTTCTGCACGAACTGCGGCCGCTCCCTGACGCCCGTCGCCGGCGCCTAGTCCCGCTCTTTCGAGCCCTATCCTCCTGCCTTCTCCAGCAGCTTTCGCAGGATACTCAGCTGCTCGTCGTTCACGTCGTAGAGGTGCGACCAGGCGCGATGGTCCACCTCGTCCTTTATCTGATCGCGTTCAGCCGACCGGTTCGAAGCCGTTAGCATCGTCGGCACGAACAGCGATTGCATGATTCCTCCCAGCACGAAGAAGAGGAAGGCGTATGGGAACGGGTCGAAGCCGCTGTCATGCTGGAGCACGGTCTGCCAGAAGGACCAGCCGGCCAGAATGAGGCAGAGAAAGTAAAAGAATATCATCGTGCCGGCCAGGCCGACGATGTGATCCGCCAGCCAACCGTTGAAGCGCCCGAGCGGCGGGCGCTCCCGGCGCATCTTCTCGATGATCCGCTGGGGATGGACGAGAGGCGAGACATCCTCGTGAAGGGTCTCGACTGTAGTCTTGATCTCGTCGGCCGTGCGGTAAGGATGGAGATGGGTGGTCCTCATTGCAACCTCCTGCTGCTGGTAGTGCGATAGGCGTGTCCCATCGCTTGCAGCACCAAGGTAGCAGCAAGGCGGCGCGATCTCAACCCTTGGCCCGGGAGAAGAGGCGCGGCAGAGCAGGCTCCAGGCGGGGAAGCTGCCCGGCCGCGCCCCCGATTGCTACGGAGTCGCCGCGTACCAGAGGTTGAGGAGTCCCTGACCGTTTGCCTGGCCCGGCGCCGTGTCGCCGACGAAGGTGTAGAGCGGCATCCCCTTGTACATTACCTGCATCGAACCGTCCGGGAGGCTGAAGCTGCCGAGTTGCCCGGAGAGCCCGGAGGGCGCGACGACCGAGCCCGTCACGAGAAGCGGCGGCCAGCTAGGGGCAATGGCTGCCGGAACCGAGCTCTGGCCGCTGTTCGGGACGTCATTCTTGAACGTATAGAGCGTCTTGCCGGCGGGATCGGTGAGCACGCTTCCAAGCGTGGGGACCTGACCAATATTGACTGTAGTTGCGGTGCCGCTCGGCGGGGCAGTCGAAGCCGGCGGAGTTGTTGCGACCGGCGCTTTGGTGGCGGTCGCGGCGCTCGGCGCTTTAGTGGCGGTCGCGGCGCTCGGCGCCTTGGTGGCGGTCGCGGGCGGCTTTGCTGCCGCTGTCGCCGTCTTGTCGGCGCTGCTGGTGCCGCCGCCACAACCCGCGGCGAGTATTGCCGTCGCGAGTGAGACCACGGCGGCGATCGCCAGGAACTTGCGACCCCCTAACAAGCTACGTTTCATGACTCCCTCCTTATCGCAAAGCCTCATCCAGAGGCACTACTGCGGGTTCGGCCAGGCGGCAAGCGTCGCCGTGAGGTCGATGTGGTTGCTGCCGCGCACGACGTGGAGCGTTATCTTGTTGCCGGGCGCGTAATTGTGGTCGACGTAGTTGATAAGGGTGTCCGACGTGTCGATCTGCTGACTGTCGACGCCGACGATCACGTCTCCACCTTTCGGCGTCAGCAGCGGGTTCGGCCCCGTGCCGGCGGCGATCAGACCGGCCTGGTCAGCGGGTCCACCGGAGTCGACAGAGACGACGTACGCCCCCTGGTTCACCGACAGACCGAGCACCTTCGCGACGTTCTGCGTGACGGTGATAGTGCCCACTCCCAAGCGCGGATGGACGATTGTCTTGCCGGCGAGCATGTCGGGAAGGTGGTCCTTAGCGTTCTGAATAGGGATGACATAGCCGACGCCGACGTTCACGTCCTGTCCGCTCGGGTTCTCGATGGCCGTATCGATGCCGATGACGTTGCCGCCTAGGTCGACGAGCGGGCCGCCGGAGTTGCCCGGGTTGATGGCAGCGTCAGTCTGGAAAAGATCCACCAGCGGTTTGCTCGACTGGGTCGCCAGCGTTCGGTTGTCGCCGCTGATGACTCCCTCCGTGACCGTATTTTGAAGGCCGAACGGGTTGCCTATCGCGATTACCGACTCGCCGACCTGGACCGAATTCGAATCGCCGAGCGTTGCCGTCGTCAGACTGATGCCGGGGAAATCGCCTTTGACGACGGCTAGGTCGTCCGCCGGGTCAGTCCCGACCACCTGCGCGGTCACGCCTGCCTGGTCAGAGAGCGTTATGGCAAGCTGGCTGGAGCCCTGTATCACGTGGAAATTGGTCAGAACGTCGCCGCTAGAGTCGAGGACGATGCCGGAGCCCAGCGTCTCCACCTGCTGTCCTCCGGAGGAGGAAATCCCTGTGACCTGCACGACTGCCGGACTCAGCTTAGCGTAGACAGGTATGATTTCGGCTTCATCGCCGGTGGGCGCACTGGCGACCGGACGCGGCGGCGGGGGCGTGAGCGTGATGGGCGCAGTCGTAGTCTGTGCGCTCGACGAGCCGGAGGAGCAGGCCGTCGCTGGAAGCGCGAGCAGCGCCAGGCCGATCGCCGCCGGCAGAAACAAAAAAGGATAATTCCTCCATGAGACATGGACCTTCATCCTTGGGAGCTCCTTTCCTGGGACAACGTCGCACGGTCGCATCAGCAAGCTTCTATCTCTTAATAACTGAAGGCTGTGCTGCCGGTGTGATCAGCGGCTGCTGCGTCGTGAAGGAACGATGAAGGTTGGCGGCCGGGAGTCCTGCGGAGGGGATGCCGATTGCGACGTCGATGACCCGTTCGACGCGGGGCGAGTTACTTCGGGAGGTACTTCCTGGCGGCGGGTTCGAGGTCGATCTTTAGCGCGAGCAGCAGGCAGGCGACCATGTTCCAGTAGCCGCAGACGAGCGTCAGCTCAACGACGTCGTCTTCGCCGAGCTGGTTGCGGACCGCCTCGAAGATGTCGTCGGGCACGTCGCGGCTGGTTACGACGCCTTCGGCGTAAGCAACGACGGCGCGCTCCAGGCTGCTAAACATATCGTTGTCGCGCCAGGCAGAAAGCCCTTCTATCTGGGCCTCACTGACGCCGGCCTTCATTGCAAGCGGCACGTGGTGCGCCCATTCGTAGTCGGCGCCGGTGATCTGAGCGATGCGAAGGATGGCGAGCTCTCGCAGGTTCGGCGGCAACTGGCCGTGGGCGAGAAGGGAGTTGCCGAGGCGGATGAAGTTGCGCAGAGTGTTCGGGCTGCGCGCGACGGCGCGGTGGATGTTCAGGATCTCGCCGCCACGCTGCCTCATGTGCTCCAGGACGTCGTGCGCGTCACCCTTCGCCTGCGAGGTGGTTGCATAGCTTATGCGGGCCATAAATCCCTCCTTGGCCGGATCCAGGGCAGACGGTCAGTCGACGGCGCCGGGTATGAACTCCGGCGGACGGACGGCGCGGAGCTTGAGCGAGCCGTAGGGGCAGCCGACGACGCAGGCGCCGCAGCCGAAGCACTTCGTTGCCTCGATGGCGGCTTTCAGGTCGTTGTTCTGGTCACGGTACATCGTGATGGCGTCGAACTGGCAGCGCTCAAGGCAGTCCTGGCAGCCGCTGCACGACTCCAGGTCGTCGACGTAGGCTTCGTAGCGGCTCTTCTCCCACCAGTCGGCGACTGGCATGTCTGTCACGTCGAGCGAGACCCACTCTTCGCAGCAGTCGCGACAGCAGTTGCAACTGGTGTTGACGTTCAGCATCTCCGCCTTGTTGGCCCAGCGGTGGACGAGGCCGTCGTCTTCGATCTCGTCGCAGAGGGCGATGGCCTGGTCGACGGTCAGGCGGCGGCCGCTGCCGCGGTCGATCACGTACTCGGCGCCGCGGCCGAACTGAAGGCAGTGCGACGTCTCGGTCTCGACGGTGTGAGCGCAGAGCTCGCCAGCGGCGCTGGTCCGCATCCGGCAGCCGCAAGGGACGACGGCGATAACGTCTTGCGCTTTTAGTATCTCGTGGTAGTCCTCACAGGGCAGGACATCGGGCAGGCCTGCCAGCGCCTGGCGCGCCGGGACGACGCGGCTGATGCGCGAGGGGACGATGCGGAACATGGCGCCGAGGCGGACGAACATCTCCTCGGTGCAGAAGGCGTGCCATTTCTTGAAGAACGCCTGGTCCTTCTCGACGTCCATATGCTGGCTGCCGAGTGTGGCGTCGTGGAGCTGGATGATGTGGCGGGCGAAGCGGTAGTAGTCGCGCTTGTCGAAGGCACCGCGGGGAAAGACGACGCCGGCGTAGTAGAGAGCGTCGAGCTGGCGCCGCGCTTCTTCCTCAGGCATGCCGGTCTTCTCGGCGACCTCTTCG
>JBEKXP010000030.1:0-16557 GCA_049511815.1 Dehalococcoidia bacterium
GCCGACGAGGCGCAATGGCTCGTGCGCTCCGGCGACCACCGATGGGGCGACATTGCAGTGATGTACCGGACCAACGCTCAGTCGCGGCCCCTCGAGGAGGTGTTCGTGCGCGACAACCTGCGCTACCGGCTGGTCGGCGGGACGCGATTCTACGAGCGCCGCGAGGTGAAGGACGTTATCGCTTACCTGCGGCTCGTCCACAACCCATTCGACAGCCTGAGCTTGATGCGCGTCATCAACGTCCCGGCGCGCGGCATCGGCCAGCGGACGCTGGAGGAGCTGGCGCGCTGGTCGGCGGAGATGGGCGTGCCGGCCTACGCCTCGCTCCAGCTCATCGCCGAGGAGGAGCAGGCTGACGAGGGCAAGCGTACGCATCCCTTCGCGTCGCGGACGGTCAAGGCGCTGCTGGCGTTCCTGGAGCTGCTGAACGACCTCATCGCCGAGGCGCCTTCGCTCGCCGTCTCCGACCTCCTGTCGCAGTTGCTGGAGCGCATCGATTACCGCCACTACCTGCTGGCGGAGTTCGAGGACGGCGAGGAGCGTTGGGACAACGTCGAGGAGCTGCAGACGGTCGCCGCCCAGTACGACGCCCTCGCCCCGGACGCGGCGCTGCCCACGTTCCTCGAGGAAGCGGCCCTCATGACCGACACCGACGAGTACGACGAGAAGGTGGACGCCGTAACGCTTATCACGCTTCACGCGGCGAAAGGGCTTGAGTTTCCCGTCGTGTTCATCGTCGGTCTGGAGGAAGGCCTGCTCCCGCACATCCGCTCCTTCGACGAGCCGTCGCAGATGGAGGAGGAGCGCCGGCTGGCGTACGTTGGCATCACGCGCGCCAAAGAGCGCCTGTACCTCGTGCGGGCGTTCCGACGCCACCACATGGGTATGGCGACGCACAACCCGTCCTCGCGCTTCCTGAAAGACATCCCGCAGGAGCTGCTGGCCGTGCCGGAGTCCGCGGGACGCCCTACCGCGATGGCGCCGCGGACGCATCTTCGCGCCTTTCACCGGCCTCTGTCGTCGGACGAGGAGCCGCTGGCGCCCCAGTTCGAGCCCGCGTTCGTCGCCGGCGACCGCGTGCGACACGCCCGCTTCGGGGAAGGCATCGTCGTAAGCTGCGACATCGAGGGAGCGGACCAGAAGGTGACCGTGGCGTTTAAGGGCGAGGCGGGCATCAAGAAGCTGCTGCTATCGTTTGCGCCGCTCGAGAAGATCGAGGCGTAGCTGGCGCTGGTCTTTCAAGCTGCGTGGGGCGTCTTCGCGCGAAAAAGCGATCGGTGCTCCCACCCGCCCGCCCGCATAGCGCCTCGACCCATCATCGTCGACCCCGTCGCCCCGACGGCGTCGACATAGCAATCCGACGCCTCGCCGAGTAGAATAGGCCGCATGAACGCTGCCCTGGCGCTTCTCTTCGCCCGCGTCACCGGCGACCGTGTCGGCGACTGGCTTATAACCCACGGACTCAAGATCGTCGTTATCCTTGCCGTCGTCCTCGCCGTCTTCGTCTTCCTGCGCATCGCCGTCCCGCCCGTCATCGACGCCGCTGTCCGACGACAAATGCTCGGACGTCCCGCCGAAGAGACCTCCAAGCGTTCAGCCACCCTCGTCAACGCCTTTCGACGCACCGCCGAGGCCGTACTGGCCGTCATCGCCCTGCTCATGGTCCTGCCGGAGCTGAGCGTCAACATCGGCGCCCTGCTCGCGGGCGTCGGCATTGCCGGCATCACCATCGGCTTCGGCGCCCAGACCCTCGTCCGCGACACCCTGAACGGCCTCTTCATCCTCATCGAGAACCAGTTCGGCATCGGCGACGTCGTGACCGTTGCCGGCGTCACCGGCCGCGTCGAAGAAGTGAACCTGCGCCGCACCGTCCTGCGCGACCTCGACGGCGTCGTCCACAGCGTGCCGAACAGCGAGATCCGAGTCGCCAGCAACTACACGCGCGACTGGTCGGGCGTGAACATGAACGTCACCGTCGCCTACGATGCCGACCTCGACAAGGTGACCGCCATCATCGACGCCGTGGGCCGCGAGCTTGCCGCCGACCTCAACTTCGGCCCGCTGATCACCCAGGCGCCGCACGTTGAGCGCGTCGACGCCTTCAAAGACAGCGGCGTCTCCCTGAAAGTGCTGGGCGTGACCAAGCCGATGCGACAGTGGGACGTAATGGGGGAGCTGCGCCGTCGCCTGAAGAGAGCCTTCGACGCGGAAAAGATAGAGCTGCGCTGGTGACTTTCTGCTTGACGCGCTGTGGTATACTGATCACGTGCACAAGCGCTTTCCGAAGAAATGCTCATACGCCCGGGCACACCGCCGGGATGCTCGTCGGCAATCCGCCCCAGTGACATTGCCTTCGAATCAGGCCCTGCCAAGCCCCCCGCTTCGCGACACGAGCATCGGAGCGCGGATTCAATCCCGTGGCCTGGCTGCCGCAGGAGGTGGCTTGGCCCCACTCATTGTCGCCACTTTTCTCTTCGGTGCCCGCGGCGACTGCGACGGCGGGCGAAGCCTGCACAGCAGCTTATCGCTGAGTTGCCAAGAAATGTACGTGGACGAACCACAGCACCTGCCCGAGAACCCATCCCAGGCTCCACCGGCGACCTCACTTACCGCCAATTACGCGACGGGCACGACTAGCCAGACGGGCCAGCCGCCGGACGGACTACGACTTTATGGGATGAATCCCGCACCCTTCGTCTGACGACGCCGAGAGACTGGCGAAACCGTCGCCTCAAGGGCCGAGCGGCTCCCACCCTAGACGCGCTTCCCCAAGAACTGTCCCTGCGGAGCGAGACCGGACCTGCGGTCGTCGCAAGAGGGTGTGCAGAGGGAGCCTTCCCTCTGCCGGGGGTCTGGGGGTGTCCCCCAGAGAGACAAACACGTCTAGGGCGGGATGGTGGGAAGATCCTCGCAGATGTTGCCCGATCCCGAAGCTGCGCTGGACGCGCGCAAGCGTCAGGCCTATGGGAACAGCGTAATCTCCGTCTTCGACGCCGTCTCCACGCAACTGTTCGCGTACGGCGGCGGCATTATCCCCGTCTCGTCCGCAAACCAGCGACCGTCCGGCGACCACGTCGTGTCGTCGAAGAAGTTCGGCACGAACGACGCGACGCCGTAGTCCCCGCCGGCACTCCTCACGACCACGCCGTATGACCCCTGCGTCCCGCTCCCCGACGGATCGGGCCCCACGAAAGCGATCATCCCTCCGTCGGCGGAGAAGCGCGGTATGAAGTCGGCGCCGTCGACCGTCGTGCGGATGCTGCCGTCCGGGTTGATCAGCAGCAGCCGCGAGTCCGACGTGCAGCGGTCCGCAATCAGCGCTAAGACGTCATCCGTCGGCGACCACTGCGTGTCCAGCGGCTCGACGTTCGTGATCTCGGTTCCGCCCGCGCTCCCATCGAGCGGCACGACGTAGGCGGTCCGGGAAGGATATTCCATGACCAGGGCGGACTTCCCGTCCGGCGAAAGCCTGACGTCGTCCGGCGCGAAGCTGCTCCCCGCCGGCCACGAGTAGAGCGTCGTCGTCTGGCCGCTCGCGGCGTCGATTGAAAAGATGCCGGAGTCGTTCGCGAAGACCACCGCGCTGCTGTCCGGCATCCAGTCCGCCGTCACGTTGTTGCCGGGCGTATCGGCGGAGACAGTCTTGGGCATCGCTTCGACGGAGGCGATGAAACCGGTCGTGCTTCCCGCCGACCGAACGAAGATGTGCTTATCATCGGGCGCCCAGCTCACGTAGGGGTTCCAGTTCTCGATAGCCATCGGCCCGTTGACTATCCGGCCGATCTCGCGGTCGTCCGCAACCGACGAGATGACGAGATCGAAAAGGTCCAGCGTCGTCATGAGGTCGCCGGAATGGGAGAAAGTGATCGCCTGCTCATCCGAGCGGGGAAGGCGACGCAGCGTCTTCCCGTCGAGATCGAGCAAGTAGCAGCTCCGGTCCGACGCCTGCCAGCCGCACAGCACGAGCCGCGTTGGCGATATCCATTCCCACGGCTCCAGGATAGGCCCCGGCGCTGTCACCACCTGGTACGCCTGTCCCGTCGACGCGTCGGCAATGTAGATGCCCGCCGGAAGCTCACCGTCGGCCGCGGGCGGGCCTGCCGGCGCCAGCGTTATAGAGCTCAGCTCCGGCAGAAGCGGCGACGGCGTCTCGGTC
Organism: Dehalococcoidia bacterium; assembly: GCA_049511815.1. Classification (GTDB taxonomy): domain Bacteria; phylum Chloroflexota; class Dehalococcoidia; order DSTF01; family JALHUB01; genus JALHUB01. The sequence continues at coordinate 4,157 of JBEKXP010000030.1, forward strand.
GCGAAAGGCGTAATCGTCGGCGCGTTCGACGCAGCGTTGTCGGCGCCGCTGCGCCCGCAGCCGGCCACGAGCAGCGCGGCCACCGCGATCACCAGGAACGGAAGCAGCGAAGTAGCTTTGGCGTCCCTCACGACAGTCCCCCAGCCTGTGCGCGTCGAAGCTTAACATAATCCTTCGGCGGGGGCATCCGCTATACCAGCGGTACGCTCCGCCTGCGACTGAGACGCCATGAGGGCGAGGTCTGTGAGTAAGCGCGACGCCTACGGGAACGGGAGGATTTGCGTGCTCCCGCCCGTGTCCATGCACTCGTACGGCGTCGGCCCCGGCGAATACGCCAGCCAGTGGCCGTCCGGCGACCACGAGTCGGCGCGGTGGAAGCCCGGCAGGAACGTCACCACCGCGTTCTCAGCGACGTTCCTTAGCACGAGCCCATCCTTCGCCGTCGTGCTGCCCTGCGCGTTCGGGTCGGCCCCAACATAGGCAATGGTCCGCCCGTCGGGCGAGAAGGCCGGCGTCTGGAGCGCCTGGTCCGTCGCGACCGTCGATCGCACGCTGCCGTCGGGGTTGAGCAGCAGTAGACGCGCTTGCGGCGTGCACCAGTCGGCGATTGTCGCCAGCACGTCCTCTGTCGGCGACCACGTGGCATTGCCCGACCAGGTGGCGGTGACTTGAGAACCCTTCGTCGCGCCGGAAAGCGACACGACCAGCGCCCTGACGCCGCTGCCGCTCGTCGTGACCAGGGCGTAATCGCCGTCGTTCGAGACCTGTAGATCGTGCGGCTGCACGTTGCTGCCCGCCGGCCAGGAGTAGAGCATCGTCTTGGCGCCGCTCTCCGCGTCGACGGAGTAGACGCCCGCTGAATCCGTGAACACTACCGACTTGCTGTCCTTCGTCCAGATTGCGTTCAACGCGGACTGGCCGGTGTCGACCGTCACAACCTTCCAGCCAGACCCGACCGCGGCGATGCCGGAAGGCGAGCCGGGCCAGAAGACGTGCTTATCGTCCGGCGCCCAGAGCGCGTACGCCGTAGGGTTGCTCGTGACCTCGCTTAGCTGCGTACCGTCCTTCGCCGACGCGATCAGCAGCTCGCCGTTAGGCCCGGTGGTCGCCAGCATGTCCCCCGCATGCGAGAAGGTAACTCTCGATTCGCTCACGGTGCCCGGAAGCTGGCTCAGAGTCTTCGCGTCCAGGTCGAGCACGAAGTAGTCGCCGTAGTAGCCGGCCACGATGAGCTGAGTCGGTGACAGCCATTGCAGCGGCGACAGCGTCGACTTGGGTTGCGTATTCACCTGAAAGATGTCGCCGGTAGACGAGTCGCCGATGTACAGCGTCCCGCTGGCGTTGCTGTCCGGTGCCTTCACCTGCGTCAGCGTCACGTGGCTGCTTGCCGGAAGAACCGCCGGAGTTGCCGAATCACCGTCGCCGCTGCCACAGCCGGCGACAAGCAATGACGACGCGATGAGGACGGCCCCCAGGACAGATGCGACAACGGCGGTTTTCATAGCGACCCTCGTTTGATATTTCGATGCCACGATCCACTTTACGCCCTGCATTTGCGTCGGGAAACACCTGCCGAAAGCCTGCGCCGCCCCGTTACGTGCGACGCCCCTCCCGCGTTTAACCATATGAGGCCGGTCCAACGCCCCGGCCCCCGCGACAACCCCGCCCTGTGGTCGCGTCTAGGCGCGTCTGTCAGGGAGCGTCGCCATTCGCTACGAGTTGCTCGAAGGAGAGCCCGGCTTCTCTCGCCGTACGCCGCTGCTTATCGCCGCGCCTCTCGCCGTCGCGCGACTCGTCCTGCACGCGTGCCTGGCCACCCTCCGGCTCCTCCTTTCGACGCTCCTGGCCCTCGTCGTCGCCGCCGTGCTCCTGAACGTCGGCCTCGCCTTTGCCGGCGGCCACACCCCCGCCATCGGCGATGCCGGCGATTACTTGACCCATGTTCTCCGCGTCGCTGGCGACTGGGCGGGCCGCGACCAGCCGTCCGCCCAGGACACGAGCGGTCTCATCAGCGAAACGTCATCGACCAGCACCTACTGGCCGGCTTCGCACCAGCCTTCGACCACTGCCGGCCTCGTCGCCACCCTCTCGGACCTTGCGCCGCCGGACCTGCGCGACACCTACCAGCAGGCCGTCCCGATGCTGGAGCAGTACGATGCCATGCTCGGCGACGTCCAGACCGCCCTCGCCAACGACCGTGACCTCGACACGTTCTTCGCGGACGTTGACCCCTGGCTCAACCAGAATGCCGCTCCGACGCCGACCCAATAAATAACGTAGCCGAGACTTTCCAGTCTCGGCGGCGAAGGCGCAGCCATGCGCCCTGGATTTCCAATCGCGACGGCGACGTTCTACCCCTTGATCACCGCCAGCGGCCGAAGCCGCGCCACCCTCCGCGATATCCCCGCTCGGTCGAGCACCTCGACGACCGCCGCCACGTCCTTGTACGCCTCGCTCGCCTCCTCCGCCAGCAGCGCCCGGTTCCGCACCCGCACGACGATCCCCCGTCGCTCCAGCCCGCCGGCTATGTCCACGCCCTGCAGCGAGCGCTTCGCCGCCCCGCGGCTCTGCAGCCGTCCCGCGCCGTGGCACGTCGAGCCCCACGTCTCCGCCATCGCCCGCTCCGTCCCGACGCACACGTACGAGTAGCGCCCCATGTCGCCGGGAACGAGCACCGGCTGCCCGACCTTCCGGTAGCGCGGCGGCACCTCCGCGTGGCCCGGCGGGAAGGCGCGCGTCGCCCCCTTCCGGTGCACGCACAGCCGCATCGATTGCCCGTCGACCCGGTGCTCCTCGACCTTGGCGATGTTGTGCGCGACGTCGTACACCTGCGTCATGCCCAGCTCTTCGACCGGACGACCGAGCACCTGCGCGAAAGCCTGTCGCGCCCAGTGCGCGATTGCTTGCCGGTTCGCCCAGGCGAAGTTGGCCGCCGCCGCCATCGCCGTCAGGTAGTCCCGGCCCGGCTTCGAATCGAGGGGCGCGCAGGCAAGCTGCCGGTCCGGCAGGACGATCTCAAACTGGCGCGACGCCTTCTCCATGACGGCAAGATAGTCCTGGCACACCTGGTGCCCGAAGCCCCGCGAGCCGCAGTGAAAGGAGACGACGACCTGCCCCATCGACAGCCCGAACGCCTGCGCCGCCGATTCGTCGTAGACCGCCTCCACCGCCTCGACTTCCAGGAAGTGGTTGCCGGCGCCCAGCGTCCCGAGCTGCTCGTGGCCGCGCTCCCGCGCCCGCCGGCTGACGGTCGACGGGTCGGCGCCCGCCAGGCAGCCGTGCGACTCCGTCGTTTCCAGGTCGTCCGCCGTCCCGTGGCCCCGCTCGACCATCCAGGCAGCGCCGCGCACCATGATATCCTCCAGCTCGGCATTGGAGACCCGCAGGGGACCGTGCGCGCCCAGCCCGGACGGCACGTCGCGAAAGAGCTGGTCGGCCAGGCGGCCGAGGAAGGGCTGCACCTCCGCTTCGGTCAGGTTCGTTCTGAGTAGGCGCGCGCCGCAGTTGATGTCGAAGCCGACGCCGCCGGGCGACACGACGCCTCCGTTGAGCCGCATCGCCGCCACGCCGCCGATGGGAAAGCCGTATCCCCAGTGGATGTCCGGCATCGCGAGCGAGTAGCCGACGATGCCCGGCAGGAAGGCCACGTTCGCTACCTGCTCGAGCGCCTGGTCCTCGGCCATTGTCTTCAGCAGGCGCTCATCGGCGTAGATGAGGCCTGGGACGCGCATGCCCGGCTTGTAGCTCACGGGTAGCCGCCAGCGGCAGTCGTCGACCTTCTCCAGAATGCTGAGCCATCCCTTGCTCATCGCAAGACCGCCTAGATGTCGAGGATGACGCGCACCTGCCAGACGCCGTCGGTCTCTGCGACCTGCAGCATGTGGCGTGTCACGGCCTTAATCATCAGCTTCGGATTGTGGCGCTCCAGGTCCAGAGGCTCGCCGAAGGCGCGGGCGACAATGCGCGTGTCGCTGATTTCGTCGACCTCGAAGCGGCAGAAGACCAGGTTGTCCACCTCGCTCACGTACAGCAGTTCCGCCAGCCAGCCGACGAGCAGCGACTCGCGGTCGTCGGCCTCGACCTCGATGCGGCGCTCCTGATGCGGCTCCACGCGTTCGAGGTCGACCATCAGCGAGAACATCGCTCTTGCGGCGTTGGCGAACGCCTCCGCCAGGTCGACGCCGCGCGCGAGGATGCCGATGTCGGCGGTGTGGTCGAACGTCTCGAACGGCGGCTGCTCCCCCATGCCATCCGTCTCCTCAGCTTCAGTATCGCAGCCGCGTTTCAGGCTCGTCAACAACTGGAGCACTTATCGCGTAGGGCGGGCATCTTGCCCGCCGTCTATCGCCTTTGGGGTCGTGGCGTCGATTGCCCGGTTCGTACCCCGCCCTGGGGCCGGCGGGACGACGTGATTATAACCCGGCCTTCGTCTCCCGCCAGAGCGATTCCAGCGCTTCGATGGGCATCTCCGCCAGCCGCAGCCCGCGCTCCCGCGCCAGCGCCTGCAACCGCTCGAAGCGACGCCGGAACCGCCGCGACGCCAGCCGCAACGACTCCTCGGCGTCCAGCCCCAGCTTCCGCGCCAGGCTCACCAGCACGAAGAGAGTGTCGCCAAGCTCCTCGCGTCGCTCGTCCAGCGACTCCGCCCGCGCCAGCTCCGACGCCTCCTCCGTCAGCTTATCGAGTACGTCCGGCACACCCGGCCAGTCGAACCCCGTCGTCGCGGCCTTCTCTTGCAGCGCCTGGCTGTACGCGAGCGACGGCAGCGTCTGCGGCACCCGCGCCAGCGGGTCCTCCTCGTCAGCGCCACCGCGCTCCTCGCTCTTGATCTCCTCCCACCTGAGCACGACCTCGTCTGCGGTCTTCACTTTCGACTGGCCGAAGACGTGCGGATGTCGGCGCACCAGCTTCGTTGCGATGCCTTCGATCACGTCATCGACGTCGAACTCGCCGCTCTCCGAGGCGATCTGGGCGTGCAGCAGTATCTGGAGGAGCACGTCGCCGAGCTCCTCGCGCAGCTTGCCTGGATCGCCGCCGTCGAGCGCGTCCAGCGTCTCGTACGTCTCCTCCAGCAGGAAGCGACGCAGGCTCTCGTGCGTCTGGACGCGGTCCCAGGGGCAGCCGTCTGGCGCTCGCAGGCGACGCACGATCTCGCGCAGCCCGTCGAAGGTGCGCGTGTCCGGCACGGGTGGCTGTTCGGGTTCCGGCATGGGGATCTCCTGCAGGCGGCTAGCCCGATTATAAAGGTCGGCGAAAAGGATTGACAAGGTTAAGCTGCCTACCTAACATATCAGCAGATGAACCTGATGTCGGGCGGGGCGTTTCAGGTGAGGAAGGTGCGGCTTTGGCGGTCGTCCGTGGCCTGGCAGCGGCCCTGTTCGTTCTTGCCATCCCTCTGGCGCTCATAGGCACCAACGTTCGCGTTCTGGCGAACGATAAGCACGTCTACGACTATGCCTTCGGCCACTACGACGCCCCGGCCCGAACCGGCGTATCGCGCGCCGACCTCGACCGCGCCGGCGCCGAGCTTCGCAGCTACTTCAACAACGACCAGCAGTACATCTCGGTCCAGGTGACGCAGGGCAGCCGCGAGATATCGCTGTTCAACGATCGCGAGACTCTACACCTGCACGACGTGAAGAGCGTCTTCCGCTTCGTGAACCACGTGCAGGAGATCGCCCTGGTTTACATAATGGCATACGTCGTCGGCGTCTTCGTCTGGGCGCGAGAGCGACCGCTGCGCACGTTGGCCGCCCATACCCTGACCGGCGCCCTGCTGACCATCGGCGTCGTCGGCTCGCTGGCAATCGTCGCCGCCACCGGCTTCGACCAGGCGTTCACGCAGTTCCACCACATCGCCTTCAGCAACAACTTGTGGGAGCTCAACCCGGCTACCGACCACCTCATCCAGATGTTCCCCGAAGGCTTCTGGTTCGACATTACGATGGCGCTCGGCGTGCTCACAGTCGTCGAAGCGGCGATCCTGGCGGTCGCCTCCGCCGTTCATCTGACCGTGAGCTGGCAGGCGGTCCGGCATCGCCTCCTGCCGAGCCACCAACCCGTGCCCTAGGCCCGCGTAGGTCGGGCGTCTCGCCCGACCGGCTGTGCTCATGAGGCGGGCAGGATGCCCGCTCGACGCGAAACGTACAACGAAAAAGGGGAGCGCTCTGCTCCCCTCCGTCTTGATCGCTCCCGCCTGGCGTTCAGCCGATGCCGCAGCTCCCGCAATCGCCCGTCGAGCAGCTACTGCAGGCGCTCGCCACCGACGACACGTCTCCCTCAGCGCTCTTCGTCAAGGCCGAGAAGACCGAGATCACCCTCTCAGCGCCTTCGTGGCCGCTGGGGCAGGTCGCCGGCTCGTCGGAGCGGCTCATCGAGCGCAACAGCTCGAACTTGTTCTCACAGGTGGGGCAGTAGAATTCATACAGTGGCATTGCGGTTCTCCCTACATAGATCGTAGGTCTGCTTTCGAGGAAAAGTCAACGTGGAGTGCTATTCGAGGTAATCCCGCAGCTTGCGACTGCGCGTCGGGTGGCGCAGCTTGCGTAGCGCCTTCGCCTCGATCTGGCGGATGCGCTCCCGCGTCACGTTGAACTCGCGGCCAACCTCCTCCAGCGTGCGGCTCCGGCCGTCCTCCAGCCCGAAGCGCAGCTCCAGCACCTTCCGCTCGCGCGGCGTCAGGCTGGCCAGCACCTCCATCACCTGGTCCTTCAGGAGCTGGTGCGATGCCGCTTCCGGCGGCGCCAGCGCGGCCGAGTCTTCGATGAAGTCGCCCAGGTGGCTGTCCTCTTCCTCGCCGATCGGCGTCTCCAGCGACACCGGCTCCTGCGAGACCTTGATAATCTCCCGCACGCGCTCCGGGGCGATCTCCATGCCGCGGCCTATCTCGTCGCTCGTCGGCTCGCGGCCATACTCCTGCACGAGGCGACGGCTCACTCGTACCAGCTTGTTGATCGTCTCGACCATGTGCACCGGAATCCGGATCGTCCGCGCCTGGTCAGCGATGGCGCGCGTAATCGCCTGGCGGATCCACCAGGTCGCGTACGTGCTGAACTTGTAACCCTTGCGGTAGTCGAACTTCTCGACGGCGCGGATGAGACCGATGTTCCCCTCCTGGATGAGGTCGAGCAGCGACATCCCTCGCCCGATGTACTTCTTCGCCACGCTTACCACCAGGCGCAGGTTCGCCTCCGTCAGCCGCTTCTCCGCCCGATAACCTTCGCGCTTCAGGTGGTCGAAGTAGGAGCGGAACGTCGATTCGTGCGAATCGAGCTTAGGCAGATCATCCCATGGCGGCGGCAGTAGGTTCTCCTCGCCGCCCAGCGATTCCCCGGCCAGCCGCACAAGCTCCGGCGTCAGGACGTGCGTGATAATCGACAGCCGTACGAGCGCCTGCTCCGCCTGCCCCGGTTGCAGCTTGAGCGATTCGAATAGCCCCGTCGCCAGCTCCTGGTCGAGCTCGCCGTCGACCGCTGAGCGGAAGGCCGGATCGCCTATCCGCTGCGACACCGACGCCTTTGCCAGCCCCAACTGCTTCGCGACCCCGTTATAGTACTTGCGCGCTTCGTATAGCTCGTTCAGGAGGCTGAGCAGTATCTCCGATCCCTTCGCCGGGCGGCCGTGCTCCTCCAGCCAGCGCCGCTCGATGCGTTGGATATGCTTGCCCTCCTCCATCGCCCGGGCCAGCCGCTTCTCGTCGTCGGCCGTCAGCAGGTAGACCTTGCCGATCTCCCGCAAGTACATGCGGACAGGGTCGTCGATTCCCTCCTGCTCTTCGACGAGGAGGTCTTCGTCCTTCTCCGGCTTGACCTTCTCCTCCGGCTCGGTCCACAGGTCAGTCTCTGCCTCCGCAGGCTCAGCCGCCGGCCCCGCTTCGCGGTCCGTGTCGATTACCGATAGTCCGCGGTCCGACAGGCGGTTGTATACCCGCTCTAGCGGCTCGAACTCGTCATCCTCATGCCCGAGGTCTACGAGGCCCTTCGGCTTCTTCTCCTCGTCCTCGGCGAAGGGGTCCTCGTCCGCTTCTTCTCTTTCGTCAAAGTCACTTGTCATGATTTCGTTCTTGCTTTTCCTTTGCGGGGCCTAAGTCTTCCGCTCATGAAGCTCCAGACCTGCCTCCATGTCCCGCACGACGATTCTTGCATCGGCGGTCTCATCTTCGGGCAGGTCTTGGGAAGGAGCCTCGCCCTCCATTAGCTTTCGGGCGTGCTCAAGCAGATGTCTGGCGCCTAGCCTTTGTTCTTTCTCTGCTATCTCCAGACTTATAAACGCCCTTTCTACCTTAATCTTACTCCTTTTGAGGTGCTCCGCACACGTTTGTAACGCCTTCTCTGCCTGCGCCGGGTCGAACGGCGGCAGATTGCGCGACTCGATCTGCTCCAGGTGCGGGCGCAGCTCCTCCGCCAGCGATTCCGCCAGCGGCCGCTGCGGCTCCGACGCCCGCCACGCCGCGAACACCTGACGGTTCTCCGTCCGCACGAATAGCTCCTCATCCAGCGTCAGCCCCTGCCCGCGCAACTGCGGATAGCGGATGAGCAGCGCTAGGCACACCTCCTCCGCCCTTGAAGCATCGACTTTCTCGACATCCGAGCCCGGGCTCAGGGTTGGCCTATGTTTTCGGCGCGCGCTGATTGGCTGCAACACGGAATCCATGATGGAATCCGTAGGAAGCGGTTGAGCTTCTTTGACAAGCCGACGCCACTCGTCGGGATCGGATCGGATTATCTCATCAGGGTCGCGCGTGTCTCCATGTGACCGTGCGATCTTTCGGATCGTAGTGCCGTGCTCCCTCCGGAACCTGGAAATCGCAATCCATCCGCTCGACCCATCTTCGTCAGAGGCCGCTGCGAGAATCCCCTTCTGGCCGCCCCTCTCCCTCGCGGTGCTTCCAGCCTCGTCGGGGTCGAAGGCGAGAACGATGTTCTCCGTCAGCCGCCGCAGCAGCCCGAGTTGACGCTCCGTCAGCGCCGTGCCCATGCTGGCGACGACGTTGCCGTTGCCGTGCTGATGCGCCGCAATCACGTCCATGTAGCCTTCCACAATGACCGCCACGTCCGCGCGCCGGATGCTCTCCGCCGCCCGGTCCAGCCCGAAGAGTATTGCGCCCTTATCAAAAATCGGCGTTTGCGGCGTATTTAAGTACTTTGGGCTTTCCGAGTCGCCGGCAGGCTCCTCGCCGTCCTTCGCCGGCAGCTTCCGCGAGCCGAAGCCGACGGCGTGCCCCTGCCCGTCGCGGATTGGTATTACCGCGCGGTGGCGAAAGCGGTCGTACATCCCCTTTTCGCCTTCGACGAGCAGCCCCGCTCGCAAGAGCTCTCCCTCGCCGAAGCCGCGCCCCTTCAGGTGCTCGCGCAGAGCGTCCCAGGAGTCGGGCGCATAGCCCAACTGGAACCCCTCCGCCGTCTGCCGGTCGATACCGCGCAGCGAAAGGTAATCAAGCGCCTTAACGCCGGACTGCGTGTTCAAGAGCGCGTTGTGGAAGAACAACGCCGCCGCCTCGTTCGCCTGGCGCAGTCGGTCTCGCTCCGTCTCTTCAGACGCGCGGCTCTTCTTCCCCAGGCTGATCCCCGCCCGCTCCGCCAGCAACCGCAGCGCGCCGGTGAAATCGACGTTCTCCTTCTTCATCACGAAGGCGAACAGGTCGCCGCCGGTGGAGCAGCCGCCGAAGCAGTGCCAGGTGCCCCTGTCCGGGAAGACGTAGAAGGATGGCTCTTTCTCGACGTGAAAGGGGCAGAGCGCCCGGTAGTTGCGTCCCGCCTTCTGCAAACTCACCGACTCGCCGATCACGTCGACGATGTCCAGCCGCTGCTTGATCTCCTCGCTCGCATTCATCGTCGACCGGATCCCTCACGAAGACGCAACATCGCGCCTCGACGTCCGTCTGTTTTCTACCACGCGCTCCATTGATAATGTCGCGGCCTGCATCCTTACGGATGCGGCGTTGACGTGCCTTCCTCTGCTACCGTGGCCTTTGCGGCCGGCGTCGGCTTCGCGGCTTCCGGAGTCGCAGTCGGCGATATCGAGACGACAAGCCGGTTGTTCGTGTCGTCCGACTCCTTGATCTTGCCGTTCGGGTCGACGATCACCAGGACCTCGGTCAGGCCAACGACCGCGAGGTATCCGGTTCGAACGTCAATGCTCCCGCCGGCGTTCAGGCTCTGCACCGTCGTATTCGCCAGCTTCAGCAGTTGCGTCCCCGTCGTGTCAAAGACGCCCACCTCGACTAGCGCGGCCTTCAACGCTCCCCTTCCTTGATTCGTGACGGTCACAACAAGCGTCCCGCCCGAAATCAGCGTTCCGCTTACCACTAAGTCCGGCAACTGCGACGACGTCGGCGTCAGCGAAACGGCGGTAGCCGTGGCCGCGGCGGTCTCTTCCGGCGCGAACGTCACCGGCACCTCGGTGGGAACGATCACCATCGGCAGGCTTTCCGGTGTGGCGATGGGGATCGCCGTCAGGTCGGCGCTTGTGTCCACCGAGCTGGCGATTATCCAACCGTAAAGGTTCGAGTGCGTCGGGTACTCGACCTCCAGCCAATCGCCGTCGTCGCTGCGACCGACGATCTTCGCCTCCGAGCCGCGCCGCAGGACACCGAGGACCACGTAGTCGTTGCTCGGCCCGCTGCGAACGTTGACCGAGTCCGTCGCCTTGGCGGCTGGCCCATTGATGACGTCTTGCGTGGCGCCCGCAGTCGACATCCGGGCCACTCCTGTCGGTACCGAGACAGAGCTCTTCGTGCTTCCGCTCGCCTTGAAGATGAACGCGATGGCGAACGCCAGCGCCACTCCGACCATCGCGACCGCAACGAGCGCCATGGGGCTGCGGAAGAATGAAGCGCCGTCTTTTCGAAGGGAATGTCTCATCGTTGGCAGAGATCGGATCCCGTGCCGCCTTCCACCTCGGCGGGCGCGCCTATTCTAGCAGAACGGCGTCGCCAGATGTAGCCGCCCGGGAGCGAAAAGCGCTCAATCTTCGAAACCCAGTCGGCGCCCAAGGTCCATGGCGAACGTGTCCGTCATGCCTGCGATGTAGTCCGCCGCGCGCCGCCATGGCGGGTCGTCGCCCAGAGCAAAGTCCGAGCTGATCTCCGCCGGGTGCGCAAGGTAGTACTCGAAGAGGAACCGGACCAGGCGTCTCGCGCTTGCCGCCTCCGGCTGCGCGTCCTCCCACAGGTAGACGCGGCGGAACATGAACTCCCGCAGCTCATCCGTGGCTTCGAGGACGCCCTCGCTCATCCGGATCGAAGGCGCCTCCTGCACCGGAACCTTCCCTGTCGCCGCCCACGATTCGTCGACGATATCGCAGACCAGCGTGTTAATGCGCTTCGAGTGCCGGTCGCCGAGCGTGGTGTGCACGTTCGGCGGCAAATCGTCGTCCGTCAGCAGCCCGGCGCGAATGGCGTCCGCTATGTCGTGGTTCAGATATGCGACGCTGTCGGCAATCCGCGCGATCTGTCCCTCCAGCGTCGCCGGCAGCCCCGAATCGAACACCATGACGCCCTCCCGCGACTTCGAGTGGTGGAGGATTCCGTCGCGCACCTCCCACGTCAGGTTCAGCCCCTTGCCGCCGCGCTCCAGTCGCTCCACGACGCGCAGGCTCTGCTCGTTGTGCGAGAACCCCTCCGGTAGCAGGTCTGCCAGCGCCTCCTCCCCGCGATGCCCGAACGGCGTGTGCCCCAGGTCGTGTCCCAGCGCTATCGCCTCTGTCAGGTCTTCGTTCAGGTTCAGAGCGCGAGCGATAGTCCGGGCGATCTGCGCCACCTCCAGCGTGTGTGTCAGCCGCGTGACGTAGTGGTCGCCGGCGGGTGCCACGAACACCTGCGTCTTGTGCTTCAGCCGTCGAAAGGATTTGCAGTGAACTATGCGGTCGCGGTCTCGCTGGAACTCCAGGCGGACCGGTGAAGGCGGCTCCGGACGCTCCCGCCCGCGGCTGGCGCTGCTCTTCGCCGCGTAAGGGGACAACTCCGCCTCTTGCTGCTCAAGAGATCTCCTTACCTCTTCAGCGTGGAGCATGTCGGACTAGGGGGTCAGGCACCAGGCGGGGCTGATATCCGAGGCCCCGTTGTGGTTGATGAACTGGACGGACGAGCCGTCCGCGTTCATTATGTACACTTCGGGGCTTCCGCCGCGGTCGGAGGCGAAGGCGATTCGCGATCCGTCGGTCGAAAACGCGGGCGCGAAGTCCGTCGTATCGGGGCTATTCGACAGGTCTTGCTGGTTCGAGCCGTCAGCGTCCATCACGTAAACGCCTGGGCCGGGGGCACCAGCTCGATCTGTCACGAAGGCGATCTTGGTGCCGTCTGGCGAGAAAGAAGGGGCCCAGTCATTGGACGAATCGTTCGTTATCCGCACCTGGTTGGAACCGTCCGCGTTCATGACGTATATCTGCTGAACGCCGTCACG
>JBEKXP010000031.1:0-16407 GCA_049511815.1 Dehalococcoidia bacterium
CGCTCGGCCAGTGCACGCCGACGTAGACTCGCGCCAGTCCCGTCAAGATGATCATCGTCACACATGCGGCGCGGAAGAGCAGCCGCAGCCCCGCGTGTGGGATGAGCGCGCCTGCCAGGACGAAAAGCGTCCCGTACAGAACAAATGCCGTCGTCGCGTGCCCGCTTGGAAAGCTGTAGCCAGAGACGTGGTCGCGGACTTGAAGGAGCGCTGCTGACGGACGCGGACGAGCCACGGCCTGCGCAAGCGCTTGCCTCAGCGCCCTCGGAACGAACGTACCGACGACGATCACCGACTCCCAGGGTCTTTTCAGAAAGAGGAATGCGGCGGCAAACGCCAGAGTGATGACAATGGCGAGCCAAGTGCCGCCGGCGGTATTGGCAAAGCCGGCCACCGGCCCGAAATGGAAGTCGTTGAAGTCCTGGACGCGACGGGCAAGCGCCAGGTCGCCGGGGAAGCGGTCGCTGACGGCGGCGAACCCGCACACGACCACGAAGGCGGCAACCGCCACCAGCCAGGCAGTCCAGAACGCGTGTCGCTTGCGGGTCGATGTTCGCCGTATTCGAGCCATTGCCGTCCGATTATGGCAGGGAGCACCGTCGCGGCCAAGCCGGCCTTGACAGCTTTTCGAATCCATACCTACAATCGGTTTGGGCCCACGAAGACGGGCCTCCAGTTTCTGTTAACGGCGGAAGGCGGGAAGATGCAGCGGTTCGAAGACCAGGATTTGCGGAAGGCGGTTCGGGCGGCTCTGGACGAATCAACGCACGCCGCGCTTTCGACGGTAGCCGGTGGCGACTTGCGCAGCAGCCTCGTCCCTTTCGCCTGCGACGACGATTTCAGCATCTATGTCGGGTTGAGGCGCAACGACCTCCGATGCCTGCAACTCGGCTTCCACCCGGGTGTCTCGCTGCTCGTTCTCCGCGGCTCTGATGGCGAGACACGAGAAATCGAAATAACCGGCAAGGCGATGCCGCTGCGGAAGACGGCGCAGCGCCAGAGAGCGCGCGACCTGCTGGCCGGCCGGACGCCGCTGGTGCGCGGCGAGGAGCAAGAGTACTTCCGCGTCGCGCCAGCTCGGATCGAACTGCGAAGGCAAAGCGTCAACACACCCTCGACGAGCGAGACGTTGCTCTTTCCCGCCAACCGCAGGGTCATCACTGAAGGATCGCTTCTCAAGAAGAAGGCCTTTGCCTGGTTCATCGCTATGCGGGTGCCGTTCCTGACCGCCAGCATCTCGCCCGTCCTGCTCGGCGGCGCAATCGCCTGGTCAACGCGCCATCAGTTCAGTTGGGCCCTGCTGCTCATGGCGATGCTGGCCGGTGGTCTGCTCCACCTCGGGGTGAACGTAATCAATGACTACTTCGACCACGTAAGCGGCAACGACGATCTCAACACCGAGTTCATTCGACCGTTCAGCGGCGGCAGCAGAGTCATCCAAATGGGCCTCCTCTCGCCGCTGGAGATGCTCGTCGGGGCGGCCGTCCTCTTCGGTCTTGCCAGCGTTATCGGCCTCTACCTGGCCGCCGTGACCGGCCCGCTGCTCCTCGCGTTCGGCGCCGCGGGTCTGCTCTCGGGCATATTCTACGTTGGGAAGCCATTCAACTGGGGCAGCCACGGCATCGGCGAAATCCTTGTCGGGCTGAACTTCGGCACGCTGATGACCCTCGGCGCTTACTTCGTCCAGACCGAACGCGTCGATTGGACGCCGGTCATTGCCGCCGTACCGCTGGCCTTCCTCATTGCCGCCGTGCTCTACGTCAACGAGTTCCCGGACTTCGCCGCCGACAAAGCCGTCGGCAAGCGCACGTGGGTCGTGCGCCTGGGCCGCCCGAAAGCCGCCTACGTCTACGCTGCGATGATGGCGATCCCTTACGCTTGGGTCCTCGCCTTTGTCGCCGCCGGCGCTCTGCCGCTGCCGACCCTCCTGCCGCTGCTCACGCTGCCGCTGGCCGTTCGCGCCGCGCTCGTCGCCTTCCGACATCACTCGCAGCCGGTCGAGCTCGCGCCGGCGAACGCTTTTACCGTCGTGGTACACCTTTCCGTCGGCCTGCTCCTCACGCTTGGCTACGTCTGGGAGGGCTCCGACGTGAAGGAGATGGCGTACGTGATCGGTTTCGCCGTCCTGTTCACCTTCATCGTCGCCTTTGTCAGCAAGGGCATCGAGCAGGAGAAGCAGGCCTTCCTCGCCTCCCGGCAAGCGTTTGCGCCCGAACACGGCTAGCCTTGCCGCGATGGAAGAGAAGCTGGGCCGGGCGCGCTACGTCCGGCGCCTCTTCGATAGCATCGCCTTTCGCTACGACCTCGCGAACTTTGTGATCACCGCCGGACGCATCAGCGGCTGGCGTCGACGCCTCCTGCGCGAAGTGGACCTGCAGAACGCCGGGATTGTCCTAGACCTCGCGACCGGAACCGGCGATCTCGCCCTGGCGATCGCGCGCCGTTCACCGCAAGCCCGCGTCGTCGGCGTCGACCTCTCGCTGGAGATGCTCCGACGGGGCCGTGAAAAGCTGAAACGGGCCGGCCTGGACAGCCAGGTCTCCTTCATCATCGCTGACGTTACGGCGCTTCCCTTTCGCGACGGCGTGGCCGACGGCGCCGTGAACGCCTTCATGCTGCGGCACATCGTCCCGCTGCCGGGTGCTTTCACGGAGTTCCGGCGCGTCCTTCGGCCTGGCGGCAAGCTGGGATGTCTCGAGCTCACGCAACCGACGCGACCCGTGTTCCGCCAGGTCTACCGCTTGCTCTTTCGCTACGTTACTCCGCTGCTCGGCGGCCTCGTCTCCGGAGACTTCGAGGCCTTTCGCTACCTGCCGCGCTCGCTGGGACCGTACCCGGGCGCTCCCGAGCTGTCGCTTCTTTTGCGAAACGCGGGGTATGACGATGTGAGGTGTCGCTTGCTTGCTGGCGGAATCGTCGCCGTCCACGTGGGCGAGAAGCCGAGGGCCGGCGGACTTTAGCGCGCCCGAATCCGGTACGTGCAGGACGGGTCGCCGCGGACGATGCAGCTCTCAAGGCTCGGGTCTGCGCCCAGCAGAAGAGCGAAGAACTGGGAATCCAGGGAGCAGAGCGCCTGGTGGGCTCGGGCCACTTCCGGGTAGGGACAGGTGAGGCGCTGAATGATGAGATCCTTGCCCTCAGACGCCATCGACACCAGACAGCCCTCGGACTCGATGATGCGGGTCACCTCAGCCACGCGCGCCGGCAGGTCAAGCCCGTTCATCCGCTCCCGGTACGGCTCTGCCCTCCGCACGGCGACGCGACCCAGAAAGTCCTGTACGCCTTCGTCGCCCTGCGTCGATATCAACTCTTCGAGAAATAGCGACGCCAGTTTCGCGTATTTCTTCGGGTAAAGCGCGTCACCGAGGCTGGTGAGCGAGTACACCAGCGCTGGCCGGCCGACGCGCCCGCGCTCCTCGTGCCCTTCGATAAGGCCGTCGCGCTCCAGTATCGTCAGGTGCTGGCGAATGCCGGTGGACGTGAGATGCAACAGCTCGCCGAGCTCCTTGACGGAGCCTTTGCCATGGCTACGCAGATAGTCCAGAATCTCGCGTCGTGTCGGCTGCATCTGCCCCAAAAAGAAGTTAACGCACAATGGCCAATAACTTCTGACGGAAGTATGCTAACATAGCTTCCGTCGACCGGACAACGTTAGGTCGGATTTCGGAAGAGCACAATTTGCGACCAGGTGAAGCAAGTCATGTCCCGGACTGATAGCCCGATGGCGCGCAAGATGCAGGCCGACATGGTGGTGGAGGCGACGGCCGCCAGGCTCCGAGATCTGCTGCATGAGGCCGTCGCGCTGCTCGACCCATTTCCGCCGTTTCCGGGCTCCTTCTTCACTCTTGCCATTGAAGTCGAGGGAGGCGCAGCGGTTGGACCGGAGCGCGGCTGCATCGTGGTGGCGCCGGACGGCGAGCTGCACGAGCTGGAGGTCGGCGTCAGTTTTTCGCCCGGCGATTTCGACCCCGTCGCGGCCCGAAACGAGACCTTGAAGCCGCTCGACCTTCACCCGCGCGACTACGTGGTCTACGCCTACAACGCGCTCACCCGCGTCACCGAGCTGCTTATGGAACAGCAACCAGGCGGGTCGGTCTAGAAGCGGCCAGCCCTTCATTCGAAGAGCAGGGTACGGCGGGCGTCGTTTTGGTATCATAGACGCTGCATTGTGGAGGGGGCTTTTCGATGGCTGGAAGTTCGGCCACCCGCGGTTCCACCCTCAAGCGAGGGCAACGTCTTAGCGGCGTCCATGCCGCGTTCTTCGCGCTCGCTCTTGCCGTTCTTCTGACGCTGGCGCTCGTTCCCGTCTTTCCCCATCAGCAGCAGGCGAAGGAAGGCGATACCGCTTCTCGCACCTGGCAGGCCCCCCGCGACTTCTCGTTCAACAGCGAAGTCCTGACGGAGAAGCAGCGGGAGCAGGCCGCGGCCGCCGTTCCCGACGTCCTCGTCTTCAGCCCCGACGTGCGCTCGCAGCAGGTGACCAAGCTTGAGAAGCTAATCGGCGACGTGCAAAACGTGCGCAATTCTGCCGACCTCACCCGTTCTCAGAAGCTGAGTGCCCTTGGTGGCACCGAGAACCTCTTCGCTCCCGATTACGAGTCCCTCATCTTGGACATGTCTTCCGACGAATGGCAACTGGTCACCGGCCAGGCGCGAACCGTGCTCGAGAAGGTGCTGGAGGGGAGCGTGGCCCGCGGCCAGGAGAGCACCATAGCCGACCAGGTGCCGCAGCTCATCGACCCGTCGCTTGCCGACGACGACAGGGGACTCGTGGCGGCGCTGGTCAAGCCGCTGATCGCCCCGAATCTCGAGGTCGACCAGACGAAGACGAACCAGGCGAAGGACGCCGCGCGCGCCGCCGTGGTGCCCGTTCTCGTTTCCTACACCAAAGGTCAAACTATCGTCCGCAGCGGCGAAGTGATCGACAGCACGGCAATCGAAGCAATGCGCCAGGCCGGCCTCCTTACCAGTCGCCTGGAATGGCGGAGTTTGGTGGCCATCATCCTGCTTTCGCTGGTCGCCGCTGGCATTCTGGGCTACTACGTCTTTGCCATCGGCGCCGAAAACGTAGCCGACCCGCGTCGGCTCATCCTGCTGCTTGCGGTCTCGGCGCTGGCGGTGCTGGCGGCTAAGCTTTACATGCCGCTCGTCTTGCCCGACCATCAGCGGCACTTCCTGGCCTACGCGCTGCCTCTGGCGGCCGTGCCGATGCTACTCGCTGTGCTCGTCGAAGGGCAGCTCGCGCTGATCGTTGCGGCGATGCTGGCGGCCCTCGTTACCTTCGTCGTCGCCTACCTGCCGGACGTCTCCGCCGCCGCGACGTCCAGCCCTCTCGATGCGCTGCGGGCTCTCGCTGTCTACGGCTTCGGAGGCGCGGCCGGCGCGTTGACGGTCCATAGGGCGGAACGATTGAATCGATATGCCCTGGCCGGACTCGTCGTCGCGGCCGTTTCGGCGGTGGTCCTCGGCGCCGTCTGGTTCCTGGATGTTGATCGCAAGTTGTGGGACCTCCCCTGGATCGCCCTGGCGTCCAGCGTCAACGGTCTCCTGTCCGCAACGCTGGCCGTCGGCGCTTTCGTCACCCTCGGTTTCATCTTTGGCATAACCACGCGCGTGCAGTTGATGGAGCTGGCGCAGCTCAACCGCCCGCTCCTGCGACGCCTCCAGGACGAGGCGCCCGGCACGTTCCATCACAGCATCATCGTCGGCAACCTGGCTGAGCGTGCCGCCGACATCATCGGCGCCGACTCACTTCTCGTCAGAGTCGGCTGCTACTACCACGACGTTGGAAAGCTGCGACAGCCCGGCTACTTCATCGAGAACCAGATGGCGGGCAACAACCCGCACGATAAGCTGGCGGCCCAGAAGAGCGCACGCATCATCTCCCGCCACGTCGAAGATGGCGTGGAGCTGGCACGTGAGCACCATCTGCCGGCGCAGGTGCGCGACTTCATCGCTCAGCACCACGGGACCGGTCAGGCGACCTACTTCTATCGAAAGGCGCTGAAGCAGGGGAAGGACGTCGACGCCTCCTCGTTTTCCTACCCCGGCCCTCGCCCTCAGACCCGTGAGGCGGCGATAGTAATGCTGGCGGACTCGGCGGAAGCGGCGGTGCGCGCGGCCCCCGACCGCTCTCCCCTGGAGATTGACGCCCGCGTCGACGAGGTGATCGCCGAACGTCTCGCCGAAAAGCAACTCGACGAGTCGGCGCTGACGCTGCGGGACATCAGCCTCATCTCGGAATCGTTCAAATCGACCCTCCGGGGCGTCTATCATCCGCGTCTGGAATACCCGCCGGCCGCCGAGACAGATAAAGGCAGGTCGGCCAGGCGCGGCCGCAAGCGGATCTCCCCTCTTTCCGCGCTAAGCGCTTTCTCCGTTGGAGACGAGGGTAGCATCGCTCAGGAAGACGAAGAAGCAACGCCCTGACCCCCGCCAAACCCCGCGATGCTGGGGCCACGGGTCCAACTTGTGTATAATTGCTTTGGCCGGTTCCCCCAACGAGGAGAGATAATGCGTTTCGGCGTCATCGTGTTCCCGGGCACGTGGAGTGACGGGGATTGCTACTACGTGCTCGACACGTTGCTGGGCCAGAAAGTCGACTACGTCTGGCACCGCGAGCGCGACTTGTCGCCTTACGACTGCGTTGTTCTGCCCGGCGGCTTCTCCTACGGCGACTATCTGCGCGCCGGCGCCATCGCTCGCTTCTCGCCCGTCATGGCCGCCGTCGCCGATCACGCGCGTAATGGCCGCCTCGTCTATGGCATCTGCAACGGCTTCCAGATCCTGTGCGAAGCGGGCCTTCTCCCGGGCGTCCTCAGGCGCAACGACAGCCTCCAGTTCCGCTGCCAGCCCGTTCATCTGAGAGTCGAGAACGCTGCCAGTCCCTTCACATGGCAATGCCGGCCCGCCCAGGTGCTGACGATCCCAATCTCTCACGGCGAAGGCAGCTACTTTGCCGACGCGGATACGCTGGCGATGCTGGAAGACAGCCGGCGCGTAGCCTTCCGCTACGTCGCGTCCAACGGCGAAGTGACGGCGGAAGGGAACCCCAACGGCTCCCTGAACAACATCGCCGGCATCGTTAACGAGCGCGGCAACGTGCTGGGGATGATGCCACACCCCGAGCGCGCCAGCGAGAAGCTGATGGGCGGCGAAGATGGCATGCTGATCTGGCGTTCGATAATCGAGAGCGGAGTGGCCGCTCTCTCAGGCAATCGGGCTTAGGACGTGGCGGAGAGTCTCAAGAAGGAGGGAGACCATGAGTACCGCTGAGACCACGTATCGCGTCACCTTCGGTATTGCCTATCCGGAGCGGATGTCGCGCTGGCGCATCTTTCAGCCGATCCTGCTGCTACCCGCGATCGTCCTCCTGTATGCGATCGCATGGATCCCCTTGGCGGTTGCCTTTGGGTTCTGGCTTCTCATCGTCTTCACCGGGCGGGTACCCAGGTGGATGTTTGACGCATCTGTGAATGCCCTGCGCTGGACAACGAGGTTCACTGTCTACTCCTGGTTTCTCACTGATCACTACCCGAGCCTCGAAGGCGAACACCCTGTGAGTTTCGATGCGGAATTCGAGGCCCGGCCCGGCAGGCTCAGCACCTTCTTCCGCATTGTTCTCGTCATACCTCACGTGATCCTGCTGTACGTGCTTCAGCTTGCCTTCTACGTGACGACCTTCATCGCCTGGTGGGCGATTCTGTTCGTTGGGCGCTACCCGCGGGGGTTACACACGTTTGGGGTAGGAGTCCTGCGTTGGCAGACCCGCGTTTCCGCCTACGTCTATTTGCTTACGGACAATTACCCCCCGTTCAGCCTGCAATGAGCAGTTTTCGACTGAATCCTTCGAATTGCGAGTAGCGCATGACCGTTGACCAACAACTGATCGAGGAGCTGTCGCTTTCCCTCGACGAATACCGCCTCATCGTCGAGAAGCTTGGCCGCGAGCCCAACGCGGTCGAGCTCGGCATGTTCGGCGCCATGTGGAGCGAGCACTGCGGCTATAAGAACAGCAAACCGCTCCTGCGTATGCTCCCCAACACCGGCCCGAACATCCTCACCAGCATGGGCGGCGAGAACGCCGGCGCCATCGACATCGGCGACGGCATTTGCGTCGTGATGAAGATAGAGTCGCACAACCACCCGTCGGCCATCGAGCCGTACGAGGGCGCCGCAACCGGCGTCGGCGGCATCGTGCGCGACATCTTCGCCATGGGCGCGCGACCCATCGCCACCCTCGACTCTCTGCGCTTTGGCCCCCTTTCCGAGCCGCGCAATCGCTACCTCTTCGCCGGCGTCGTCGGCGGCATCGGCGGCTACGGCA
The DNA here is from genome assembly GCA_049511815.1 of Dehalococcoidia bacterium. Taxonomy (GTDB): domain Bacteria; phylum Chloroflexota; class Dehalococcoidia; order DSTF01; family JALHUB01; genus JALHUB01. The sequence continues at coordinate 8,327 of JBEKXP010000031.1, forward strand.
ACTGCCTCGGCATCCCGACGATCGCCGGCGAGGTCAGCTTCGCCGGCCCCTACTCCGCGAACCCGCTCGTGAACGCCATGTGCGTCGGCATCGCCCGAATCGACCACCTCGTCTCGGGTCGGGCCGCCACGCCCGGCAACATCGTCCTGCTCGCAGGCGCCGACACCGGCCGCGACGGCATCGGCGGCGCTAACGTCCTCGCCTCCCGCGTCTTCGACGAAGGCAGCGCCGAGCTCCGCCCGACTGTCCAGGTGGGCAACCCGTTCATGGAGAAGCTCCTCATGGAGGCCTGCCTGGAGCTCGCCGAGAAGCACCCCGACTGGATCGACGGCATTAACGACCTTGGCGCCGCCGGCCTGACGAGCTCAACCGTCGAATCCGCCTCCCGCGCCGGCAATGGCATGGAGATCGACACCGCCCGCGTGCCCAGGCGCGAGCGCGGCATGCTTCCACAAGAAGTGATGCTTTCGGAATCGCAAGAGCGAATGCTTGTCTTCCCAAAGAAGGAGCACGAAGAAGACGTGCGCAAACTTCTGGAGCGCTGGGAGCTGAAGGTGGACGTTATCGGCCGCGTCACCAACGACGGCCTTATGCGCGTCCTCGATGGCGACAGAGAGGTGGCGGCAATCCCCGTCCAGGTGCTGACCAAACCGCCGGAGTACCGCCGCGTCGGCCAGCGCCCTGCTTACCTCGACGAGGTGCAGTCGTACGACTTTTCGCGCCTGCCGGACGTGCCGGACGCCGCGAAAGCGCTGCTCAACCTTCTCTCGACGCCGGAGTTGGCGGACAAGCGCTGGGTCTGGCGCCAGTACGACCACCAGGTGCTGACCAACACGGTCGTCGGCCCCGGAAGCGACGCCGCCGTCTTGCGCGTCAAGGGCACCAAGAAAGGCCTCGCCCTGACCAACGACGGCAACGGCATCTACTGCTACCTCGATCCGTACGCCGGTGGCGCCATCGCCGTCGCCGAGGCCGCCCGAAACGTCGTCTGCGCCGGCGGCCGTCTCGCGGCCATCACCGACTGCCTGAACTTCGGCAACCCGGAAAAACTCGACGTCTACTACCAGATGGAAGAGACGATCCGCGGCATCGCGGCGGCCGCTCAAAAGTTGGGCGCGCCCATAATCTCGGGCAACGTCAGCCTCTACAACGAAACGAACGGCGAGCCCGTCTTGCCGACGCCCGTCATCGGTATGCTGGGCCTTCTCGACGACGTGGACCGCCGCTGCCAGATGGGCTTCCAGCGCGAAGGCGACGCCGTCTTCCTCCTCGGCGCGACTCCCGAAGCCCCCGTCGAAAGCCTTGCCGGCAGCGAGTACCTGCGCGAGATGCACGGTCTCATAGCCGGCCGGCCTCGAATCGACCTCGAACTGGAGGCGCGCGTTCAAAACGTCTGCCTTGAAGCGATTTCGACCGGTCTCCTTCGCTCCGCCCACGACTGCTCGCAGGGCGGGCTGGCGGTCGCCCTGGCCGAAAGCTGCATCAGCGGCGCGATCGGCCTGCGTGGCGAAACGTTTGCGACGCCTCGGCTCGATGCCGCGCTCTTCGGCGAAGCGCAATCACGGATCGTCGTCTCTTGCCCGCCGGGCCGAAAGGATGAGCTCGAAGCGCTGGCCCGCCGGCAGAACGTTCCGCTGACATTCCTCGGCCTCGTCGGCGGCGACCATCTGACGCTCCCCGGCGCCCTCGACGTGCCGCTCCCAGAGCTGACCAACGCCTACGCCCGCGGGCTGCCCAACGCGTTCGTTGGCGCATGAGCCCGCCCGTCGTCCAACCCGTGCTCTTGACGCCTTATCCCGCGTGCCTTATCCTATCCCAGATCGAACGTTTGTACTCAAAGCCTTTTGTGGTTCGAGATGTGGAAAGTTCACGCTCAAGTTGACTGATTCCCTTGTTGACGGCGGGCGCTGTGGCCATATCATGGTGAAGGTGGCCCGCTTCCTATCCCAACCTCCTGGAGGTCCGCAGTGAAAGTTGTCTTTTTGAAGGACGTTGAAGGCAGCGGACGCATCGGCGAAATCAAGAACGTCGCTGATGGCTTCGCCCGCAACTACCTCCTGCCGAAGGGCATGGCGGCGCCCGCAACCGTCGACGCCGTAAGGAAAGCGGAGGCGCGGGCAATCGTCGAAGCCAAGCGCCAGGCGCAGCTCGACGAGGCGGCGCAGTCGCTCTCCGAGCGAATCGCCGGCGCGACGGTCCGCATCGTCGCCAAGGCGGGAAGCAAAGGGCGCCTCTTCGGCTCGGTCACGCAGGCTGACGTCGCCGACGAAGTGGGCAAGCTGCTCGGCCGCGAGTTGGACCGGCACCAGGTACTGCTGGCGGAACCGATCAAGGAGACCGGCGACTACGAAGTCGTCGTCCAGCTCAGCCGCAACGTACGACCGGCCGTCGCGCTGAAGATCGTCGCGGAAGGCGCGGAGACCGAAGGAGAGGCGCCGCCGGCAGCAGAGCCGGAGCCGGCCGCGAACGAAGAAGAACCGGCAGCGGAGCCAGAGCCAGCCGCGAGCGAAGAAGAACCGGCAGCGGAGCCGGAACAGGCTGATTAGCCTATCTGCGAGGTGAAGCAGATGAACGAGGACTACGAACAGGCGGCACGGTCGGCAGCAAGAGAGCTAGAGCAGGCGCAAACTGCCGACGACGTCCGCAAGATATGGAAGAAGTACTATCTCGTTCTCGGTCACCGCTCGCTGGGTCGTCTTTTGCTTGGACGGCCTGCTGTCGAGCTGGTCGCCCGCCACGAAGCGCGCTCTCAGTAAGGAACACTAACTCCGTTCAGTAGCCCGAGAAGAGGCAAGGATGCTGGCCGACAGGCTCCCCCCTCACGACGTCGAAGCAGAAGAAGCCGTTATCGCCTCTATCCTCGTCGACAGCGAGGCTATCTATCACGTCGCGCCCATCCTAAAGGCTGAAGACTTCTTCCGCGAGAAGAACGCCTGGGCCTACGAAGCCTGTCTCAGCCTCTTCGAGCGAAACGACGCCATAAATCAGGTCACCCTCGGCCACGAGCTCGCTCGCCGCGACCGCCTCGAGGAAATGGGCGGCCTCGCCTACCTCAGCCGACTGGTAACGGAGCTTCCAACGCCCGTCGGCGTCGAGCACTACGCCGGCATCGTCAAGCGCGACGCCGTCTACCGGCGCCTTATCGAAGTCGCGAGCCGGATCGCCCAGATGGGCTACAGCGGCGGCCCCGACCTGGAAGAAACCCTCTCTCGCGCCGAAGGCATGCTGCTTTCCCTTCGCAGCGGCGAGCGCCTTAGCGATTTCCTTCACATCAAGGAGATCCTGGACGACTTCTGGGAAGGCGGCGGTCTCGAATCGCTCCGCAACGGCCTCGAGGGCAACGTCCGCACCGGTTTCGTCGACCTCGACACGCTTCTCGGCGGCCTCAAGCGCTCCGATCTAGTCATCCTGGCGGCCCGCCCCAGCCTGGGAAAGACCAGCCTCGCGCTCAACATCGCCCGCAACGCCGCCGTCGGTCAAAACGCCAAGATCGCCCTTTTCAGCCTGGAGATGGCGGCCGAGCAGCTAGCCCAACGCCTGCTGGCCAGCGAGTCCGGCGTCGATTCGACGCGGCTGCGCCTCGGGCTGCACACCGAGGCCGAGGAGCGACGCGTCATGAACGCGCTTGGCGTACTCGCCGCCGCCGACATCTGGGTCGACGATAGCGCCGTCCTGCGCATGCCCGAGATCCGCGGCAAGGCGCTCCGCCTCCACCACGATCGTGGCCTCGATCTCGTCATCATCGACTACCTGCAGTTGATCCACGGCACGGAGCGCGGCGACAACCGCGTGCAGGAGATCAGCTATATCTCGCGGGGACTCAAGGAGCTGGCGCGCGAGCTTGACGTGCCGGTGATCGCCGTGTCGCAGCTCTCGCGCGCGCCGGAGATGCGCTCGCCGCATATCCCGATGCTCAGCGACCTTCGCGAAAGCGGCAGCATCGAGCAGGACGCCGATCTTGTCGTCTTCATCTATCGAGAGGAAGTGTACGTGCGTCGGGACGAATGGGAGTCGCAGCATCAGGACGGCTCCCCCTACCCGGCCGGCGATGCCCAGATCATCGTCGCCAAGAACCGCAACGGGCCCACAGGCACCCTGCATCTCCGCTTCCGGCACAACATCGCCCGCTTCGAGGACCTGCTCCTGCGAGAAGAAGAGGGCGTGATGAGCCGCACCTCGGTGGAGGTCTAACCGCTGGCATGAGAAGACTGGACGAGATAATCGAAGGGCTTCGAATGACCGATGGTCTGCCCGACGAAAGCTCGGATGCCGGCTGCCTCGTCGAAGAGAAGAAAGATGTGTGTTCTCTCTGCGACGGCGCCGGCTTCGTTCGTCGCAGCCTCCCGGTCGATCATCCCGACTTCGGGAAAGCGTTCCCCTGCGAGTGCGTCCAGCGTGAGCGAGAGGATGAGCGCGGCGCGCGGTTGGAACGCTACAGCGACCTCGGCCCGCTCACGCGCCGCACCTTCGACAACCTGAGCGCGCGCGGCCGCAGCAGCAATCCTCGCGACCAGGAGCGCTTCCAGCGCTGCGTCGAAGAGGCGCGCAGTTTCGCCGAGAACCCCGACGGCTGGCTCGTGCTCTCCGGGCCGAGCGGCTGCGGCAAGACGCACGTTGCCGCCGCCGTCGCCAATCGCTGCCTGGCGCTGGGCACGCCGGCGCTGTTCGTCATCGTCCCCGATCTGCTGGATCGCTTGCGCGCCGCCTATCATCCAGAGGCCGCCGTCGACTACGATCAGGCCTTCGAACGCGTGCGCAACGCCCCCGTCCTCATCCTCGACGACCTGGGAGGGCAGAGCAGCACGCCCTGGGCACAGGAGAAGCTCTTCCAGATAATCAACCACCGCTTCAACGGCCGCCTGCCCACCGTCATCACCAGCGGCTCCTCCATGCACAAGATCGACGATCGGCTCCAGACCCGCCTGACCGACCCCTCGCTGAGCCGCGTCTTCGAGCTCGAGCCCGCATCAGGCGGTCGCCGCGGCGGACGCAAGCTCGACGTCTTCGACCAGCCGCGCTTCCGCAACATGACCTTCGACAGCTTCGACACGCAGGGCTTCCACCTGCCCGTCGCCGAACGGCGCCGCCTTGAGGACGCTTATCGCTTCGCCCTGGACTTCGCGCAAAAGCCCGAGGGCTGGCTGATGCTCACCGGACCCGCCGGCAGCGGCAAGACGCACCTGGCCGTCGCCATCACCAACTACCGCCGCCAGTTGGGCGATTCGCCGTACTTCATCGAAGTGAGCGACCTGCTCCACTTCCTCAGTCGCAAGGATAAGAAGGGAGAGCCGGAGCAGTACTATCGCGAAGTCGAAGAGATCAGCGAAGCACCGCTCCTCGTGCTCGACGATCTTTACATCAACCGGCGCAACCCCTGGTGGGAAGACATCTTCCGCATCCTCAAGCATCGCCACACCGCCCAGCTTCCCACCGTGGTTACAACCCTCCAGGCGCTCGCCAACCTGTCGCTGGACGAACTGGGCGAGCGAATCGCCTCGTTGCTCGGCGATCCCAGCGTCTGCTCGGAGGTGCGGCTGCCCGGCGCGTCGCAAAAGCCGCGGCCGCCGGATAGCGCCCCTTCGCCCGATGACGAGCCACCGCGACGACGGCGCGGTTAACATCCCTCCCGGCTGCGCCTGAAGCTGTTTTGAGTACTTATAGCTCGTAGCTTGATCTTCCTTTACCTAATCTCGTATAATCCCGCTGGTAACCCGTTATCCACTCTAGAAGGATCTGGGAGGATTAGGTGGCACTTGAAGACAGGACGCTACAGTGCCGTAATTGCGGGAAAGAATTCACTTTCACTTCGGGCGAGCAGACTTTCTTCTTGCGCCGGGGCCTTTTGAACGATCCGCAACGCTGTCCCCTCTGTCGAGCGGCGAAGCGCAGGGAGCGGGGCGACAGCCGTCAGGAGATGACCGTTGTCGTCTGCGCCTCCTGCGGCAGCGAGACCACGGTCCCGTTCGTCCCGCGACTGGACAAACCCGTGTACTGCAACCTCTGCTTTGAGAAAATGCGGCCGCCCGTTTAGTCACACTCCGCTTCCCCCGGGTGGCCCTCCAGCCAGGATTCGCCGTCCTCCCACGTTTCTTTTTTCCAGATGGGGACGATCTGCTTGATCCGATCAATCACGTACCGGCAGGCCTCGAACGCCTCATTTCGGTGCGGCGCCGAGACGGCAATGATGAGCGCCGTTTCGCCTACCTGCAACCGGCCGATGCGATGCCGCATCGCAACCTTCGCCTCCAGCCAGCGCTCGCGCGTCTCCTCGGCGACCCTTCGCAACTCCTTCGCCGCCATCGAGCGGTATGCTTCGTACTCTAGCGAGAGGACCTTCCGACCTCGGTCCTCGCTGCGCACCGTGCCGAGAAAGACGACGACGGCGCCGTTCGCCTGGTCAGAGACGTGCGCCACCAGCGGCGCGGGGTCGATTGGCTCGTCTGTTAGCTCGAAGATGTTCGTGCCGCCGCTGATCGGCGGGATCAGGGCGATCTCGTCGTTATCGTGCAGTACGTGTTCGTGCGACCGGTACTCCTCATTGACAGCGAAAGCCAGGCCCGGAATCACAGCCTTGAGTCGAGGATACTCGCGACCAAGCGCCTCCGCCAGATCGCCTACCCTTGCGCCATCGGGCAACTCAACCACGATCTCTTGCCCGCCGACCAACTCCTTCAGACCGGCGAACATTCGAACCTTCAGTCTCATCGTTTCACCTTTGCGGGGAGTTCCCGTGTTTCTTTCGGCAGAGGCGGCCAAACCTCATCTCAGCATTAACAATTGCCGATGATCCATCGATGACACTGTTCCAATGATCAGCTATACTGCTGCTTCAGAACCCAGGGAACATGATGAGCATCAGCGCGATTCTGGGCAAGGCAGGCAGGCAGGCTGTTGACCTGCTGTTCCCTCCTCGCTGCGCCGTCTGCGGCCGTCTGGAGTCCTTCCTCTGCCCGGATTGCCGGTCCTCCTTGCCGCGCGCCGGGCCGCCGCGTTGCGCTATCTGCTGGCAACCGACTTTCGGTGGCGACTGCCATCGCTGCGAAGAATCCAAGCCGTCCTTTGATGGGTTCCGCTCGCCTTTCGTTTTCGAAGGCGGCGCGCGGGATCTGGTTCACAAGCTCAAATACCAGAATGAGTCCATTCTGGCCGCGCCCATGGCTGACCTCCTCTTCGATTTCATTTCCGACAACCCGCTTCCCGCCGACGTGCTTGTGCCGGTGCCCCTCTTTCCGAGGCGAAAGCGCCTGCGCGGCTACAATCAGGCAGCGCTCTTGGCGCAGGCTTTGGCGCGACGGCTCGGCCTGCCCGTCAACGAGGAGACGCTCGGCCGCAGCAAGAACACCGCCTCGCAGGCCAGAACTGGCACCTCCGATGAAAGAAAAGCCAACGTTCGCAATGCCTTCGTCTGTAAGGACGGTCAGTTCGCCGATAGGCAGGTTCTGCTAATCGATGACGTCTCCACAACCGGTGCAACACTCGACGCCTGTGCCCGGGCACTGCGCCAGGGCGGCGCCGGCTCTGTCTGGGCGCTCACCTTCGCTCACGAGGATTGATGAGAACCGTTCTGAGAGCGGCCTTTGACCAAATGCGTATGAGGGACAAGCGATGCCTCTGCCGCAACTAGTAATGTTCTTCGGCGGCATGGGCGGCAGCCCCGTCGAGGACGAATTCGGCCGCGCGCTCGGTGAAGACACGCTCGACACGCTGGAGCGCGTGCTCGACTCCGGCGGCGTCGACGGCGCCATCCTCGCCACCGACACGCCCCAGATCGCTCAGCATTTCTCCTCAGAGGTTCGCGTCGACGTCGACGAGGGGCCGTTCCATTTCGGCCAGCGTCTGGCGCAGATTGTGCGTCGCCATGAGCTGGAGCGGCTCATCTACCTGGGTGCCGGCAGCGGCACGCTAATGGCCAACGACGACTTCTTTTCACTGGGCCATTACCTCGGCATGGCCTGGAACATGGTCCTGACTAACAATCGCTACTCCTCCGATTTTGCCGCTTTCGTCCCCGGGAAGGCGCTGTTCCAGATACCATTGCCCTCGAAAGACAACGTCTTGCCGCGTGTCCTCCACGACGCGGC
>JBEKXP010000032.1:0-16344 GCA_049511815.1 Dehalococcoidia bacterium
GAGGCGCATCGGCGTGGCGATATGCGATCCCAACGGCCAGGTCGCGGTGCCCCTGCGGACGCTCCAGGTGACGACGGAGGAGACGGCCGTCGGGGAGATAGCGGCGCTGGTGGCTGAGGAAGCCGTCGAAGGCGTCGTCGTCGGCCTGCCGCTGCGGCTGGACGGCGGCGTGGGTGCGCAGGCGGAGAGCGTGCAGGAGTTCGTGCGATTGCTCGTGCCGGCGGTCGACGTGCCCGTCACTCTCTGGGATGAACGGCTTTCGACGGTGCAGGCGGAGCAGCTATTGCGTCGGGAAAGTCGCGCCAGGGCGGGCGATCGGCGCCCTTCTCGAAAAAGCAGGCCGGAGAAGGACGCGCTGGCGGCGGCGATAATCCTCCAGGGGTATCTGGACAGCCGGCCACACGGCGAATAGGACAGACGAGATGTCGAAGCTCATGCCCGCGGCGGCCTTCGCGCTGGCGGTCGTGTCGATAGGCGTGGTCGCGGGGGCGATCTGGCTCATGCCGGGCACCATTCTCACGAGCGAGCCGTCCGCCGCCCTCGGCCCGACGCCCGCCTCGGGAACCGCCGACGTCACGATTAGCAGCGGCGAAGCGGCGGGCAAGATAGGCCAGGACCTTCAAGGCGCCGGCGTCATTCAGAGCGCGACTCTCTTCCGCGTCCTCGTCACGCTGATGGGGCTGGAGGACCAGCTACAAGCCGGCGACTACGAGTTCGACCGTGGGATGACGACGCTGGCGGTTATCGACCGCATCCATAACGGCATCACGGCGCCGCTGATGGTCACGATCCCCGAGGGGTTTCGCGTCGAGGAGATCGCGGCGCTGCTGGACGCGAAGGGCGTCGTGTCGAAGGGCGACTTCATGCAGGCGATCGCGGCCCGTCGTGCCGAAGCGGTCGTCGGCGGCGACACGAGCGGCACCCTCGACGGCTACCTGTTCCCGGCGACCTACGGATTCTCGCGGTCGGTTACCGCCGACCAAGCCATCCAGAAGATGCTCGACGCGTTCAACGAGCAGGTCCTGCCGGTAGTGCAGCCGCAACTGGCGGCAACGGGGCTCACACTCGACCAGGTGCTCACGCTTGCGTCAATCGTCGAGCGGGAGGCGGAGAAGCCGGAGGAGCGGCCGCTGATCGCCAGCGTCTACATCAACCGACTGAACATCGGCATGTCGCTCGAAGCCGACCCGACCGTGCAGTACGCGCTGGCCAACGACCCGCAGAACGTGGCGGCGTACGGCTACTGGAAGACGGCGCTCACGGCCGACGACCTGAAAGTCGACTCGCCGTACAACACGTACGTGAACAACGGGCTGCCGCCGGGGCCAATCGCCTGCCCGGGCCTCGACTCGATCCGGGCGGTGCTGCACCCGGCCCAGACGAACTACCTGTACTTCGTCGCCAAGGGCGATGGCAGCCACGTCTTTGCCGAGACGCTGGAAGAGCAGCAGCGCAACGTTCAGCTCTACCAGCGCTAGCGGCGCGAAAGCGGGGATATGAAACGCGTTGGCCTGATCGGCTATCCCGTCGCGCACTCGCTGTCGCCGGTGATCCAGGACGTCGCCTTCGCCCATCATCATCGCGAAGAGCGTTATGAGTTGTGGGAGACGCCGCCGGCCGAGCTAGAGGCGCGGGTCCACAGCCTGCGCTCGCCGGACGCCCTGGGCGCGAACGTGACGGTGCCGCACAAGCAGGCCGTCATCCCCTTCCTGGACCGGCTGGACGCGCTGGCCGAACAGACCGGCGCCGTCAACACGATCGTCAACCAGGGCGGCTGGCTGTCCGGATACAACACCGACGTTGTTGGCTTCCAGCGGGCGCTGGAGGCGACAGGCTTCTCGGCGGCAGGGCAGCCCGTCGCTATGCTCGGCGCGGGCGGCGCGGCGCGGGCGGTGGGCCTGGCGCTATTGCGCGCCGGCGTCGCGTCCATCGACCTCTGTGACGTCGATGCTGCGCGCGCCGAGACGCTAGCCGGGCATCTTCGCAAGCTCGCGCCCGAGGATGTCGTCGTTCGCGCGCATCTCTCGTCCGACGCGGCTTTTCGACAGGCGGCGGCAAGCGCTAGGCTTCTGGTAAACTGTACGCCGGTGGGCACGCGGCACGGCGGGTCGGAAGAGGAGACGCCGCTGGACCAGGCGGACATTCCGCCCGGCGCGCTGGTGTTCGACCTGGTGTACAATCCGCCACTGACGCCGCTTCTGGCCGTATCTCAAGCGCGCGGCGCCCGTACGGCGAACGGCCTGTCGATGCTGGTGCATCAGGCGGCGGCGTCGTTCAAGCTGTGGACGGGGCTGGACGCGCCGGTGGACGAGATGCTGGCGGCAGCCGAAGAGGCGCTCCGCTGATTAGGTGGTACACCACCCCAGCCTGAAGGCTGGGGCATGCGGAACGCGAAGAACGGGACTCGACATAACGCAGCGAAGGAGAGGGATTTGACGGGGGAGGGCGCGAGGGCGGCCTGAAGGCCGCGGCATGGAGGAGGGGACGAAGAGGGAACGGGACGGGAGATAGCATTCGCTAAGGAGGGCATGGCTTGACGCTTCGCTTTCTAACTGCAGGCGAGTCGCACGGGAAGGCGCTGACGGCGATCGTCGAAGGGATGCCCGCCGGACTTGCGCTGTCGGAGGAGTACATCGCCGGCGACCTGAAGCGTCGGCAGGGCGGCTACGGGCGCGGCGGCCGGCAGAAGATCGAGAGCGACCGCGCGGAGATCCTGTCCGGCGTTCGGCACGGTCTGACGCTCGGGAGCCCCATCGCGCTGATGATAACGAATCGCGACTGGGAGAACTGGCGCGACGTTATGGGCGTCGAAGCGCCTGACGCCCCGGTGGACAAAGTAACGCGCTTGCGCCCCGGCCACGCCGACCTCGCCGGCGCGATGAAGTACGCCCAGGACGACGTGCGCAACGTCCTCGAGCGGGCGAGCGCGCGCGAGACGGCGGCCCGGGTGGCGGTAGGCGCGGTCGCGAGGCGCTTCATCGAGGAGTTCGGCGTCGCAATTCACAGCCATACCGTCGCCATCGACGGCGTCGAGGCCCCAGGCGTTGAGGAGCCGGACTGGCAGGCCGTCGAAGAGTCACCGGTGCGCTGCGCCAACGCGGAGGCCGGACAGCGCATGCTCGCCGCCATCGATGCCGCGCGGGAGGAAGGCGATAGCCTGGGCGGCGTGACGGAAGTGCGCGCGACGGGCGTGCCGATTGGGCTGGGCAGCCACGTGCACTGGGACCGGCGGCTGACTGGCTTGCTGGCAGAGGCCGTGATGAGCATTCCATCGGTGAAAGGCGTTGAGATCGGCGACGGCTTCGCGGGGGCGCGGATGCGCGGCTCGGTGTCGCAGGACGTTATTCTGGCGCTGGGCGAATGGGCCGGCCGCCCCTGGCAACGCATGTCCAACCACGCCGGCGGCATCGAGGGCGGCATGACGAACGGCGAGCCGATCGTCGTCCGCGCGGCGCTGAAGCCGATATCGACGCTGGCGCGCCGCCTTGCCTCCGCCGACCTCTCGACCGGCGAGGCGACCGAGGCGCACTACGAGCGCTCCGACGTCTGCATCGTGCCGGCCGCCGGCGTCATCGCTGAGGCGATGGTCGCTATCGTCCTCGCTTCCGCCGTGCTGGAGAAGTTCGGCGGCGACCACATGAGCGAGACGCTTCGCAACTATCGCGCCTACGTCGAGACCGTCGGTCCGCACCCTTCGAGCTAATGATGGCATCGCAACCGCCGCGCCGCATCTTTCTCACCGGCTTCTCGTTCAGCGGGAAGTCGCGCGTGGCGCCGCTGGCCGCGCAGACGCTTGGCTGGCGCGTCGTCGACCTCGACGACCTGATCGAAGAGGCCGCCGGCAAGCCCGTGCCCGCCGTCTTCGCCGACGAGGGCGAGGACGGCTTCCGCCTGCGCGAGACCGAAGCGTTACGACGCGCCTGCCGGGAGGGCGAGGTCGTGGTTGCAACCGGCGGCGGCGTCGTGCTGGCGGAAGAGAACCGGCGACTCATGGCGGAGAGCGGATTCGTCGTCTGCCTGGAGGCGCGCCCGGAGACGATACTTGCGCGGCTCCAGCAGCCGAGCGATCGCGAGGAGTCGGAGCGGCCGCTGCTGCTCGGCGACGACCCCCTGGGACGCATTCTTCGTCTCAAAGCGCAGCGTCAGTCGCTCTACGCTCTTGCCGATTGCACGGTCCACACCGACGACCTAGTGCCGGAGCTTGTCGCCGAGGAAGTCGTACGGGCGTGGCGCCGGTTTGCTGAATGCCTCACCTATGACGGCTCGCGCCTCGCCGGACCCGTGGCGTCGAGCGACGAAGCCGATCTCGTCTGCGTCGTGACGACGGAGACGGCGCGATACCCCGTCTTCGCCGGTTGGGGGATAAGCGACCGGCTGGGCGAAAAGCTGCGCGAAGCGGGCCTGAGCGATACCGCCTTCGTCGTCACCGATTCGAACGTTCAGTCGCATTACGGCCGCCTGGTCAGCGACATTCTCTCCGCTAGCGGGTTCGCCGTGCGCACGCACGTCGTGCCGGCCGGAGAAGCGAGCAAGACGCTGGAAAGCGCCTCCCGCATCTTCGACTGGCTGGCGGCGAACAAGGCGGAGCGCGGCCAGGCGCTGATTGCGCTCGGCGGCGGCGTCATCGGCGACCTTGCGGGCTTCGCGGCCGCGACTTACCTGCGGGGACTGCCCCTCGTCCAGATGCCGACCAGCCTGCTGGCGATGGTCGACGCGTCGGTCGGCGGCAAGGTGGCGGTCGACCGGCCGGAGGCGAAGAACCTGGTCGGCGCCTTCTATCAGCCGCGGCTCGTCTTCGCCGACGTGTCGATGCTTGGCACGCTGCCGGAGCGGGAGCTTGTCTCCGGCTGGGCGGAGGTGATCAAGCACGCGCTGGTCCTGAGCCCGACGCTGCTCGACGCGCTGGAAGACGACGGCGATGCCCTCATCGCGCTCGATCCGGCCGCGACGACGGAGGCCGTGCGACGGTCTATGGCGCTGAAGGCGCAAATCGTGGCAGAGGACGAGCGGGAAGTCAGCGGTCGTCGCAGCGTCCTCAACTACGGCCACACCATCGGCCACTCGCTGGAGGCCGCGACGAACTACAGCGTTCTCCTGCACGGCGAGGCTGTCGCCTGGGGGATGGCCGGCGCGGTGGCACTGGGGCGGCGACTCGGCATCACGCCGCTGGAGCTCGGCGAGCGACAGAACGCGCTGCTGCGACGCTTTGGGCTGCTGCGGTCGCTTCCGTCCGTGAGCGTCGACGCTTTGCTCGCGGCGATCAGCCTCGACAAGAAGGTCGTCGGCAGGAGCGTCCGATGGGTGCTGCTGTCGGACGTCGGCCGGCCGGTGTTGCGAACCGACGTGCCGGCGGAGCTGGTGCGCGAGGTCCTTGAGGAGATGCTAACCGAAGCTTCCAAGGAGGGGCGGATGTGACGGAGGAGGAACGGGCGGCGCTGAAGGCGGTGGTGCGCGGCGCGGTGCAGGCGGTGGGCTTTCGCCAGTTCGTCGTGCTGCAGGCGCGCTCGCTCGGACTTGGCGGTTACGTGCGCAACAGCGACGACGGCCGCAGCGTGGAAGTGGTGGCGGAAGGCCCGCACGGCGACCTCGAAGAGCTTGTCCGGCACCTCTGGAAGGGCCCCTTCATGGCGCGCGTCGACAGCGTCCAGGTGCGCTGGTGCCATGCCTCCGGCGAGTTCGGCAGGTTCGAGGCGCGCTTCTAGCCGCGACGCCGCACCGTAATGACGACGCTCTTTGGGTCGTCGACCCCCTTCAGCGGGCGCACCATTCCCATCACCGTGCCGGCGACGATTTTGCGCACGAAGAGCGCCAGGGGCAGGCGCACGCCGTCGATGAAGAGCGCCGCGTCCTCGCCGGGCTCGTGCGTGAGGAAGCGACGGCGCACCAGGTCTGCAATGCGGGCGAAGTCGTCAACGGCGAAGGCGGGGATGTCGAGCTCCGGCGGCTTGTCGCCGGCGATGGCAAGCAGCTCGTTCTTGTGGCAGAGGAGCTCAGCGTCTTCGCGACGGACTTCCAGCTTCAGATAGCTGCTGTTGCGAAAGCCGTCCGCGAGGACGAGGTCGTAGTCGTCACGCATCTCCCAGACGAGCTCGTCCAGCGACGGTTCCTCGCGAAGGCGGCGCATCGAGAGCAAGATGCCCGGCGCCCTCACGATCGTCATCTCGCTGCCCGCGGCCATGTAGCCGCCCGCCGGCGCCCTGTCGGCCTCGACCGCCACCGCGACGCGGACGCCGCTCGCCGCCAGCTCGCGCACCAGCCCTTCCACTAGCTGACGCGCGGTGTCCCGTTCCCGTCCGACGATGCAAAGCACAGGCGGCATGCGTCTCTCCTTCCGCTATTCCCCGTGCGACTAGCCCAGCATTATCGCCGTCAGCACATCGCCCGGGCGCGCTTGAGGAGTGTCTTCCGGCACCACGACGAGAGCGTTGGCGATGGTCATGGACGTGAGGACGCCGGAGCCCTGCGGCCCGGTTAGCGATGCGTAGTAGCGGCCGTCTCGCTCCCGCACGATTGCGCGGGCGAAGACACGGCGCCCGTCGCGGTTGGCGATGGCGTCTTCGAGTGTGACTCGCAGCGTCGGACGCTGCCAGTCGCTGCGGCCCATCATCTTGAAGATCGCGGGCCGCGCAAACAGCTCGAACGATATCATCGAGCTGACGGGATTGCCGGGAAAGCCGATGTGCGGCACGCGGCGCCCGTCGCGGGCAAACGTCCCGAAGGCGAGCGGCTTGCCGGGCTTCATTCGCACCGTCCAGAAGGCGATCTCTCCTTCGCGGGCCAGCACGTCCTTGACCATGTCGTAGTCGCCGCGGGAGACGCCGGCCGACGTGAGCAGCAGGTCGGCGTCGAGGCCTTCGCGGATTCGGGCGGTGAGCGCTTCGACGTTGTCGGCGGCGATTCCGAGCGTTTTCGGAATGCCGCCGCTCTCTTTCACTAGCGCCGAGACGCTGTAGGTGTTGCTGTCGTGAATCTGGCCGGGGCCGAGCGGTCGCCCGAGCGGCACGAGCTCGTCGCCGGTCGAAAGGACGGCGATGACCGGTCGCCGGATGACGCGGACCGTCGCGCGACCCATCGCCGCCAGCGCGCCGACGTGCGCCGCCCGCAGAACCGTGCCGGCGGCAACGATGCGCTTCCCGGCGGCGATGTCTTCGCCGGCGTAGCGCACGTTGTCGCCCTTGCGCACCGACCGGCGGACCGCGACACTCTCGACCGGCTTGGCGAACGTGCCGAACTCTCTGCCCTCCGGCTCATTGGTGTCCTCGAAGGGGACGACGGCATCGGCACTGGCGGGAAGCGGCGCGCCGGTCATTATTCGCACCGCCGTGCCCGGCCGCAGGTCGCCGCCGAAGACGCTGCCGGCCGCCAGCTCGCCGATGACCGCGAGCCGGACGGGACTCTCGGGCGCGGCGCTTTCGGTGTCGACGGCGCGGACCGCGTAGCCGTCCATCGCGGTGTTGTCCAGCGGCGGGATGGGGAACTGGGCTACGGCGTCCTCGGCCAGCACCTGGCCCAGCGCGTCGAGCAGCGGCTTCTCCTCGGCCTCGAGGACGGAGACCTGCGCGAGGACCTTCTCCAGGGCTTGTTCAACGCTCAGCAAGAGATGTCACCGTGGACGGTCTTGATCGAAGGCGCGCCGGCACGCGGCGGCGTTAGCCCAAGTCTAGCGCAGGGCCACGAATGAGGACAGGCGCTAGAACCGCACGGCCAGGCAGGTGGTGGTGCGCTGCACGCCGTCGACGCGCTGGAGGACGTCGGTAATGCAGCGGCCCAGCCGGTCCAGGTCCTGCGCTTCTAGCTGGACGATGACGTCGTAGGGGCCGGTCACGGTGTCGACCGCGACAATATCAGCGTCGGGGTTGCTCAGGCGGGAGATGGCGTCGCTTATCGACCTTGCCCTGCCGACTTCCGCCTCGATCAGGACGTATCCATGCACCGACATCGTTGCCTCCTGTAGCGCTCGGTTTGCGAACATCATACGCGCCGCTGGCGGCCTGTCAAGCGACCCGCCGGCGCGCCGCTTCGTTGACTTGCCTTCAGGCCGATGCTATCATCGACCTGTTCCGGGCGATTAGCTTAGTTGGTTAGAGCGGTCGCCCGAGGCGACAGGTCATTGGCTTCTGGGGCGATTAGCTCAGTTGGTTAGAGCGCTGCGTTGACATCGCAGAGGTCACTGGTTCAAATCCAGTATCGCCCACCACTTGGTAGGGCCGTCGGTTAGAGCGGTCGCCTGAGGCGACAGGTCACTGGTTCAAATCCAGTATCGCCCACCATAGCAAAAGGCGACGACCAGGAAGCGTCGCGGTAGGACGGCGGCAGAGAGGGACGCCAGCGGCTGAAAGCGCCCCGCCGAGAACACCACGGCAAACCCCCTGCGAGCCGGACGTCGAAAGCGCGCGAGTAGGCGTTTCCGGAGGCACCCGTTAGCGGCCGAATCGAGTCCTCGCAGTCGCGGGCAGCGAAGAGGGGAAAGCAGTTCTGCAGGATAAATCCCGCAGCCTGTGGGCCGACATCGCTTGGTCTGGGGCTGAGGGTTTCAACCCTCAGAACTGTGCTTCTTTTGGGCCTGCGGCCGACGAGACTGCGGGGAGAAACAAGGGTGGAACCACGTGCCTCTCGTCCCTTGGCGAGGGGCATTTCGTTTGCAGATAGCGTTACGAGGTAGCACATGGAATCGAAAGACGAACGCCTTCACCGGATGCGACACTCAGCGTCGCACATCATGGCCCAGGCCGTGCTCTCCATCTTCCCGGAGGCGAAGTTCGCCATCGGCCCGGCGATCGAGAACGGCTTTTACTACGACTTCGATCTGCCGCGCAGCCTGACGCCTGAAGACCTCGCCGTCATCGAGCAGCGGATGCGTGAGGCCGTTGCGGCCGACGTGCCGTTCGAGCGCGAGGAGGCGTCGAAGGAGGAGGCGCGACACGTCTTCGCCGCCCAGCCGTACAAGCTGGAGCTTATCGACGACATCGAAGGCGAGACGGTCAGCATCTACTGCCACGACGGCTTCGTCGACCTGTGCGCCGGCCCGCACGTCGAGCGCACCGGCGAGGTGAAGGCGTTCAAGCTGACGAACGTCGCGGGCGCCTACTGGCGCGGAGACGAGCATCGCCCGATGCTTCAGCGCATCTACGGCGCCCTGTTCGAGACGCAGTCGGAGCTTGACGACTACCTGCGCCGGCTGGAAGAGGCGCAGCAGCGCGACCATCGACGCCTCGGCCGCGAGCTGGAGCTTTTCATGAGCAGCAGCCTGGTCGGCGCCGGGCTGCCACTGTGGCTGCCGAAGGGCGCCACGATTCGGCGCATCCTCGAGGAGTGGATCACGAAGGAGGAGCGTCAGTCGGGCTATCTTCACGTCTACACGCCGGACATCGCCAAGCGAGAGCTGTACGAGAAGTCCGGCCACTGGGAGCACTACAAGGAGCTGATGTTCCCGCCGATGAAGCTGGAGCACGAGGAGATGGTGCTGCGGCCCATGAACTGCCCGCACCACATCATCATCTACCAGTCGAAGATGCGCAGCTACCGCGACCTGCCCGTGCGAATCGCGGAGCTGGGCACGATGTACCGATTCGAGAAGTCGGGCGTCATGGGCGGGCTGACGCGCGTCCGCGTGATGACGCTGAACGACGCGCATATCTTCTGCCGGCCGGACCAGATCGGCAGCGAGTTCGCGGGCGTCGTCAAGCTGATGGAGAAGGCCTATCGCGTGCTCGGCATCAGCGAGTACTCGTATCGCCTCTCGTTGCGCGACCCGGGCGACAGGGAGAAATTCGTCGCCAAAGACGCCATGTGGGACCTGGGCGAGCAGAAGCTGCGAGAGGCGATGAACGACCTCGGTCTGCCCTATGTCGAGGCCGTCGGGGAAGCCGCCTTCTACGGGCCGAAGGTCGACGTCCAGATTCGCGACGCTCTGGGCCGGGAGGAGACGCTTTCGACAATCCAGCTCGACTTCCACTTGCCGGAGCGCTTCTCGCTGACCTACATCGGCGAGGACGGCCGCGAGCACCAGCCGGTGATGATCCATCGCGGCGTCATCAGCACGATGGAGCGCATGACCGCCTACCTCATCGAGCAGTACGCCGGCGCCTTCCCAACGTGGCTGGCGCCCGTCCAGGCCGTCATCGTGCCCATCGCCGACCGCCACGTCGAATACGGAAACAAGGTGGCGGAGACGCTGAAGCAAGCCGACCTGCGCGTCGACGTTGACGACCGCAACGAGCGGATGAACGCCAAGATCCGAGACGCGCAGCTTCAGAAGGTGCCGTACATGCTCGTCGTCGGCGACAGGGAGGCGGAAGCGGGCGCCGTCAACGTGCGACTGCGCAGCGGCGAGAACCTGGGCGCCATGCCCGTCGACGAGCTGCTGGCGCGGCTGCAACGCGAGGTCGAGGAGAGGACGTAGGTTTATTCTTGTGCGTAGAGCCGGCATCTTGCCCGCGCCGTCGATTCGAGCCCGGTCGGGCGAGACGCCCGACCTACGCGGTCCAGGAGCAACGTCGGCGTAGTCAGGCAAGGAAGCGATGACTTGTTCAAGAAGATTCTGGTAGCCAATCGCGGCGAGATCGCGCTGCGGGTCATGCGGACCTGCCGCGAGATGGGCATCGCGACCGTCGCCGTCTATTCCGAGGCGGACCGCGCGGCGCTTCACGTCCGCTATGCCGACGAGGCATACCTGCTCGGCCCCGCCACGGCGGGCGAGAGCTATCTCAACATCGACCGCGTGATCGATGCGGCCGAACGCTCCGGCGTCGAGGCGATCCATCCGGGCTACGGCTTTCTAGCCGAGAACCCCGCCTTCGTCGACGCCTGCGACCGCGCCGGCATCGCCTTCATCGGCCCCTCGGCGCGCACGATGCGGCTTCTCGGCGACAAAGCGGCTGCCCGCCGCCTCGCTGCCGAAGCCGGCGTTCCCGTCGTTCCAGGCGAAGATGCCGTCGCCGGCCCTGACGATGCGCTCGCCGCGGCCGACAGGCTGGGCTACCCGGTGCTCGTCAAGGCGGTGTCAGGCGGTGGCGGCAAAGGCATCCGGCTGGTGCGCGACCGCGCCGAGATGGAAGCGGCCCTGCGCGTCGCCGGGAGCGAGGCGTCGTCTGCCTTCGGCGACCACACCCTGTACATTGAGAGGCTGCTGGAGAACGTGCGCCACGTCGAAGTGCAGTTCCTCGCCGACGCCTTCGGCACCATCGTCGCCCTCGGCGAGCGGGAGTGCTCGATCCAGCGTCGCCACCAGAAGCTCGTCGAAGAGTCGCCTTCGCCTGCGGTCGACGCGACGCTCCGCGAGGCGCTGGGCGCGGCGGCCGTCGAGATCGCGCGGGCGGCGGCCTATCGGAACGCCGGCACCGTCGAGTTTCTGCTGGACGCCGACGGCCGCTTCTACTTCCTCGAGGTCAATGCGCGGCTTCAGGTGGAGCACCCGGTCACGGAGGTTGTTACGGGTGTCGACCTTGTCGCAGAGCAGTTGCGTCTCGCCGCCGGGGAGCGCCTCGCCTTCGACGGCGTGGAGCTGCGCGGCTGGGCGCTGGAGTGCCGGATTGCGGCGGAAGACCCCTACAACGATTTCCTGCCGTCGCTGGGGCGGGTAGACTACGTCAGCCAGCCGGCGGGACCGGGCATTCGCGTTGACAGCGCGCTCTTTGCCGGCTGCGACGTCTCATATTACTACGACCCGATGCTGGCCAAGGTCATCGCCTGGGGCCACGACCGCGACGAAGCGATCCGCCGGATGCGACGGGCGCTGGCCGAGTTCGTCATCGTCGGCGTGGACACGAACATCCCGCTCCACCTGCAGTTGCTCGAAGACCCGCGTTTTCTGGCCGGCGACATCCATACGACGTTCCTGGAAGACGATTTCAAGATTGCGGCGCCCTCCAGCGAGGAAGACCGGCGGGTCGCGCTGCTGGCGGCGGCGATACTGGCGCAGCGACGCGACAGGCGGTCGCGGGAGGTGGTTTCGGCGAGGGACGGCGACCGCTGGAAGGCGAACCAGCGTCTGGCGGGCTTGAGGGGCGCCGATGCGCCGGAAAGGAAGCCGTGGCGACGAAGCACCGCCTGAAGCTGGGCGACGACGTAAAGGACGTCGAGATCGAGGAGAGCGGGCAGACGCTGCTGGCGACCCTTGACGGCGTCCGGCACGAACTGCGCCTGGAGCGCGTCGGCGACTCGGCGGAGTACTGCCTCATCATCGATGGCCGGCCGCACCGGCTTTTCGCCGAGGAGTCGGCGCAGGGATTCGAGATCGTGGTCAACGGCCGCGCCTATCCCGTCGCGACGACGCGCTTCTCTCGCCCTGACGTCGCAGCCCGCGCCGAGATGCTGCCGGCTCACGCGGAGGAGGAATGGGTGCAGATCTCGCCGATGGCCGGCGTGGTGCAGAAGGTGCTCGTGGCGCCGGACGACCGCGTTGAGGCGGGCGATCCGCTGCTGGTCATTGAGGCGATGAAGATGCAGAACGAGCTGCACGCGCATCGGAGCGGCCAGGTGAAGGCCGTCTACGTCACCGCCGGGCAGCAGGTAGAGCCCGGCACTCCCCTGATCGTGCTACTCTAGAGCCATCAGGTCCGGAAGGTCTCGAAGGGCGGCGGCGGCCGGCGTTGTCGTTTGTTCTTCGCCGCGCGTATCGCGGCGATTCCCAAGGAGGGAGCCATGGACGGCGAGGTCAGGAAGGTAGCAATGGTAGGCCTGGGGAGGATGGGAACAGGTATCGCTCGGAACATCCTCAAGGCGGGGTTCGAGCTGACGGTTTTCAACCGGTCGCCGGAGAAGATGCGGCCGCTGGTCGACGTGGGCGCGCGAGCCTGCGCTTCTCCGCGGGAGGCCGCGGAAGGCACTGACATTGTGGTGAGCTGCCTCTTCGATGACGCGTCCGTCTTCGAGATGCTGAGCGGAGGCGACGGCCTGCTCACCGGCTTGTCCCCGAACGCCATTCACGTCGGCGCCACTACCATATCTCCGCAGGGTGCGGACAAGCTGGCGGAGATGCACAGGACGCACGGCAGCCGCTACGTCGCGGGGCCGGTCCTGGGAAGGCCCGACGTGGCTGCGGCAGGCTCGCTGACGACGCTGGTTGCAGGCGAGCCGTCGGCGGTAGCGCGCGCCGAACCGGTCATCAAGAGCTACGCCTCGACGATGATCAACGTCGGCGAGCGGCACGGTATGGCGAACAGCCTGAAGCTGATCATGAACTTCATGTTCTCCGCGATTATCGAGCTCATCGGCGAAGTGCGCGTGTTCGCCGAGAAGAGCGGAGTCGATCAGGAGCTGACGCTCGCTCTCGTCTCGGGAGTGTTCGGGCAGCAGGGGATCAAGGGCTACGCGAAGCGCATCTTTGACAGGAACTTCGATGAGGTTGGCTTCGACCTGGGGATGGCAACCAAGGACGTCCACCTGATCGCGCAGGCCGCGGAGGCGGTCCAGGCGCCGCTGAGCTTCGGGGCGGTGCTCAGTGAGAAGGTAGTTGCGGCCGCAGCCAACGGCCTGCAGAGCAAGGACTGGGCCGCCATCACCGAGATAACGCGGCTGAACGCCGGCCTTAGATAGAGCTCCCTCCTCTCGTTCGAAACACCTCGAACTGTGCTACTCTGAGATTGACTGGACGGAATAACGTCATTGTGAGGTGGGTTCCTTTGCCTGCCTACTCTCAGCACGGAGGCGTAGTCAAATGCAAGCTTACCCCTGGTGGAACGACTCACAGAGAAGGCTGTCGGCGGATTCCCGCGCCTTCACGACGGAGGTGCTCACGCCGCTGGCGGAGCGCGCGGTCGTGAAGAAGGAGTATCCATGGGCGGCCGTGCGCGAGATCGCCGAGAAGGGCTGGTTCGGTGCCACGATCCCGGAGAAGTACGGCGGCCATATGGGAGAGTGGGGCGTCACGGGCGCCTGCATCCTGACGGAAGAGGTTAGCCGCGCGGGCGTCCTGGGTGCCGCCTATACGACCTGTCTCATCGGCGCGACGGCGCAGCTCGTCCACAACGGCAACGAGGAGCAGAAGCAGCGCTGGCTCCCCGGCCTGGCGAAAGGCGACTTGCTGGGCTGCATCACGATGACGGAGCCGTACGCGGGGTCGGACATCGCGGAGATCGAGACGACGGGGGTCCGCGACGGCGACTACCTCGTCGTCAACGGCATCAAGCGCTTCCAGACGAACGCCGCCGCCGCCGATCTCTACATGGCCTACGTCAAAACGAGCGAAGACCCGGCCGTGCGCGCCAAGTACGGCCATCTCACGGGCATGATCATCGAGAAGGGCATGCCGGGCTTTCACGTCGAGCGCGTCAACGATTGGGCGGGCTCGGCGGGCATGTACAACTGCTATCTGCGCTTCGATGACGTGCGCGTGCCGATGCAGAACGTCATCGGCGACGAAGGCGAGGGCTGGCGGGTGATGATGGACGGCCTCAACATCGAGCGCGTCGTCAACGGCGCGACCTATCTTGGGGAGATCCGCGAGGCGATCCGCTACGCGCGTCAGCACCTGGAGCGACGCGTCCAGTTCCGCCAGCCTACGGGCGCGATCGCCGTCAACCAGTTCAAGCTTGCCGACATGTACTCGAAGTACATGCTGTCGCGCCTCATCGTCTTCTACGCCGCTTACGCCGCCGATCTGGGCCGCGACGTGCCCATAGAGGCGGCGCTGTGCAAACTGTTCGCCTCCGATTCGCAGTTGCAAATCGCTATCGAAGCGATTCAGTGCATGGGCGGCAACGGAGTCATGCAGATTTATCCCGCCGAGCGCTACATGCGCGACGCCAAGCTAAACCAGATCGCCGCCGGGACGAACGAAATATTGCGACTCCTCATCTACCGCATGGGCAATCGCGAGTTCGAGGCGGACCTGCAACCGCCGGTGCGCGTGATTGACGAAGAGCTTGACGCGCCGCTGCCGCTGGGCAAGCCGCCGCAACCAAAGCGCGTCGAAAGCGAGGCGGACGTCCTGAAGGTGCTGGCCGAGAACTACCGCGTCAATCCGGGGCTGCACATGAAGATCAGCGACATCAAGCAGTTGCTCGACGTGCCGGACGACGTGCTGCTGCAGCACCTGGCGTCGCTGGAGGAGAAGGGGCTGGCGTCGCAGTACAAGGACCGGCGCGGGCAGGTGGAGATGGCGAAGCCGACGCTGCGGGGCATCAGGGAGGCGTTCCCGCCGGAGTACTACCGGCACATCCCGTCGTGGGTGCTGCCAGAGGACGTTTTCTAGCGGCCCGTCGGGCAATCGCAGGAAAGACGAACGCAAGGCGTCAGGCGCGAGCGTGGGCGGCGCGTGAGGTTGGGCGTATCACGCGAGGAGGAAAGGCCGTGGGCGCGCTGAGAACGAGTGTTGTTGCCAAGTTCGTGCTGACGCTGCCGTTGCTAGCTGTCGTGAGCGCGTGTGGTGGTTCCGGAAAGGCGGCCACTCCTTCGCCGTCTCCGATGTCGACTACGCCGCCGGCGGCAACCGCGGCAGTGAGCCCAACCCAAACGCCGGCGTCGGTCTCCGCCCTGGGCAAGGTGGCCTACATATTCGAGGGAAACGTCTACACCGTCGACCTGCCCTACGGATCGCCGGTGCAGTTGACGACGGATGGCACCGACGCGTCCCCTAAGTGGTCGCCCTCGGGCAAATGGATAATCTTCACTCGCTTGCACAGCAACTGGGTGATGCGCGCCGATGGGACGGACGCCCGTGCGCTGGCGGAAGGCTACGCGGCATGGGCGGCCCGCGATGACCGGATCGCTTACACGGGCGGGCCTGCCAATCCGAACACGGTCTTTATCGCGAATGCGGACGGATCGGGCCAGATCGCGCTCCCCGCGCCCGGTGGCACGCCGATGGGCCTCGCCTGGAGCCCTGACGGCTCATGGATAGCCTTTGTCGAGGAGGGGGCGCCTCCTAACCTATACGCGAATCTATGGCTCTTGCCCACCGACGGCAGCGGCGCCAACGTTCAGCGGTTCAGCAGCGTCTACTACGGCGTCTTCCTGGCCGGATGGACGGCTGACTCGAACTTCGTGCTGTACTGGCTCGACGCTCAGTTCTCGGCCTCGCTTGCCGCCGACGGCCTGCCGCTGAACGTCATGGCGACGGGTGGGTCCATCCCCCGGCAACTCGCGATGAGCCTGCCCTATCCCGGCATACTGTCGTTCGCCGGCAGCGGCGCCGAGATGGCGATAACGGACGGGACCGGCCGCGAGACATGGACCAACAAGCGCATTGCCGTCGTCGACGTGACGACGGGGAAGCTCACCGACCTCACGCCTGCCAGCATGGCTTCCATCGACCCGGCATGGTCGCGGGACAACGGACATATCGCGTTCGCCTCGGAGGCGGACAAGGGGCAGACAATAGGCGCCGAAGCCGCGCTGGCGGCC
>JBEKXP010000033.1:0-16188 GCA_049511815.1 Dehalococcoidia bacterium
GAGTTGGGCCGCGTTGGCGGTCTGGCGAAGGGCCGTGCTCGGTGACGCTGATTTGCCGGCCGACATACGCAAGCGCCGCCAGACATCGCCGGGGACCGAAGATTTGACTGCGTGTGTCAGGACAACCCGGGTGGAACTGTATGATTTGTCGGCTCTCGTTGGAGCCTTCTAAGCGTTTCATCGCAGACATCGTGCACGAGGCGAGCCTCCTTCTCGCTGGCCGACAGCCCTTGGTGAACTAGACCATGTCGAATTCTGCGCGCCTTCTTGATCTCGCCCCAGTTCAGTTTTGGGCCGTCTAAGGCGGGAATCCAACGCTCGCATACGTCGGCAAACCTAGACCGCAGGAGATCGGAGATCATAACTATTGGGACACCTTTCGCCCGCGCCAGTTCTTCGAAAGCGTTCTCCACGGAGATTTCTAGGGCCGTAATATCGCAACGGTTCGCATAGGCCATCGAGTGACTGGCCTTCCGAGATGAGCTTTTCGCAACTGCTTGCGGACGGCTTCCGCCATTTCAGAGGCACACCACACGTGAAGCCACTTCTCAGGGGAATCGAGGAAAGGATCACCAACGTCTAGACGATTCCAGGAGTGATTGATTATCACTCTGTGGGGAGTGGAGGCCAGAACTACCTCATATTTCGCTTCCGGCAATCGGAGCCAAAAAGGCAATTCAATTGCGACGTGCAGTTCGTAACGCATATTGCCTTTCTGCAAAGGACCGTCGCCCATGATAGCACGTCGACGGCCCTTTCAGGCGCCCGTCTCACAGCCAAAGTTTCCATAAAGGTAGCCTCTGCCACCCCGGCGCCCAGCGCCCATCAGATAACGATGCTCAGAACCCGAAAGTCCTGAGCCCTTGCTTTTTGTTGGAGGCGACGACCGGATTCGAACCGGTGATGGGGGTTTTGCAGACCCCTGCCTTGCCACTTGGCTACGTCGCCCCAAATCTCGCTTCGCCCGTCCCGCTCTATCTGGTGCCGAGGAGGGGATTTGAACCCCTACGCCCGAAGGCACGGCCCCCTCAAGACCGCGTGTCTGCCAGTTCCACCACCTCGGCCCGAGCGCATTCGAAAGGCTACGCTTGCTCCACCTGCCCGGAGCGACCTCCGAGCGCGAATGCTCAATGGCAGGAGTGGAGGGACTCGAACCCCCGACCGGCGGTTTTGGAGACCGCTGCTCTCCCAACTGAGCTACACTCCTAGATCAGGAGGAGTATAGCAGCCGTTTTTCGAGGTCGTCAAGCCGCGCAGCGTATACGCCACATCCTGCTGCCCTGCCGGCGCCGGCGCTACTGGCCGTTCGCCGCGTCAACAATCGGCTGCAGAAACGAGTCGTCACTCCAGGTCGCGTCGTCCGCGTCGCCAAGGCGCACGGCGACGACATCGAGGCTCGGGATCACGTAGATGCGCTTCGTCGCGAAGCCCATCGCTTCGTACGTGCCCTTCGGCAGCCCGGCGAACTGCCACAGCCACCAGAAGTAGCCGTAGTTCGTATTCTCAATCTGCGACGCCTGTGTCGACTGCGCCACCCAGTCGGCCGGCACCACTTGCTTGCCTGCCCACTGGCCGTTGCGCAGGAACAGATAGCCGAAGCGGGCGAAATCGCGCGCCGTGCTGAAGATGCAGCAGTAAGTCATGCTGTTGCCCGCGTCGTCCTTCGACCACTCGCTGAAGTCGAAGCCTATCGGCCCGAAGAGCTTGTCCTCCGCATACTGCGCGACCTCCTCGCCCGTCGCCGCCTTGATGATGCGCGAGAAGACCTCCGCATCACCGTCGGAGTAATACCAGTCGGTGCCCGGCGGACGGTACAGGTAGCGATTGATGGCGTAAGCGACCTCGTCGGCATGGGCGAGCATGTTGACCGTATCGCCGGAGACCGGGTCGTACACCATGTTCCACGTCAGCCCCGACTCCATCGACAGCAGGTTGCCGATCGTTATCTTGTTGCGTGCGTCGTTGCGCCACTCGGGAATGAAGTCGGACGCGCTCTCATCGACGCCCTTGATCTTGCCCTCGCCGATGGCGATTCCCACCAGCGCGCTCGTCACGCTCTTCGCCATCGACCAGCTATTGTCGGTGGACGACTCGGTCCAGCCGCCCCAGTAGCGCTCCCAGACGATCCGCCCGTGCCGCAGGACGACGACAGCGCGACAGCCGTGCTCGACGCAATAAGGGTCTATCTCATCGAGGCGCGAGGCGTCCATCCCTTCGGCCGCCGGCGTCGAAGTCTCCCAATCGCTCGCAGGAAAGACAGCGTTCCGGGCGCTGACCGCAGTCGGCTGGGCCGTCGAAGAACTTGATAGATTGCGCTCGCCGGAGCCGCAGCCGGTCAGGACCAGGCAGATGGCAGCGATGGCAAAGCAGACTACTGGGCGTGGCGAAATCCAATGCGGCATCGGTCAACCCGTCGAATCGCTTCCCCACCTTCGACCGCTGGTGCCGCGAGCATAGCCGAGACTGCCCGCGGCGATCAAGCTCGTTAGGTGCGACAGTCAGACGTAGACCGGATCCAGGAAGGCTGAGCCAGAGTCCTCTGAGGGGGCAGGGGTTCCCGGCGTCAGTATCTGAAGTGTTGTTGTAAAGTGCGGTATGTCCGCCATCAGGGAGAAGAGGCGGCTTTCCACTGGCAGCGCTATCGATAGTCGGTCTCTCTGGCATTCGGCCGCCATGGCCATCAGCGCCATGAGTACCTCTACCATCGCGTCCTCGGCGCCCGCGGCGTAGCCGTAGTCGAGCACGTAGGCGGGCAGTGCTATCTGTTCTTTGCCGGTAGCCTTCTCTCGCTCTGTGACCCGCAGCGATCGCCCGCAGTCCCAGGCGCCTGCCGCCGCTATCAGCACGCCTCCTGAGCGATGCCCGCGCCAGTGTTGCCAGCCGTATGACGGGCTCAAGCTGAGCCGCGTCCGGAGACTTTCGACGTCATAGGGCAGGAACAACTCGCGACCGGCGTGTGTCCGGTTGATGAGTTCCACGACTGACGCCAGATCGCTCGGCCCGACGCTGCCCACAGCGTGTGTCGCCTCGCGGCGGGCTGCGACATCGAAGGCGTCCATTCGCCCGTCCACGGGCCAGCTCTCTACTTTCGCCCGGCGGTTGAATGCCAGCGACGTGTCGTTGCCGGGGCTGATCAGCCAGTAGGGCGCGTCGAAGTTCGCTTCCCGGGCCAGAGCCATCTGCTGGACCACCAGGTCTGTGCCGATGTGCCGGCGCCGGTATTCGGGTAGCACGCGCCCCTGGTGGACGTAGAGGAGCCGACGCCGACGGCCGCCGACGAGCACGTCGTGCCACGCGCCCGCGACAACCCCCACCAGCCGCTCATCCTCCTCCGCGACGAGCAGGCGCCCGTGCTCCTGCATCTCCTGGTGTGCGAAATAGTTGGGCGCGCGTTCGAACGAGAGTATTCGGTCGCCCAGATCGAGGGGAGAGTTGCGCTCTAGCTCGAGCAGCGCTTCGTTATCGTTTGGCGTGGCTTCGCGGATTCGATGCATTGCCGCTGACTCCGTTCAGCGATGGCAGTCGCCGTCCGTCACTCGTAGCGGAGCGCTTCGGCGATGGGGATCCTGGCCGCCTGCCGCGACGGGATATACGTCATGATCAGCGCCGCAACGTACGCGCCGAGGCAGATGGGTACAATCTCCAGCCAGGGGATGTAGAAGCCCTGCAGCCCCATGTCGGACATCGTCTTGCTCGTCAGCAGGAAGTACGACAGCATGATGCCGAGCCCCAGCCCGGTCAGGATGCCAAGCAGCGTCACGAACGATGACTCCAGCAGGAAGCTCAGCGCCACCTGCCCACGGCTGTAGCCGATGGCCCGCAGCATGCCGATCTGCTGCCGCCGTTCGACGACGGTGCGGAAGGCGATCACGCCCACGGCCGCAATCCCGACCACCAGTCCCAGTCCCATGAAGCCTTCCATCAGGTAGAAGAAGCCCTTCGACAGCGACATCTGGTCGTTCATCTGCGCCTGCAGCGAGACCGCCTGAGCGCCCTTCGTGAACAGCGCCGCCTCAATAGCCTTGGCCGTTGCCTTCGAGTCCTGCCCGGGCGTCAGGCGGACGTAGTACTCGTTGTAGGCGGGACCGCCTGGCTCCAGGTCCACCACGCTGGCATTGGTGTAGAGGCCGAAGAAGTTGTTGCTGGGCCCAATCGCCATCACGCCGATAACCTTGATCGGCGTCGTCCCACGCGTCGATGCGTCGACAATACTCAACGAAATCGGGTCAAAAGCCGTTCTGCCCGAATCAACACCGCTGAGCTTGAAGCCGCCTCCGCCCATCGAATAACCGCTGCCGCCGACCGCGAAGTCGTCGATGATCGCCAGCGACGGGTCTTTCGCCACCGCCGCCCACACCGCCGCGTCGCTGTCGTAGCCCGTGGCGCGCGCTTGCAGCTTGATGCTGCTCTGCGTCAAGAACGACGGGTCCATCCCGCCCACTCGGTAGATCGGCAGGTCGCTCACCGCCTTGCCGCTGTCCGAGGCTTGCTGCAGCCGGTTGCCCGACGTGCCGGCGACGGCGATCCTCCCCACGGCCTCGAACTTCGACGTGTCGACGTTGGAGCCGCTCAGCGCCTGCTTCAGGTTGTCGATAGGGTTCGAAGGGTTCTCGGTCACCAGAATGTCCCAGCCGCCGCGCGCCTCCTGCGTCAGAAACGCCCGGTCGAAGTTGCCGTTCATCACCGACATCATGGTCAGGGAGAAGACGACGAGCGCTATCATCGCCATCGTCATGCCGGTGCGGAACTTGCTGGCCAACGGGTAGGCAATCGCCGTCTTTATCGACGGGAAGATGCGCCCCATCCGCCGGCCGCCCAGCGCCAGCAGGTTGAGCAGCAGGTGGGCGTTGTACATGACGACGAAAGTCGCTGCCGCCACCATCATTATGCCGCTGAGGAAGAACAGCTCCATTCCGCCGTGCATATGGGGGCTCGGAAGCCGCCCGCCCGCGCCGAGCGCCCAATAGAGAAGGATCGCTATCCCCACGGCCGTGAATATCGGCCTCTCCGGCGCGTGCAGATAACGACCGATCAACGTCGCGCCGATGAGGATGAATGAAATGCCCATCGTCCACAGCGCCGCCTGCCGCGATGACAGTGAGCCCAGTATGAACAGGCCGCCGAACAGCACCAGCGCCAGGCCCAACACCAGCGAGCGCCAGCCCGGGCGCTTCTCCGGCTCCGGCAGGTCGCGAATGGCCCGCACGATGTTCAGGCTGCTGACCCGCCACGATGAAAAGATGACGGTGAGGAAGCAGAGCGTCACCCCGAGCGAGTACGAGATGATCAGGCTCCGCGCCGTGACCGTTGACTCGATACTCACGTACTGTCCGAGAAGAATCGTCATCGCCCCGGCGATCAGCGCGGCGACGATGACGCCAAGCGTCACGCCCACCAGCGCCGAAAGCAGGTTGTAGCCCATTCCCTCCGACACGAACGACTCGATCAGGTGCCGCCGTTTCATGCCCACGGCCCGGCTGATGCCCATCTCGGTCTTCCGTTCCGCCGCCAGCATGACGAAGATCATGACCGTCAGCAAAATCCCGGCGCCGATAGAGAACAGCCCCAGCACCATAAAGAGCGTCATGAGCACGTTGCCGGCCAGTTCCGCCGTGTGAACGCCATCCGCCTTGAGGGAATCGACGCTGTACTGCGTGTTCTTCAGCGCGCTCTCCAGCTTCGCCGTCACGCTGTCGGAGTACTGCGTTGCGCCCGTCACGCTGCCGTGATTGCTGACGGCGATATAGTCGACCTCGTTCGGCCGGTTGAAGAGCTTCTGCAGTGTGTCCAGCCGCGTCGACAGCCCCAGATTCGGATACCCTACAGCTCCGGTGAGAACGCAGTCCTTGACGATAGCCGCCACGCGGAAGGTGAACTGCTGGTTCTGGTAGTAGATGTCGATCGTCTGCCCGGGCACGGCATCGATCTTGTCCGCCATGCTCTTGTTCACCAGGACCTCGTCGTCCGCCAGCGCGCCGACGTCGACCGCCTTGCCGCTCGTGTCGACGACGTCCGGGAAGGCGCCGAGCCGGGACGCGTCGAGCCCGTTGATGACGCCCTGTGGCGTATGCAGCTTCGTCGTCGGGTTCGACACCGCGACCGGCTCGCTGATGAGCGGCAGAAAGCCACTGATCTCTGAGTCGCCCTTGAACTTCTGTTCCAGGTCCCCAACCAACGATTGCGGCACGGCCTCCCTGCGCGTCTCGACGGGGGCGTTCCCGCGGTCACCGGCGCCGCTCTCGCTTGGCTTCTGGCCCATCTGGACGGTTTCGTCCACGTGGCCCATCGAGTCGTAGACCATCTTTGTGATGCTGTGGTCGACTGTGTCGCCCGTTGTGAAGGCGGCCGAGATGATGGTCGTACTTAACATAAGACCGATGACGATAAGCACCGTCTGCGCGACGCGCCGCGGTATGTTGCGCACGCCGATGCGGAACATTACTCGGTTGCGGAGGACGATAAGACCCAGGGCGCCCAGCGACATGCCGAGCAGCACCAGCATCGCGACCATGATGTCGTTCATGGGGATGCCGAAGAGAGCTTTCACGGCTTCTCCCGGCGGACCGCGTCGGTCTTGTGAGGCATCAGGCGTTCAGCTTCTCGTCGACGATGAGGCCGTCGACCATGAAGACGGTGCGGTTAGTGCGCGCGGCGATCTTGGCGTCGTGCGTCACCAGGACGAAGGTCTGGCCGCGCCTGGCGTTCAGCTCGCAGATAAGGTCCATGATCTCCTGGGCGTTCGTGCTGTCCAGATCGCCGGTCGGCTCGTCGCCCCAGACGATCGCCGGGTCGTTGACCAGCGCCCGGGCGACGGTGACGCGCTGACGCTGGCCGCCGGAAAGCTCCGCCGGCCGGTGCTGCGCCCATTCCGTCAGGTGCACCTGCTCCAGCGCCGCGTGCGCCCTACGACGCGCCTCGCGGGCGTTCGTGCCGGACACCAGCAGCGGCAACTCGACGTTCTCGATCGCCGACAGCACCGGCAGCAGGTTATAGAACTGGAAGACGAAGCCCATGCGTCGGGCGCGGAAGCTTGTCTTCTGGTTGTCCGATAGCCGGTTGATGTCCAACCCGTCGACCAGGATTGTCCCGCCGTCGATGTCGTCCAGACCGCTGAGGCAGTTGAGCAGAGTCGTCTTGCCGCAGCCGGACGGCCCCATGATGGCTATTATCTCCGCCCGCTTCACCGCGAGGTTGATTCCCCGCAGCGCCCGGACCTGGATGCGGCCGGTATCGTACGTCTTGACCACGTCGTTTGCCTCGACGATGAGGTCGGTCGCAGGCGCTGTCTCCACGCGGTCCTTCTCCTGAGAAGCTGTCATCAATTAGTCTCCTGCCGAGCCTGGTTCTGCTGAAAGGCGAACCCAACCTATAAAATCATATGGTGACGGCGGACTGCCGGTCAATCGAATCCGGCTGCGCAGCGGCCACGCAAGGTCAACGTTCTGTAAAAAGCTTCCCTTCGATAATCGCGAGCCGGCGCGCTAGCCGGCCGGCTGCTACCGCTGCAGCGCCTGCTGGATGCGGTCGTACAGGCCCGGAATCGCGTTCTCCCACTCGCCCGGCAGAAGGATGATCGGCGAAGACTCCCGCGAGAAGTGCATTCGGTAGTAAAGGATGCCTATCAGATAGTCGCGGGACCCCCCCCCGACGGCGGGCGCCAGCTCCATCAATCGCTTCGCGACTTCAGGCGGCACCTGCCCCGGCGGGTACGACTCGTCGAGCAGCAACAACGACTCCACCTCCCCGAGCTGTCCGCCCGTCGTCCACTCCGCGCGCGCCCGCGTCACGTCGCCCTGCGCCGCATACCATTCCCCCATGACGGTGCGCGCCCGCGCCTGGTCCGGCTGACGGCTCGTGACGTACGTCAGCAGGTCGTAAGCGGTCTGGTAGTCCTTCAGCGCCATCGATATCTCCGCCAGGTCGATCCGCGCGTCCAGGCCGGCCGGATCGGCGGAGACGATGCCCTGACAATCGTCTCGAAGCTGCGCAAGGCTCTTCGTCGTCGTTTTCGGCGCGGTATCGCCCATCTCCGCCATCAACGTTCCTGTGGCGCACGGGCTGAGCGAGATGAGCGAGTTCCCGATGATCTCCGCATAGTGCGTTCGCCGAAACTCGCTTCCCTGCCAGAACGATGAGTCGGCAAGAGACGGCATTCGGGAGAGCGCCATGCCATACGTCGGTATCGCCTCTGGCGCGCCCACGTCCTCCAGCACGCCCGCCGCCGCCAGCAGCACCGTCGAATCGGCGCCGGCGTAGCGACGCGCCTCGAGAGCGGCCTGGCGCGCCTCGTCCTTTTGCCCGGCAACGACCAGCATCCGCGCCAGGTTCGCGTAGCCGATAGCGCTCCGCGGCTCCAGCTCAAGCCCTCGCTTCAGACTGGCGATCGCCGCGTCCGGCGAGGACATCTCTCGCCGCATCACGGCCGTTCCCTCTGCCACGCCGAGCTGCAACTGGTAGATCGCGAAATCCGGGTCGAGGTCGACGGCTTGCTGCCCTTCGCTAATCGCCTGCGCGTCGCGCCCCATCGCAAGCTGGCTCAGACTGTGGGAATAATGGCGATGAGCGACATCGATGCGCAGCCACACCAGCGGCAGCGCGATGAAAGCGACCGCCAGCAGCCCGCGCGGCAGCAGCGAGCGCAGGCGACCGACCCAGGGCGGCAGGCGCCTCTCCATCGCTTCCGTTCGGGCCAGCGACCCGTAGTTCTTGACAATGATCGCGGTCACCGCCGCGATGGCAGCCAGCGCCGCCTTCCACATGTTCGCCGCGTCCACCAGGTTGTGCACAGCGAAGCCGGTCAGCGCCGCCGCGCACGTAACCGCCAGCAGCCTCTGCTCAACGCTCCCGCGCCGGTAGCTCTGCCAGAGCATCCAGCCCAGCGTCGCCAGGAGCGCCGCCAGCGCCGCTAGGCCGACGATACCGGTGTCGTCCGCGAGCTGCAGGAAGCCGTTGTGCGCGTGAACGGCGTGGATCGGGAACTCGCCGCTGTACTGGGGATAGAGCTGAGCGAACGTCCCCGGGCCGCCGCCGAAAAGCGGGTGGTCGCGGAGAATACTGACGCCGGCGTTGAAAACGTCCTCCCGCGGCGAGATCGACTGGCGGAAGAGCCACTGCGGCCGCACGTTCCATCGCACCGCCAGAACCGCGATCGCCAGCGCGACGACGAGCAGCGCCAGCACGCCGGCCACCACCGCCAGCGACGGCCTGGCGCGCAATCGCCCGAAGCTCCTCCGCGCCGTTTCGACCGTCCAGTCGCCGCGAACGGCCGCAATGCCGACGACGGTAACCGCGACGGCCACGGCCGCGCCTGCCCAGGCGCCGCGCGCGAGGGTAAGGAAGATCGCCCACAGCGCCGCGAATAGCATGACGCCCCAGAATATGCGGAGCCATGCCGCCCGCGTGCGGTAGACGGACAGGATATAGAACGGCATCGCCAGCACGAGTATCATGCCGAGGATGTTCGGGTGATCGCTGACGTCGTGCACCTTCGGCACAGTCGGCGGGATGAGGTTGCTCAGGTGGAAGCCGCCCGACGTCTCGCGCGCCAGGTTCAGCCAGTCGCGGTAGTCCCCCCAGACGATCCAGAGCGCCCAGACCGCCGCCGCCGAAGCCGCGAGCAGGAACGCCGCCTGCAGGCCATGAGCGTCCAGCCACTCGAGGTCGTTCA
This sequence comes from Dehalococcoidia bacterium, assembly GCA_049511815.1. Lineage (GTDB taxonomy): Bacteria > Chloroflexota > Dehalococcoidia > DSTF01 > JALHUB01 > JALHUB01. Next base: position 9,668 of record JBEKXP010000033.1, read on the forward strand.
GCGCGTAGAACACCAGCACCGCCAGCAGGAAGATCAGCGTGCTCTCCAGGCTGACGCGCCAGGCGATTGAAGCTACCGTCGCGACGCCGTAGGCCGCCAGCAGGAGCAGCAGCGGCCAGTCCAGCCGCGAGCCGCCGGGCAGCCGGCGTTTGAAGAGCAGATAAGCGGCGTAGAGCATCGCCGGCACCAGCGCGGTCGCCTGGAAACTGACGGTTGCTCGGAAGACCTGCAGCTCCATCTGTGGCACGCCGCTGCAGATGAGATAGCCCAGCCAGCTTGCCGCCGCCAGCAGCGCCAGGAATCGCAGCGGCGCCGGCGTCGATGCCTGCTGTGCCTGCTCGCTCAAGCCGCTGCCTCCCCGCCGTGTCGCATTGCCTCATTCTATCACCGCCATCCTCTTATGCCAGCACGCGGCGGCGACGGTGACATAAAGGTTCTTTCGACGCTACTCTTGTACGGCGGAAAGCAATGAAAGGCACGTAATCGATGGCAGAATGCGAATCGTCGGGCGAGCCACCCGCAATCGACGTGCTGGACCTGGTGAAGACCTATCGCGGCGGCGTGCGGGCGCTGCGCGGCGTCACCTTCCAGGTCGAAGCCGGCTCCGTATTCGCGCTGCTCGGCCCAAACGGCGCCGGCAAGTCGACAACGGTCAAGATCCTGACTACCCTCTCTCGGCCCGACTCCGGTACCGCCCGCGTCGCCGGCATCGACGTGCTCCGCGAGCCGGTCAAGGTGCGACGCGTCATCGGCTGCGTTGCCCAGAAGTCCACCACCGACCTCGAAGCGACGGGAAAGGAGAGCCTGACGCTTCAGGGTCAGCTCTACGGCTTCAGCGGCCCGACCCTCCGCAGCCGCGTCTCGGACCTGCTGGAGCGCTTCGACCTGACCGAGGCCGCGAACCGCCTTACTCGCACCTACTCCGGCGGCATGCAGCGCAAGCTCGACGTCGCCATGGGGCTGATCAACCGTCCGCGCGTGCTCTTCCTCGATGAGCCGACGACCGGCCTCGACCCCGAGACCCGCGCCGGCATGTGGGACGAGATCAGACGCCTCTCCCACGAGGAGGGGCTCACCATCCTGCTGACCACCCACTACCTCGAGGAGGCGGACCGCCTCGCCGGCTGCGTCGCAATCGTCGACCGCGGGCGCATCGTCGTCCAGGGGCCGCCGGAGGAGCTGAAAGCGGAGCTGCGCGGCGATGCCGTCCACGTCGAGCTCGCCGAAACGACGCCCCAGGAGCGCGTCGAGAGCGCCCTGCGACATCTCGGCGACTCGCTGCGCGACATCGCCGTCGACGGCCGCACGCTGCGCGCCCGCGCCGACAGCGGAGCCGAAGCCGTGCCCGCCGTGCTCGGCGCGCTGGACAACGACGGCATCGTCGTTGCTTCCGTCACGGTCGCCCGCCCTTCGCTCGATGACGTCTACCTGCGCTATACCGGTCGCTCCTTCAAGGACGCCGATCAGGAGGAATCGCGATGACAACGATGGCCATTCAGTCTTCGCACCTGATGGTCCGGTTGCTGCGCGCCATGGTGCGTCAGCCGTACTATCTCGCCGTCTCGCTCACCCAGCCGATCATCTGGCTCCTGCTGTTCGGGCAGCTCTTCAAGAACGTCACGGAGATCCCCGGCTTCACGACCGCCTCGTACATCGATTTCCTGACGCCGGGCGTCGTCGTCATGACCGCGATGTACTCCAACGGCTGGAGCGGCATGAACTACGTTGTCGACATCGAACGCGGCGTGCTGGACCGCTTTCTCATATCGCCCGTCGGCCGCGAATCGCTGATCGGCGGCCAGCTTGCCTACAACGCGACGCTGACGCTCGTCCAATCGTTCATCATCATCGGGCTGGGGCTTATCGCCGGCGCCCGCTTTCACGGCGGGCCGCTCGTCCTGGCGCTCTTTCTCGTCGCGGTGCTCTTCCTGGGCATGGCCTTCTCGTCCTTCTCCGACGCCATGGGCCTCCTGCTGCGACAGGAAGCCTCCGTCGTTGCCGTCGTCAACTTCGTCGTCCTGCCCCTGTCCTTCCTGTCGACGATCTTCATGCCGGCGGGCCTGCTGCCGCACTGGATTCGCGTTGTCGCACGCTTCAATCCGGTGAACTGGACCGTTGAGGTGGGACGGCAGACGTTGACCGGCAACGTCGACTGGGCGCTAGTCGGCAGCCATCTCGGCTACCTGGCGGCGCTGGCGCTCGTCCTTGCCTGGTGGGCGACGCGCGCCTTCCGCTCCTATCAGCGCTCCGTCTAGGGCGCCGGGCTGCGCCTGTCGTTTCTGCGCCGCCTTTCGACAACAGGAATACGCCTTTCGGACGACTCTATCTAGGGGCGTAACGATAACGCGCCCTCGCCGACTCGCGCCGTCCTCTCCGGGTGCGGCAGTCCGGCCAAGCATGCTCAAGGGCGCAATCCTGCTTGCGGCCACGGTCCTCTTCGCGGCCATGGCCTTCGACCTTGCCGTCTTCTTCGCGCACATGGGCAGAGCGCAATGGGAGGCGGACGGCATGGCATCGGCGGCGGCCCGCCAGCTCGCCATCAACGGCAGCCAGGACGACGCCCTTGCCGCCGCGAACAACTGGCTGGCGAACAACGAGGCCGACCCCTCAACCGCGGACTGCTGCGCGTTCGCCGACTGGCGCCCCCTGAGCCATCCCGACGGCATCCTCGACACCGTCACCGCGACGGCCCATATCGGCCACAGCACGTTCTTCCTACACTACCTGGGCTTCCCCGACAAGCTCTACGTCGACAGGTCGGCCACGGCGCAGGTGGTCGGGGCGAAAGGCGCCCCGATTTGCCCCTGGGGCATCGTCGTCGGCGCGTCAGCGCCGGGCAGCGATGACTTCGGCTTCGTTCCCGGCCGCGTCTACTCCTTCAACCTCGGCGACCACTCCGGCGATGACGGCACGCTCGTCCCGCTGGATTTGAAAGGCGCAGGCCTTGCGGGCTACGAGAAGACTCTCGCTGCCGGTTGCCGCAAGAACGACACCGGCTCCTGGTCCGTCGGTCAGACGGTCAGCTTGCTCTCGCCCGACGACGAAGCCGTTGACGCGACTCTGCGCGGCCTGACCGTCCATTACCAGTTCGAATCGGCGGATGGCTCAGCAGACTACCTTGGCAACCAGTGGTGCGATGTGACTTTCGCCTCGGATGGGCGCGTCACCGGCTTCGATCCGTACGTCCAGTCGCCTCGGGAGGAGTGCGTGCGCGGCAGCGGCGATGCCGGCGTGGGACGGCTCGTCGTCGTGCCCATCGTCTCATCGCCGCAGGACGGGAACGCGCGTATTCTCGGCCTCACGTCGTTGTACATTGCCTATTGGGACCGCGGCTCGTCCGCCGGTCGGCGCCTCGACGCCGTCTTCTTCGATAGGGCGCGCCTGAACGTGAACAGCGTCGACCTCGTGGGCGTCGACGATACGCCGCTGGCGCCTCTACGTATATCCTTAACGCACTGATTGTGTCAGTTGGGCTGTTCCGGGGCTAACCCGCGTTCGCGCAGGAAAGTGTCGATTGCCTGCGCCACCCGGTCGGCCACCGCCTCTCTGGCCGCCGGGTCTTTGAGCACCGCCGCGTCGGCGTCATTCGTCAGGAAGAGTGTCTCAGTGAGGACGGCCGGCATTTGCACCTCCCGCGTGACCAGGAACTGGCAGAAACCCGGCGAATCGTGCACCGTCGAGTCCTCCTGCGTGCCGCGACGCACCGTATCATAGCCGTAGTCCTTCAGCCCTTGTACCGCCGCGTCCAGGACGAGGTCCGCCAGGCGGGCGCTCTCCGACCCGAAGCGGTGCTGACCGCAATACCATACCTCCGTCCCCGATTGCGACGGATTCGGCGAGCCGTTGTTGTGAATCGAGATGAACACGTCCCCGTTCACCGCCGCGGCCAGACGTACGCGGTCCATCAGGTCGCGCGAGATCAGCGACTGCGACAACGGCCCCGGCGCCAGCGGCTTCCCGAAGCCGGAGCGCGTCACGTAAACGTCGTACCCCTTCGCCTCAAGGAAGCCGCGCAGTTTCTCCGCGATGTCCAGGTTCGCCTCCGCCTCCGTCAGGTCCACCTGGCCGTCCGAAGTGTGATGCACCGCTCCCGGATCGCCGCGACCGTGCCCCGGGTCGAGAACGACCGTCGGGCGATGCGGTCGCGGCGTCGGCTCCGCCTGGAGGAGCGTCCCGGGGCCCGCGAGCACTTCCGCGTTCGTCGACGGCTGCGCTTCCGCCGGGACCGGCAACAGCCTTGGCTTCTCGGTTGCGGTCGGGGTCGTCTGCGCTTCGACAGCGTTGGCGGGGACCGGCGTCGGCGTGGCCGTCGTCGGCGGCGCGAACGTGGCCACTTCCGGCGGAGAAGCGCTCTCGGACGGCAACCTTTCGTGCGCCGCCACAACCGACGCCGCTGCCAGGCTCACCCCAATCGCCAGCGCGCAGGGAAGGACGACGAGAATGCGAGCGTTCACCCGATCCTCCTGCTAGACCGCCTGCTCCTCTTCGTAGACCACGCGCACGCCCAGCGCTCGACCAAGCGCCCGCGCCTCTTCAAGGAGTTCCTGTGCCGGGATGTCCTCCATGTCCGCGGTAAGGCCGCTGTTGTCGACGAACTCCTCGTCCACCGACATGAATACCTTCAGCATTTCGTCGTCGCTGCCGCGCGAGGGCTCCTCCGCTGGCCTTTCCTCCTCCGGCTTCTCTTCCTCTTCTTCCTCCTGCTGCTCCTCGTCGGTCGGCGCCTCCAGAGGATCGAGGGGTAGCGGCGCGTTCGGAACCTCGTCGCCCGCGGCGTGACTGCCGCCGAATCTCAGGAATGGTATCAGCTTCATCTCAACCTCCAGTTACTAGATCGGCGCCGATACGCTGGCAAACAGCGCCTGCACGATCGCCGGGATCACCAGCATCGCAACGCCGGACAGGAAGCACATGATTGCCCCGTATAGACACAGCTTGTAAGGATGACCACCCGACGCCGCGTACGGCGCAAACGTGTTCGCCAGCGTCAGGACGAGGATGACCGCGATGATGAACGACCGGACGAAGTCCATGTTGGGCGCAGCGAACAGCAGCGTCGTCGAAACGCTGGCGTCGCTGGCGACGTTGGTGTCCAGGCCCTGGCTCTGCACCTCGGCCATCTTCGCGCCGAATATGACCAGCACCTGCGACACGAACAGCAAGATCGACAGCAGCGCCACGTGAAGCGGAATCATAATGAACGTGAAGGTCGAAGACACCAGCTTGCGACTCGCTCGCAGCAACGAAATCTTCATCGCCAGCGCCGACGCCAGGCGGCTGATGCCCTCCGCGTCGCCGCCCAGCCGCAGCCCGTCCCAGAAGATGCGCACGCTTCGTGTCACCATCTCACTGCCCGACTCGGCCGCAAACCGCGACCACGACAGGTCGGACCGCAGACCGTTGCGCAAGCGCACGTGCAATCGCTTCACCTGCGGCTCCAGCGAGCCGAGCGAGCGACGGTTCATCCGCGTCAGCGCCTCGCCGACGGTGCTGCCCATCGCCGTCACCATGCTGCCCATCGCGCGCAGCACGCTCGCGATGTCGCGGTCCCGGCGGTCGATCTGCAAGTCCTCCCGAAACGCCAGTATGCCGACGGGCAGAAGGAACAGGGACATCGTTATGAACGCCACCGCCAGGCTGAACCCCAGCAGCATTACGCCGGCGCTTGCCGCCAGGCCGACCGGCAGCACATATCTGGCGAGGAGCGCCGCGAAGTGCCTTTCATGCGAGAACTCGGCCAGCGTGCAGGCCTTCACCTCCAGCGGCGCCACGGTGTAGACAATGTACGAGCCGATGAACGTGGTCGCTATCACCACCACCGCCAGGCCGATGATCAGACCCGCGCCCATGCTGTAGATCATCATCGAGACGAGCGAGATCACGACGATCAGCGCCGCCGATACCATCAGCGCCACGTAGGCGTCGGTCCAGCGCTGGAGCGTCTCCAGGTCGCGTTCGTACTTCTTGCCGTAGAGTTCGAGCTGCACTTCCATCTCCCGCGCCAGGAACGGTGCCTCGCCTTCGCCGGATGCGAGGGCGCTGGCGAAGCGCAGCAAGAGACTGCGCATGTTCTCGTCGGTAAGCGTCTCCGCGACCACTTCGCAGGCCTGCGCATAGTCGTAATTCAGCCGTTGCGCCGCCCAGTGAATGCGCCGGAACAGCAACGACGTGCTGTAGTTGAGGTTGGCGGTATGCTCGAAAAGCTGCGCGCGCGAGATACCGGCCGTCGCGATGGCGGACATGTAGGTGAGCTGCGTCACCAGGTCGAACGCCACCGGCTCCCGGCCGAAGAATCGGGCCGGCTTGTCCAGCTTGTCGCGTGCCTTGGCGCCCTCGCTAGAAGAGTCCTTCGCGTTGCGCCTTAGCAAGGAGTTGAAAGAGATCATAGAAGTTCGTGACACCTTGTATCTGTAGCTTCTCCAGAATCGCCGCTTTCTTATCCAGCTCCGTGTAGATCTTGCGCTTGTCCTTCGGCGCTAGTCCTCGTCGCGGCGCCACTCGGTTCTCCAGCAGGTAGCTGT
>JBEKXP010000034.1:0-15607 GCA_049511815.1 Dehalococcoidia bacterium
TGGAGCACGACGACGCGAACGTCTGCTGCCTGGGGGCGCGCGTCATCGGGCCGGAGCTGGCGGTCGAGGTCGTGCGGACGTTCGTCGGGGCCACGTTCAGCGGCGAGGAGCGCCACGTGCGGCGGCTGGCGAAAGTCGCGGCAATGGAGAAGGATCAGCTATGAACCCACCTCACGCGTTGAGAGAGCAAGGGCAGAGCGTCTGGCTGGACTACGTGCGACGCGGGCTCATCGAATCGGGTGAGCTCAAGCGCCTGATGGACGAGTTCGCCGTCGCCGGTATCACGTCTAATCCGACTATCTTCAACAAGGCGATCTCCGGCTCCACGGACTACGACCAGGCGCTGCGTGGCCTCGTCGAGAGCGGCGAGCGCGACCCGAAGACGCTGTTCTGGCGGCTGGCCGTCGAGGACATCGCGATGACGGCGGACGTGTTCCGGCCGCTGTTCGACAGCCTGGACGGCGGCGACGGCTTCGTCAGCCTGGAGGCGTCGCCGGGGCTGGCGCACGATACCGCCGGCACCATCGCCGAGGTCAAGGAGCTGTGGCGTCGGCTGGCGCGGCCGAACGTCATGATCAAGGTGCCCGGCACGCCCGAAGGCGTCCCGGCAATCGAAGAGCTGACGGCGCAGGGCATCAATATCAACGTCACGTTGCTCTTCAGCGTGAAGGCGTACGAGCAGGTCGCGCTGGCGTATATCAAGGGGCTTGAGCGCCGGCTGGAAGCGGGGCAGCCTATCAAGGGGATCAGCAGCGTCGCGTCGTTCTTCGTCTCGCGGGTCGATACCGCGGTCGATGCGCAGCTTTCGGATGGCTCGCCGCTGCGGGGCAAAGTCGCCGTCGCCAACGCAAAGACCGCCTATCAGCTTTTCAAGCGACTCTTCTCCGGCGAACGCTGGCAGCGGCTGGCGGCGGCGGGGGCGCGCGTGCAGCGGCCGCTGTGGGCCTCGACCGGCACGAAGAACCCCGCCTACTCCGACGTCCTCTACGTCGAAGAGCTCGTCGGGCCGGACACCGTGAACACGATGCCCGAAGCGACCCTGCGGGCCTACGCGGACCACGGGCGCGTGGCGCCGACGCTGGAGCAGGGCGTCGACGAGGCGGAGCGCATAATCGCGTCCTTGCCCGAGGCGGGAATTGACCTCGATGCCGTAACGGCGAAGCTGCTGGACGACGGCGTGGCGGCATTTTCGGGGGACTTCGAGAAGCTGTTGGAGACGATAGATAAGAAGTGCAGCGCCATCGTCGCGGAGGAACGGCGGCCGCTGGTCAGCCTGGGCGCGCTGGGCAGCGCCGTCGAAGTGCGGCTGGCGCAACTGGCGCGCGAGGATGTGCCGAGACGCATCTGGGCCCGAGATCACACGGTCTGGAAGCCGGACCCGAAGGAGATCAGCAATCGGCTGGGCTGGCTGACCATCGCGGAGCAGATGACGGACGCCGTGCCGGAGCTGACCGCTTTTGGCTTGCGCGTCGCGGAGGAGGGCCTCAAGGACGCGGTGCTCATGGGCATGGGCGGCTCCAGCCTGGCGCCGGAAGTCATTCACGCCACCTTCGGCGCGACGCCGGGCTTTCCGCGCCTGCACGTACTCGACACGACGGACCCGGGCAGCATTCTGACGCTGGAGCGCTCGCTGGACCTGAGCCGGACGCTGTTCATCGTCGCCAGCAAGTCGGGCAGCACCGTCGAGACGGCCTGCCAGTGCGCGTACTTCTATGACAAGATGCCGCGCGGCGACCAGTTCCTCGCCATCACCGACGCGGGTTCCTCGCTGGAGGCGTTTGCCGTCGAGAAGGGCTTCCGGCGGGTTTTCCTCAATCCGACCGACATCGGTGGACGCTATTCGGCGCTGTCCTACTTCGGCCTGGTGCCGGCCGCGATTGTCGGCGCGCCGTTCGCGGAACTCGTCGAGCAGGCGACCGAGATGGCCTGCGCCTGCGCGTCTTACGTCCCGGTCGCGGACAACCCGGGGCTGTGGCTCGGCGCCGTCATGGCGGAGGCGGCGCTGGCGGGTCGCGACAAGCTAACGCTGGTTCTGCCGCCGGCGATCTCGACGTTCGGGACGTGGGTGGAGCAGCTAGTGGCGGAATCGACCGGCAAGGAGGGCAAGGGCATCCTGCCCGTCGAGGGCGAGCCGCTGGGGCCGGCCGGCGTCTACGGCGACGACCGTCTTTTCGTGTCGCTGGGCGATCCGGTCGACTTGCGGCCCGTCGCCACGCTCAAGTTCGACGGCCCGACGCGGCTGGGAGCGGAGTTTTTCCGCTGGGAGTTCGCGACGGCGGTGGCCGGAGCCATCCTCGGCATCAATCCCTTCGACCAGCCGAATGTGCAGGAAGCGAAAGACGCCACCAACCGCATCCTGGCGTCCGCGCAGGACGGGCTGCCGGAGGTGGTGAACGATGATCTGGCCGTGCTCCTCAGCCACGTCCACCCCGGCGACTACATCGCGATAACCGCCTTCATCCCGCGTAACGCGGAAAACCAGGAAGCGCTGCGACGCGTACGCGTGCGGCTGCGCGACCACTTCAAGGTCGCGACGACCGTCGGATTTGGGCCGCGCTATCTCCACTCGACGGGGCAGCTGCACAAGGGCGGGCCGAACAAGGGCGTCTTTATCCAAGTTATTTCTCCTAACGCCGAGGACGTGGCGATACCGGGCCGGCCGTACACGTTTGGGAAGCTGAAGGCGGCGCAGGCGCTCGGCGACCTGGAGTCGCTGCGGGCGCATGGACGCCGCGCCGGCCGCGTGCCGCTCGAGGCGTTGCTGGACTGGAGGGGATGATGCAAATCGGGATGATGGGTTTGGGCCGCATGGGCGGCAACATGGCGGAAAGACTGCGTCGCGGCGGCCACGACGTCATCGGCTACGACAACGATCCGGCGAAGTCGCAGGCGGCGTCGCTGGCGGACCTTGTCACGAAGCTCCAGGCGCCGCGGGCTGTCTGGCTGATGGTCCCGGCCGGCGAAGTGACCGAGAAGAGCGTCGTCGAGCTGGCGGGCGTGCTTCAGCCGGGCGACCTGGTCGTCGACGGCGGCAACTCCTACTTCCGCGACAGCATCCGGCACGGCGGCGAGCTGGCGGAGCGAGGCCTTCTCTTCGTCGATGCCGGCGTATCCGGCGGCATCTGGGGGCTGGAGATCGGCTACTGCCTGATGGCCGGCGGCAGCGACGAAGCGTTCCAACGCATCGAGCCGGCGCTGAAGACGCTGGCGCCCGCGGACGGCTACGCGCACGTGGGCCCGGTCGGTGCCGGGCACTTCGCCAAGATGGTGCACAACGGCATCGAGTACGGGATGCTGGAAGCGTACGCGGAGGGTTTCGACGTGCTGGCGGCGTCGCAGTTCGACTTCGACCTGCACGAGCTGGCGCACCTGTGGAACCAGGGCAGCGTCGTGCGGTCATGGCTGCTGGAGCTGGCGGAGCGCGCCTTCGCGGCCGACCCGCGGCTGGCCGGCATTCGCGGCTATGTCGAGGACTCCGGCGAGGGTCGCTGGACGGCGCTGGAAGCGATCAACGAGAGCGTCCCCGCGCCGGCGATCACGCTGAGCCTTTTCCGTCGCTTCGCCTCGCGGCAGGAGGACTCGTTCGCCATGAAAGTCATCGCGGCGCTGCGCAACCAGTTCGGCGGGCACGCGGTGAAGACGGAGTAGCGGCGGCGCCTCTATGCGACGCGAGCTCGTCGTGACCGACGACATAGCGGGGGAGGCCGTGCGCCTGTTCCGCGAAGCTGAGCCGCGTACGCTCGTCCTGGCCGGCGGCGAGACGCCCCGGGCCACCTACCGGCGGCTCGCGCGGGAAAAGTACCGCTGGGACGAGGTGGACGTGTTCTTCGGGGATGAGCGCTGCGTCCCGCCTGAGCATCCCGACTCCAACTATCGCATGGCAAGCGAGACGCTACTCTCGCTCGTGCCGGCGCGCGTCCACCGCATGCGGGGCGAAAGCTGCGACGCGGAAGCGTACGAGCGGGAGCTGCGCGACCTCTTCGGCGAGCTGCCGCGCTTCGACTTCCTCTTTCTGGGGCTCGGTGCGGACGGGCACACGGCGTCGCTCTTTCCCGGCGATCCGGCTCTCGACGAGAGGGAGCGTTGGGCCGTGCGCGTGCGGCGCCCCGACCACGAGCGCCTGACGCTCACGTTGCCGGTGCTCTCGGCGGCGCGGCTGGCCGTCTTCCTTGTCGCGGGCGCAGAGAAGCGGGAAGCGCTGCGACGAATGATGGCCGGCGAGGAAATACCGGCGAGCCGGGTAGCGGCCGAACGCGTCGTCGTGCTGGCGGACGGCGCGGCGTCGGCGGATCGATCATAAGGCGAAGGCGGGCGCGCTTTCCGTCCGCTTGCATTTTAATTCACAAGGCCGCTATGCTCGCGATGAGATAGCGGTTCTGCTATCCTGAGAGGCGCCGTTTCCCAGGGTCACCAATCGGGTTAACGTCGAATGGGGAATGATTTCTGGCCGTTCTTCCTTTATCTCGCCGCCAGCGTCGTCGTGCTGGCCGGGATGCTCATTTTCTCCTTTCTGCTCGGCCAGCGGCACCACGAAGCGGCGACCGACGACCCCTACGAGTCGGGAATCCTGCCGACCGGCAGCGCGCGCGTTCGCTACGACGTCCTCTATTACCTTGTCGCCATGTTCTTCGTCGTCTTCGACCTCGAAGCGGTCTTCATCTTCCTGTGGGCGGTTGCGCTGCGAAGAGTCGGCTGGACCGGTTACATAGACGCCACGGTCTTCATAGGCGTCCTGGTCGCCGGCCTGGCGTACCTCTGGCGGCTGGGCGCGCTCGATTGGGGAAGGTTGGGCCGGGGAGGGCAGCGATATGACGGATAGCAGCATCTCGCGCGTTCCCGACACGATCGTGCGTCCGGGCGACGGCCGCGGGCAAAGCGCGCTCGACGCGATGGTCTCGCGCATAATCGTTCTCGCTCGCTTGCAAGACCTTATCGCCTGGGGCCGCAAGAACTCGCTCTGGCCGTTCAACTTTGGTCTATCTTGCTGCTACGTCGAGATGGCGACTGCGATAACCAGCAAGTACGATATCTCCCGCTTCGGCGCGGAGGTAATCCGCGGCACGCCCCGCGAAGCCGACGTGATGATCGTCGCGGGGACGGTTTTCCGGAAGATGGCGCCCTCGGTGAAGCGGCTGTACGAGCAGATGATGGAGCCGCGCTGGATCATCTCGATGGGTTCCTGCGCCAATTCCGGCGGCATGTACGACATCTACAGCGTGGTGCAGGGCGTCGACAAGTTCATGCCGGTCGATGTTTACGTGCCCGGCTGCCCGCCGCGACCGGACGCCTTCGAGGAGGGGCTAATCCTGCTGCAGAAGGCGGTCGGGAGCGAGAAGCGGCCGCTGAGCTGGGTCGTCGGGGACCAGGGCGTCTACAAGCAGACGCCGCCTTCGCTGCGCGACCTCAAGCGGGCGGAGCGTACGGCGAAGGAGACGTACCGCCCTATCAATGAAGTCTAGAGTCGGAACGAATGCAGGAAGCTGAAGTCGAGACGCAACAAGATGCAGCCGCGGAGCCCGGCATTGCCCGGGAGCTCCGCGCCCGCTTCCCGAACGCCGATTTCACGCTTCAGCAGACTCGCGACGACATTCCCACGCTCTGGACGGCGAAGGAAGACGTCGTTCCGGTACTGCGCTTTCTCAAGTCAGAGGTCGCTCACCCCTTCGAGCAGCTCTACGACCTGACGGCCATCGACGAGCGCCTTCGCCAGCACCGCGAGGGCCAGCCGCCGAGCGACTTCACGGTCGTCTATCACCTCATCTCTTATGACCGCAACGAGGACGTGCGGCTAAAGGTGGCGCTCAGCGGCGACGAGCCTTCGCTGCCCACATCTGTCGACGTCTATCCCAACGCCAACTGGTACGAGCGTGAGGCGTGGGACATGTTCGGCGTCGTGTTCGAGGGGCATCCAAACCTGCGGCGCATTCTCATGCCCAACACCTGGGTGGGGTACCCGCTGCGCAAAGACCACCCCGCCCGCGCGACGGAGATGCCGCCGTTCAGTCTGTCGGACGCGCAGGAGGAGGAAGAGCAGAAGGCGATGCAGTTCCGGCCCGAGGACTGGGGCATGAAGCGTCAGACCGAGGACGCCGACCTCATCTTCCTCAACCTGGGGCCGCAGCATCCCGGCACGCACGGCGTGCTGCGCGTAGTCCTCCAGCTTGACGGCGAGCGCATCGTCGACGCCGTGCCGGACATCGGCTACCACCACCGCGGCGCCGAGAAGATGGGCGAGCGGCAATCCTGGCACAGCTACATACCCTACACCGACCGCGTCGAGTACCTGGGCGGCGTAATGAACAATCTGCCGTATGTGCTCGCCGTCGAGAAGCTGGCGGGCATCGAGGTGCCGGATCGGGTGAAGGTCATCCGCGTCATGATGTGCGAGCTCTTTCGCGTCATCAGCCACCTCGTGTGGTACGGGACTTTCGCCGGCGACGTTGGGGCGCTTTCGCCCGTCTTCTACATGTTCAGCGACCGCGAGCGCGCCTTCGGCATCGTAGAAGCCGTTTGCGGCGGACGAATGCACCCGAGCTGGTTCCGCATCGGCGGCGTGGCGCACGACCTTCCGGACGGCTGGGAGCCGATGATGCGCGACTTCGTGGCCCTGCTGCCGCCGCACCTCAAGGAGTGGGACGACCTGGTGATGAAGAACCCGATCTTCAAGGCCCGCACGAAGGGGATCGGGGCGTACACGCTGCGCGACGCCATGGACTGGGGCGTGACCGGCCCCGGGCTGCGCGCCTGCGGCTTCAAGTGGGACTGGCGCAAGAACCGTCCTTACTCGGGCTATGAGCAGTTCGATTTCGAGATCCCGACGGCGACGAACGGCGACTGCTACGACCGCGCCGCCATCCGAGTCGAGGAGATGCGGCAGAGCCTGCGGATCATCCAGCAGTGCATCGATAACATGCCCTCCGGCTCGTACAAGTCGGACCATCCGCTGGCGACGCCGCCGCGTAAAGACCGCACGATGCACGACATCGAGACGCTGATCACGCACTTCCTGAGCGTGACGTGGGGTCCGGTGATCCCGCCGGGTGAGGCTGCGGTGGGCGTAGAGGCGACGAAGGGCAACAACACGTATTACCTGATCAGCGATGGGAACACGATGTCGTACCGCACGCGCATCCGGACGCCGACGTTCCCGCATATGCAGATGGTACCGATGATGTCGCGCGGCGCCCTTATCCCGGACATTATGGCGATACTCGGCAGCATCGACTACGTGCTTTCGGACGTGGACCGCTGAGGTGAGGATTTGCTGACGGAAGAGGAGCAGGAGGAGATAGACGCCGCCGTGGCGATGTCGGGGCGAAACCGTGCCGCCTGCATCGACGCCATGATGTCGGTGCAGCAGCATCGCGGCTGGCTCTCCGACGAGACGCTGGCGGATATCGCCGATTACCTGCGCCTTACGCCGGCGGAACTCGACTCCGTGGCCACGTTCTATAACCTGATCTTTCGGCAGCCGGTCGGACGGCACGTCATCCTCGTCTGCGACAGCGTGAGCTGCTGGCTGCTGGACTACGAGACGCTGCTCGACCACCTGAAGTCGAAGCTCGGCGTCGAAATCGGCGGGACGACGGAGGACGGGCGCTTCACGCTGCTGACGTCGGTCTGTCTGGGCGCCTGCGACCTCGCGCCGGTCATGATGGTGGACGGCACGCAATACGGGAACCTGACGCCGGAGAAGATCGACGCGATCCTCGGGGAGTGCAAGTGATGGACGAGAAGCCGCTGACCGGTCGCATCCGTCCCGGCGAAGGCCCCGTCAGCCTCGCCGAGTACGAGCGCACGGGCGGCTATCAGGGGCTGCGCAAGGCGCTCAAGATGAAGCCGGCCGAGGTGACCGAGATGGTGAAGGGGTCGACGCTGAAGGGACGCGGCGGCGCCGGCTTCGTGACGGGCATGAAGTGGAGCTTCATCCCCATGGGCGACGACGCGCCGAAGCCCAAGTTCATCCTGGCCAACGGCGATGAGATGGAGCCCGGCACGTTCAAGGACCGCATCCTGATGGAGGGCGACCCGCACATGCTCATCGAGGGCATGGTCATCGCCGGCTGGGCCATTGAGGCGGAAGCGGCCTACATCTTCCTGCGGCGCGAGTACGGGCCGTCGGCGGAGGCGCTCAAGAAGGCCATCGCCGAGGCCTACGCCGCCGGCTATCTGGGAAAGAACATCCTCGGCTCCGGCCTCAACCTGGAGATGCACCTGCACCTCAGCGCCGGGCGCTATATGTGCGGCGAGGAGACCGGACTGATCAACTCGCTGGAAGGCAAGCGCGCCAACCCGCGCGACAAACCGCCGTTTCCAGCCGTCGTTGGCCTCTGGGGCAAGCCGACCGTTGTCAACAACGTCGAAACGTTCTGCAACGTGCCGCACATCGTCGACAAGGGCGTCGAGTGGTACAAGGGCTTGAGCAAGACGGGCGACGGCGGCACCAAGCTGTACGGCGTCAGCGGCAGGGTCAAGCGCCCGGGCTGCTGGGAGCTGCCGATGGGGACGACGGTGCGCGAGCTCCTGGAAGAGCACGCCGGCGGCATGCAGGACGGCTTCAAGTTCCGCGGCCTGCTGCCGGGCGGCGCCTCGACGGATTTCCTCGTCGAAGAGCACCTGGACGCGCCGCTGGACTTCTCTTCGCTTCAGCAATACAACAGCCGCATGGGAACGGGCACGATGATCGTTCTCGACGACAAGCGCTGCCCGATCGCGATGCAGGTCAATCTGCAGCACTTCTTCGCTCAGGAGTCGTGCGGCTGGTGCACGCCCTGCTGGGGCGGCCTGCAATGGGCGGAGCACGCTCTGGGCAAGATCGAGGCGGGGCACGGCACGTCGCAAGACATCGAGGTGCTGGAACAGACGACGCGTCGGCTGCGGCCGGGCAACACGTTCTGCGCGCTGGCCCCCGGCGCGATGGAGCCGCTCCAGAGCGCGCTGGTGCACTTCCGTGACGATTTCGAGCAGCATGTCCGCGAGCAGCGGTGTCCCTGGAAATAAGATGGCAAAGATAATCGTCGACGAGCGCGAGTACGAGGTGAAAGACGGGCAGAACATGCTTCAGGCGGCGCTGTCCGTGGGGCTGGACATCCCGTATTTCTGCTGGCACCCGGCGCTGGGGTCTGTCGGCGCCTGCCGCCAGTGCGCTGTGCGCATCTTCCGCGACGCGAACGACACGCGGGGCAGGATCGTCATGTCGTGCATGACACCGGCGCTCGAAGGAACGCGCATCTCCGTCAGCGACGCCGAGGTGCGCGACTTCCGCGAAGGCATCATCGAGCTGCTCATGATCAATCATCCGCACGACTGCCCGGTCTGTGACGAGGGCGGCGAGTGCCACCTGCAGGACATGACGGTCCTGACCGGTCACAACTATCGACGCTACGACGGCAAGAAGCGCACCTTCCGCAATCAGTACCTGGGTCCGCTGGTGAACCACGAGATGAACCGCTGCATCCAGTGCTATCGCTGCGTGCGCTTCTACCGAGACTACGCCGGCGGTCGCGACTTCGACGTCTTCGGCATTCGCAGCCAGGTCTACTACGGCCGCCAGTACGACGGCGTGCTGGAGTGCGAGTTCAGCGGCAACCTGGTGGAGATCTGCCCGACCGGCGTCTTCACGGACAAGACGCTGAAGGAGCATTACACGCGCAAGTGGGACCTCCAGACGGCGCCGTCGGTGTGCGTGCATTGCGGCGTGGGCTGCAACACCATTGCAGGCGAGCGCTACGGCACGCTGCGCCGCATCTACAATCGCTACAACGGCGAAGTGAACGGCTACTTCCTCTGCGACCGCGGCCGTTTCGGCTACGAGTTCGTCAACGACAGCCGGCGGCTGCGCAGCCCGCTACGGCGAGAGGCGCGCACGAGCGATGCGACGGCGGTGACAAGGGGCGAGGCGCTGGCGACATCCGCCGCGGCGCTCAAGGAAGGGAAGCGCGTTGTCGGCATCGGCTCGCCGCGGGCGTCGCTGGAGGCGAACTTCGCGCTGCGCACGCTGGTCGGGCCGGAGAACTTCTACGCCGGCGTCTCGGCGCAGGAGCAGGAGCTCGGCCGGCTCACACTCGACATAATGCGGGACGGCCCGCGCTCGCCTTCGCTTGCCGAGGTCGGGCGGTGTGACGCCGCCTTTGTCCTCGGCGAGGACGTTACGCAGACCGCGCCGATGGTTGCGCTGGCGTTGCGGCAATCGCAGAAGCGGGCGCCCATGCGCGAAGCTGACAAGCTGCGCGTGTGTGAATGGGACGCCATGGGCGTGCGCAACTCGACGCAGGACGCGCGGGGGCCGCTCTACGTCGCCGGCACGCAAGGAACGCGGCTGGACGAGGTGGCGACGCGATGCTACCAGGCTACGCCGGAGGAACTGGCGCGGCTCGGGTTCGCCGTCGCGCACGCCATCGACGACGCTGCGCCCGCCGTGCCCGGTCTCGCGGCGAACGTAGCGGCGCTGGCGGCCGAGATCGCGACGACTCTGGTCGCCGCCGAGAGGCCGGTCGTCGTCAGCGGAAGCGGTTGCGGCAGCGCCGACGTGCTGCGCGCGGCCGCGAACGTCGCCCGGGCGCTTCGACACAAAGGTCGGCCGGCGCAGCTCTGTCTCACTTTGCCGGAGTGCAACAGCCTCGGCCTGGCGCTGCTGCGCGGTGGAAGTCTGGCGGACGCGCTGACGGGTACCGTGCCGGATGTCGTCATCATCCTGGAGAACGACCTCTACAGACGTGCCGACGCCGCTTCAGTGGATTCTTTCCTTACCGCCGCCAAGCACGTCATCGTCTTCGATCACACATCCAACGCAACCTCCACGCGCGCCGACATCGTCTTGCCTGCGGCCGCTTTCGCGGAGGCCGACGGAACACTGGTCAACAACGAGGGCCGGGCGCAACGCTCCTACCAGGTGTACCCGCCGCGCGACGACGTTTCGGAGAGTTGGCGCTGGCTGCGCGACCTGGCGCTGGAAGCCGGGCGCCGCGAGTTCGAGGAGTGGGCGAATATAGACGCGGTCGGCTCCGCGCTGGCGACGACGCTGCCTGTCTTCGCGTCGATAACCGAAATCGCGCCGCCGGCCGGATTCCGCATCGTTGGAAGGCCCATCGCTCGGCAGTCCGGACGCTACAGCGGCCGCACGGCCATGAACGCGAACATCAACGTCAGTGAGTCGCCGCCGCCCGAAGATGGCGATTCGCCGTTCGTGTTCTCGATGGAAGGCTATCTGGGACAGCCGCCCTCGTCGCTGATTCCCCGTTTCTGGGCGCCCGGCTGGAACTCGGTGCAGGCTCTGAACAAGTTCCAGGAGGAGATCGGCGGGCCGCTGCGCGGCGGCGACCCGGGACGCCGGCTAATCGAGGCGCAGGAGGGCGACAAGGCATCGTACTACGATGCTCCAGAGGCGGGCGCTGCCCCGACCGGCGGCTACCGCTTAGTCCCGGCACAGCACATCTTCGGCTCGGAGGAGCTGAGCGCGCTGGCGCCAGGAATCGCGAAGCTTTCGCCGCAGCCCTACGCCGGCCTGAACGTCGACGACGCGAAAGAGGCGTCGCTCGAGGCCGGCCAGGAAGTCGAAGTGGCGCTGGACGGCCAGACGGTGCGGCTGCCGGTCCGCATCATCGCCGGACTGCCGAAGGGCATCGTCGCGCTGCCGGTTGGTCTGGCGGGCATGGCCTGGCTGAAGCTGCCGGCCTGGGGCGACGTGAGGAAGCCCGGCGGGTCGAAGGAGGCGGCGCAGTGAACGAGATCCTTCGTTCGGTGCTGATCGTCTTCGGCGTGCTCTTCGTCGCGCTTACGGTTGCCGCCATGTCCACCTGGCTGGAGCGTCGGATGCTCGGCCTCTGGCAGGACCGCTACGGGCCGAACCGCGTGGGGCCGTTCGGGCTACTCCAGGTGGCGGCAGACGCGATCAAGATGTTCCTGAAGGAGGACTGGGTCCCGCCCTACGCCGATAAAGCCGTCTTCGTGCTGGCGCCGGCGGTCATTATGCTGGCGGTGCTGATGTCCTTCACCGTCATTCCTTTCTCGTCTAGCCTGAACATCATTGGCTTGAACGTGGGGCTGCTGTTCTTCCTCGGCATGTCGTCGATGGGCGTCTACAGCATCGTTCTCGGCGGCTGGGCCTCGAACAACAAGTACTCGCTGCTCGGCGGCCTGCGGGCATCGGCGCAGATGCTGAGCTACGAGGTGTTCATGGGCCTCTCGATAACCGGCGTCGTCATGCTTGCCGGCTCGTTCGACCTGCGGGTGATCGTTGAATCGCAGAAGGCGGTGTGGTACTGCGTGCCGCAGGTGCTGGGGTTCGTCGTGTTCATGGTCGCGGGGGTCGCGGAGACGCGGCGCATTCCGTTCGACCTGCCGGAGGCGGACAGCGAGATCGTGGCGGGCTTCCACTCGGAGTATTCGGCGATGAAGTTCGGCATGTTCTTCGTCGGCGAATACCTGGGCGTTGCGCTCATCTCGGTGATGGTTGCGACGCTCTTTTTCGGCGGCTGGCGCGGACCGCTGCTGTTCCCGCCGATGTGGCTGGCGATCAAGATGTTCGTCTTCATTTGCTTCTTCATCCTTTTGCGGGCTACTTTGCCGCGGCTCCGCTATGACCAGCTCATGTCCTGGGGCTGGAAGGTGATGCTGCCGCTGGCGTTGTTGAATCTACTGGCAACCGGCGCAATCCGGCTGGCGATGGGATAGGACGAAAGCGAATGCTGGGGATACTGAAAGGGCTGTGGATCGTTTTCAAGCACGCTTTCAAGAAGCGGGTCACGATCCAGTACCCGGAGCAGAAGCCGTACCTGCCGCCGCGATGGCGCGGCCGGATCATCCTGTCCCGGATAAACGGCGAAGAGCGCTGCGTTGCGTGCTATCTCTGCGCCGCGGCCTGCCCGGTCGACTGCATCTCGCTGCAGGCGACGGAGAACGAGACGGGACGGCGCTATCCGAAGTTCTTCCGGATCAACTTCTCGCGCTGCATCTTCTGCGGCATGTGCGAGGAGGCCTGCCCGACTTACGCTATTCAGCTCATTCCGGACTTCGAGATGAGCGAGTATGTGCGGCAGAACCTGGTCTATGAGAAGGAAGACCTTTTGATTAGCGGGCCCGGCAAGTATCCTGATCACGACTTCTACCGGGTCGCCGGGCTGGCGATCGGCGGGAAGGACAAAGGCGAGGCGGAGAACGAAGAAGCGCCGCGGGACGTTCGCACGCTCCTGCCCTGATGCTTCGAGGCTGATATGAACGCTGTCTATTACATATCATCTGTGGTGGCGGTCATCGCCACGGCTGCCGCGATCACCGGCCTCAACGCCGTGCACTCGCTGCTGTACCTGATCGTCTCCTTCCTGGCGGTGGCGCTCGTGTTCTTCACGCTCGGGGCGCCGGTCATGGCCGCGCTGGAGGTGATCATCTATGCCGGCGCAATCATCGTCCTGTTCATCTTCGTCGTCATGATCCTGAACATCGGCAACGAAGCCGTGGAGCAGGAGAAGCGCTGGACGATGGGGAAGGCGTGGATCGGGCCCGGCGCTCTGGCCTTCGTGCTCATTGCCGAGGTCGTGTACGTGCTCTTCCAGAACACGAGCCACCTCACGGGCGGGAGTCCGATTCAACCGAGCGACCTGGGCGCCACGCTCTTCGGCCCGTACATGCTGGGGGTAGAGCTGGCGTCGATGGTGCTGCTGGCCGGTCTAATCGGCGCCTATCACCTGGGGCGGCGCCGCCAGCCCGACGAGACGCAGGAGACGCAGGAGAAGCCTGCAGCGGGCAAGGGAGCCGGCGGCGAACCGGCGCAGCAGGAGCCCGCCGATGCGGGCGTGGCGCGCTAGGCTGAGGGAAGACTGAATGGCAACTATACCGATGGAACAGGGGCTTCTGCTGGCGGCGGTGCTATTCGCCCTCGGCCTGATCGGCGTGCTCGTGCGACGCAACGTCATCTTCGTGCTGCTGTCGCTGGAGGTGATGCTGAACGCGTCCGGGCTGGCCTTCATCGTTGCCGGGTACCGGTGGTCGCAGCCGGACGGCCAGATACTGTTCCTGTTCGTCCTGACGATGGCCGCGGCGGAAGTCTCGGTAGGTTTGGCGCTGGTGCTTCAGCTCCACCGCCTGTTCAAGACGCTCGATGTCGACGTTGCCAGCAAAATGAGAGGCTGATTTGCTTCATCTGCTCTTCCTGGTACCGATCCTGCCGTTCTGCGGCTTTGTGATCCTGGCGCTCGCTGGGCGCTGGCTGACGAAGACGCAGGTCCAGCTGGTCGGTGTCGGGTCGGTGGGGCTGTCGGCGATCATTGCCGTGGCTATCAGTCTGAACTTCGTCGCGGATGCGCCGGCGGGCAACGCGTTCTCGCAGTCGATCTGGACGTGGATCAACGTGGGCGGCTTCACGCCTCACATCGCCTTCTACCTCGACTCGCTGTCCGTGATCATGATCCTGGTCGTCACGGTCGTCGGCTGGCTGATTCATCTCTACTCGGCGGAGTACATGGAGGAGGAGGACGGCTACGCGCGTTTCTTCGCCTACATGAACCTGTTCGTCGGCTCCATGCTGACGCTGGTCCTCGCCGATAACCTGTTGCTGCTGTACCTGGGCTGGGAGGGCGTGGGACTGTGCAGCTATCTGCTCATCGGCTTCTGGTACACCGAGGCCGCGAATGGCCGGGCGGCGCGCAAAGCCTTCATCGTCACACGTATCGGCGACACGGCGATGCTGGTGGGCATGCTGCTGCTGTTCACGAAGCTGGGGACGCTTCAGATCCAGCCGCTGATGGAGGCCGCTCAGACGCACTGGGTCGTCGGCTCCAGCATCACCGTCGCTGCATCGGGGCTGCTTCTCGGCGGCGCGCTGGGGAAGTCGGCACAGTTGCCGCTTCAGACGTGGCTGCCCGACGCGATGGCCGGCCCGACGCCCGTGAGCGCGCTGATCCACGCCGCAACGATGGTCACCGCCGGCGTCTACCTTATCGCGCGGATGAACGTGCTGTTCACGATCTCGCCGGTCATTCATACGACAGTCGCGGCTGTCGGCGCCGGGACGCTCATCCTTGCCGGCTTCACTGCTCTCACCCAGCGCGACATCAAACGCGTGCTGGCCTATTCGACTATCAGCCAGATCGGCTACATGTTCCTGGCCGTCGGCGTCGGCGCCTGGTCGGCGGCGATGTTCCACTTCATGACGCACGCGTTCTTCAAGGCCCTCCTCTTCATGGGCGCGGGCGTCGTCATCCTGGGGCAGCACCACGAGCAGGATATGTTCAAGATGGGCGGCCTTCGGAAGGAGGCGCCGCTCCTCTTCTGGACGTTCCTCGCCGGCTCACTGTCGCTGGTCGCGCTGCCGCTCGTCACTGCCGGCTTCTACAGCAAGGACGCCATTCTTGCGGGTGCGTGGGCTTCGGATGCAGGCGGGCGCTGGCTGTGGGCGGCGGGCTTCGGCGGCGCGTTCTTGACGTCGCTGTACACGTTCCGAATGGTCTTTTACACCTTCTTCGGCGAGGTCCGTATCCCCTTCCACCTGAAGCCGGGCATCCGGCTGATGCTGCCGCTAGTCGTGCTCGCCTTCCTGTCCATCGTTGGTGGCTATCTCGACCTGCCGCGCACCCTCGGCAACCAGCCCTGGTTCTCCGACTTCATGCACACG
>JBEKXP010000035.1:0-15487 GCA_049511815.1 Dehalococcoidia bacterium
TTGGGGGTTATCGGCCTCAGCCTCGTCCTCATCCTGCTCTCCCGCGCCGGCGCAATCGATCCGTTCCAGAATGCTTTTCTCGACATCGCTTCGCCCATTCAACACGGGCTTCGCAACGTCGCCGATCCTCTGGCCGGCTGGCTTTCGAACGTCCGCGACATCGGCGACGTGCGCAGCGAGAACGACCAGTTGCGCGCCGAGAACGAGCAGCTCAAAGCCGAGGTCTCCAGGCTGCAGGAGGGCCAGTCGCAGCTCCAAGAGCTGCAGAAGCTGCTCCAGGTGGTGCAGAGCAACCCCAACGAGCAGTACCTCACGGCCAACGTCCTGGCGAAGGACCCCGACAGCCTGAAGGAGGCCGTCGCCATCGACAGGGGCAAGCGCGATGGGCTCCAGGAGGGAATGGTCGTGGTGACGGAGGGCCACAGCGTCGTCGGCACGGTCACGAAGCTGTTCGACTCTTACGCCTGGGTCACGCTCGTCACTGACCCCGGCAGCGCGATCTCGGCGATGGTCCAGGAATCGCGCGCGCAGGGCGTCGTCACGGGCAGCTACAGCCGCAAGCTATCCATCGACTTCGTTGGCCAGGGCGCAGTGGTCAAGAACGGCGACACTGTAATCACCTCGCCCATCGGCGGGCTGTACCCGGCCGGGCTGGTCATCGGGAAGGTGACGAACGTCGGCGGCGGGCCGCAGGACCTCTTCGAGTCGGTGACGCTCGAGCCGCTGGCAAGCCTGTCGCACCTGGAAACGGTGCTGGTGCTGACAAGCTTCGTTCCGCAGAAGCTGGTGACGCCATGAAATACGTCTTCGCCACGCTGCTGCTCCTGCTGACGGCGCTGGTGCAGACGTCGGTGATGCCGGCGTTCCCGATATTCGGCGTCTCGCCGAACCTGGTGCTGGTGCTGCTCGTCTGCTGGACGGTCATTCGCGGCCGGCAGGAGGCGATGGTCGTGATACCCATCGGCGGCCTCTGCCTGAGCCTGCTTGGCAGCCAGCCGGTCGGCGTGGCGCTTCTCGCCGCGGTGCCCGTCCTGCTCCTATCCGAGCTCGAGGCGCTCAATCTCACGCCGAGCAACCTGGTGCTGGCGCTGGCCGTCGCCTTCCTGTCCAGCCTCATATACGAGGCCGTCCTTCTCGTCGCGCTGCGGCTGGAGGGAGACAGCGTCGGCTGGCTGGCGGCGCTCATGCGCGTGGTCATACCGACGAGCATCGTCAACGTCGTGTTCACGTTACCGCTCTACTGGCTGGTCTGGCTGCGAAGCGGCGGCCTGAGCAAGATTCGCAGCTATGTCTGACGAAGTTTTCAGGGCCTGAGGTTCAGCATGGATCTGTTGGGTCGCAAGGAACGAAGGTGGCGCTCGCCGAAGGAGAAGAAGGAGCGCAGCGACACGCAGGTGCTGCGCGACAAGTTCTTCTACTTCCGGCTGATCATTCTCGTCGTCTTCGGTGTAATGACGCTTCAGCTCATGCGCCTGCAGGTCTTCCAGGGCCAGGCGTACGAGCAGCGCGCCCAGACGAATAGCCTGAGGGTATCGCCGATAACGCCGTCGCGCGGCATCATTTTCGACCGAAACGGCACGCCGCTCGTGGATAACATCCCCGAGTTCTCCGCCGGCATCGTTCCCGCCGACTTCCCGAAGGACCGCGAGGGAGAGCTATCGGGGGAACTGGAAGCACTGCTGCAGGTGCCCGCCGCCGACATCATGGCCAAGGTTGATGCGAAGCGCGATAGCACGGACCCGTTCACGCCCGTCGTCATTAAGGAAGGCATCACCTCCGATGAGGCGTTCGCCCTCCGAGAACGCCAGAGCAGCATTCCCGGCGCCCAGGTCATCGTTACCGCCGTGCGGCACTACACCAGCGGCGACCTGCTCTCGCACATTCTCGGATACGTAGGGCAAGTGACGGCGGATCAGTATCCCGACCTGAAGGACAAGGGCTACGGGATTAACGATCGTATCGGACAGACGGGGGTCGAGAGTACCTACGAGTCGGTGCTCCGCGGCCTGCCCGGCAGCAAGGACGTCGAAGTCGACGCCGCCGGCCGGGAGATCCAGACGCTAAAGGAGAACGCGGCGACGCCCGGCGCCGGCCTGGTCCTTTCGATCGACATGGACCTGCAAAAGCACGTTACCGATCTCGTTCAGCAAGGTATGGTGAATTCCGGCTCCACCAACGCCTGCGCGATTATCATGGACGTGCATACCGGCGAGATCCTGTCGATGGTGTCGCTGCCCAACTACGACAACAACGTCTTCACGAACATAACGCAGCAGCAGTACCAGTCGCTCCTCGACGATCCGGGGAAGCCGCTCCTGAACCACTGCATCTCCTCCGTCTATCCGCCGGGCAGCACGTTCAAGCAGATCACCGGCACCGGCGCGCTTCAGGAAGGCGTCGCTAACCCCGGCACGACGATCACCAGCACCGGCTCGATCAGCGTTCCCAACGAGTACGACCCCAGCATTACCTACGTCTTCAAGGACTGGTCCGCTCTGGGCACGATGGACTTCTACCAGGGCGTCGCGCAGTCCTCCGACGTCTACTTCTACGAACTGGCCGGCGGCTATTATCAGAACGGAGTCGAGCTGTTCCACGGCATGGGGGCCGACGCTCTTGCCCGCTACGCCCGCGAGTACGGCCTCGGCGCGACCAGCGGCATCGACTTGCCGGACGAGGCGGCGGGCACGATACCGGACCCCGACTGGAAGAAGGCCCAGATCGGCGAGGACTGGACGATCGGCGACACGTATAACATGGCCATCGGCCAGGGGTTTGTCGCCACGACGCCGCTACAGATGGCGCGCGTCACCTCGGCTGTCGCCAACGGCGGCGACGTCCTGGTGCCGCGGATCGTGCACGCGGTCGTCGACTCGACGGGGAAGCCGCTGTTTCCGCCGGCCGCGCCGGAAGTCGCCCACCACCTGTCGATAAGCGCGGACAACCTGGCGATCTTCCGCGAGGGCATGCGGCAGGCCGTCGCCTGGGGCACGGCGAGCACCGCGGCGGTCTCGGGCGTGCAGGTCGCCGGCAAGACGGGCACCGCCGAGTTCGGCCCTGATCTCGGCGGCGGCACTTATGCCAGCCACGCCTGGTTCACCGGCTTTGCGCCCGCCAACGACCCGCAGATCGCCGTCGTCGTCTTCCTGGACAATGGTAACGGGGCCAAGAACGCGGCCCCGCTGGGCGGCCAGATCCTGAGCTACTACTTCCATCGCAACGGACAATGAGAGCCGCAAAGATCAATTACGCCAAGGAGTTCGACTACATACTGCTGCTGGCGGCGCTGGCCCTCGTCGGGTTGGGCATTCTCCTCATCTACAGCGGTAGCCTGCCCCACTACGGCAGCGCGAGCGCGGTTATCGAGCACCCGGTAGCGCGTCAGGTGATGTTCGCTGCGGTGGGCCTAGCCCTCATGTTCGGCATCGCGCGCGTCGACTACCGGCTGTGGGGCTACGCCTCGAAGTGGCTGTTTATTGGGGCGCTGGCGTCGCTGTTGTTCGTCCTAATCGTCGGGCAGGCGGTCTACGGCTCGCGGCGCTGGATCGAGCTGGCCGGGACGCAGGTGCAGCCGTCGGAGATAACGAAGCTAATCGTCGTCATCGTGCTGGCCAAGTATCTGACGGACCGGCAGGAGCGAATGAGCTCGGGAACGGTGTTCGTGACATCGCTCGTGATCGCCCTCGTGCCCACCGCGCTCGTCTTCGCCGAACCCGACCTCGGCTCGGCGATAATCCTGCTGGCGATCTGGCTGGCAATCGTCATCATGGCCGGTGCGCGCGCGACGCACGTGCTGGGGCTGATCGCCTCGGCCGCGATCGCCGCGCCGTTCGCCATGATCGCCGTCATCAGCGATTACCAGCGGGAGCGCATCGCGACGTTCCTCGACCCGGGAAAGGACCCGCTCGGCTCCGGCTTCAACACCCTTCAGGCGCAGATAAGCATCGGGTCGGGCAGGCTGTTCGGCAAAGGGCTGACGCACGGCACGCAGACGCAGCTCGACTACCTGCGCACGCAGACGACGGACTACATCTTCAGCGTGCTGGGCGAAGAGCTGGGCTTCGTGGGCGTGGTCATTCTGTTCGCGCTGTTCGTCGTATTGCTGATGCGCTGCCTGCAGACCGCCGCCTCGTCACGCGATCCCTTTGGCCGCCTGCTGGCGACGGGAATCTGCACGTACATACTGTTCCAGGTGTTTATCAACGTCGGCGTGAACATACGGCTCGTGCCGGTGACGGGCATTCCGCTGCCGTTCATCAGCCAGGGCGGAAGCTCGCTGCTGACGCTGTTCATAGCGCTGGGCATATTAGAGAGCGTGCGGATGCACCGGGGCCCGCCGGAGTGGTGAGCGATTTCGACGTGCGCGATCAGACAGCGTAGGCGATACCTGCCTCGGTAGGCATGGCTTTCCGCTTTCGGCAGCTCAAGATACGGCCGGTCGAATCTCCGCTACGGCGCCACAAGCGGCTCGCACAGCCCGGTGGCGCCGCGTGGCACCGTGTTCAGGCTTCCCATAGAGTCGCCGACCTGAGGGGCGGGCGTATCCGCGAAGCAGTTGAGCTTGCCCGCAATCACGTTCGTCACAACCTCGTTCGCGTCGGGGTCAAGGGTCAGATTGTGGTCGTAGAACACATCGCCCGACACCGTGTTGCGGATGAAACCAAGCCAGCACGACTGCCAGTCCGTGATAGTTGCGTTGCCCCCGATGGCGTCGTCTTCGAACGTTCCGAAGGCGGGTGAGGCGTAGAGGACGGGAACAGGGTCGCAGCTAAGGCCGCCGCCGCCGCCGTCGACACGCGCGTCGCCACCGATGAACGACTTGTGCACAACGATCGCAAGCGCCCTGAAGGCATTGAGGTTGCTGCCGATCGCGTCGTGCGTCATCATTGTGCCGACGGTTTGATCGGGATCGTTGACGCAGATGAACCGTGCGGGCTCACAACCCAGGACGAGCACGCCCCCTATGTTGACGTTGAGGTTCTTGCCTACGATCAGGTCAGAGCCGCCGAAGTCCGCAAAGAGTGCTCCGCCTGATAGCACGGTCAGGTTGCCCTGGACTGTCACCGTGCCGGAATCCAAGGCGCATGCGCCTGAGACCGTCAGCGATGAGTACGTGCCGGACGGGATTGATCCTCCGCTGCATGTGGCGGGAGCCGCGCCGGCTGCCCGGACGCCCGCTGAGCCGATGCCGGCAGAGGCGCCGGCCAGGACGACGGCCGCCAACAACGAGACTCGAACAAATCTGGTACTCCTCACAGGTCTGCGCTCCTTTCAAACTGGTAGCCTGACGCACGGACAGTTGTGACGAAACAACGGGAGAACATATTTTGATTCTGGCTGCCGGCTGTGGGTTCCGTGTGGAGGCAGCGGAGGATTACGTGACAGAAGCGTGAAGCATCAGCCAGGGCGGGAGCTCGCTGCTGACGTTGTTTATCGCGCTGGGGATACTAGAGAGCGTGCGGATGCATCGCGGCCCGCCGGAGTGGTAGAGGGCCGTGCCTGCGGGTCGTCAGGTTCCGGGAGGGCAGTACTTGAATCCCAGGCCGACCTGGACGTCCTCGGGAAGGCCGCATTCGACAGCGGCGGAACCCATATTCACCCCCTCCCAGTTTCCCGTGAGGACCTTCTTCACGATGCCGTAAGTTGAACCGGTCAAGCCGGGTATCGGCAGCATTGAATACATGACCCAATTCGTGCCGGAAGTATCTGTGTAGTAGGCCTTCCCACAGATCTTCTCATCCGTGTCTTTGATAGTGGGGGCCGAATGAGCTAAGTCGAATTCCTTGATTGCATTGTTCAGTTCTTCTTCAGAGGCGGAACATACCTGAAAGCCGAGTCCAACTTGGACGTTTGTTGGAATGCCGCATTGTATGTCACCCGCCCCGAGGTTGACCAGTTCCCAGTTCTCGCCCTGAGCCTTATTCATGACTCCGGAGACGGCGCCCGTCGGTCCCTCTTGTGGGCCTGCACGACAGATGGCCGCCGTTACTCGCGCATCGAATCTGACCCAGTCCGTTCCTGACGCATCGGTGTAATAGACCTTGTGATCAATCGGCATGTCTTTAATGTTGATATAGTCGAGGACCAGCTGGCTGATGGTGCTGTCTATATCCTCCTCCGTCGCGGTGGCGGATGCGGCGGATAGCGTTGGTGTGGACGCGGGCTGCGACCTGGACGAGCCGCAGGAAGCGGCGGCGAGAGTGGTCAGCAGCAGAAGCGGTAGCGCGAGCAGTGGCAGGTTTCGACTCATCTGCGTCCTCGACACGTCGAGTTTAGAAGGTGTCGACTACGCGGATTATAGCAGGGAATGTTGCCGCTGTCGCGCTTACGCTTCGCCCTCCGCGAGATGCGACTCGCCGGACGGGCGCGGCGCTGGCAGCCGGCCCTCCGTCTCCAGCCGCGAGCGCAGCAGGCTCAGCTCCTGCGCCAATCGACGGCTCTGGTCGGAAAGACGCGAGATCTCCAGCGAGTAGTGGAACAGCATGACGACGGCGAAGGCGATTGCGACGAAGAATATGACGGCCGGCGGATAGAGCACGCCCAGACGCGCCGCCGTCCACTCCATAATCCCCTCGAACGACGCCAGCAGCACCATGGCGGCCGACAGCAGCAGCCACAGCAGCGAGTACTCCTCGCGCAGACGCCACTTGCGCACGTAGGTCAGCACGACGGCGGCAAGCGCCACGGAGACGAGTATTACGAACACGCTGATCGGTCTCGGCGATCCTATTAAGAAAATCATTGCTCTCGTCTCCTTTCGGGGGTGGGAAACGGCTTCTCTTTGAGGGCGTTCAGCGTCAGAGCAAGGCTCACCTTGCCCATGTAGGACAGCGGCCTCAGCCCGCCGATGGAGGAGACGCCGCCCTGGCGCGCCCTCATCGCCACCGGCACCTCGCGGATCTTCAGCCCCTGCCGCGCGAGGAAAACGATCGATTCCGGCTCCGGGTAGTCGGGCGGATAGTAGTCGGCGAGATAGCGCAGCGCGCGGCGACTGTAGGCGCGAAAGCCGGAGGTCGCGTCCGTTATCTTCTGCCGGCTGAAGAGCGTGGCGATGCTCGACAGGATGAAGTTTCCCAGGCGTCGCAGCGGGCTTCCGTCGTAGCCCAGCTCCCCCAGATAGCGCGAGCCGATCACCATGTCGAAGCCCTCGTCCAGCACCAGCGCCACCAGCGAGGCGATTCGCTCCGGCGGGAACTGGCCGTCGCCGTCCACCTGCACGGCCGTCTCGTAGCCGTGGTCGAGCGCGTACTTGAAGCCGGTCTGGACCGCGCCGCCGATGCCGACGTTAAAGCAAAGGTCGAGCACGGGCAGGCCGAGCGAGCGGGCGACTTCCGGCGTGGCGTCACTGGAGCCATCGTTTACGACGATGACGTCGAACTGCGGCGCTATGTCTCGCAGCTCCTGGAGGACGAGACGCAGCGTCGCCTCCTCGTTGAAGGCGGGAACGATGAGAAGTGCCTTGCTGCGCTGCGCTTCCACGTCGAGTCTCCGGGGTCCCAGCGTTTCCTAAGAGGTTACTCCGCGACGGCGCGACGTGCCAGCCCTTGCCCTCGCCTGGGACTGGCGTCCGAAGCGGAAGAGCGCACGCGGCAGGCCGACGACGGCCGCGGCGGCGAGGATCGCGAAGAACGGTATCAGCGCCGAGTGCAGTCGCGGCTCGCCGACGAAGACGAAGCCGAAGAAGAACGAGTAGTACACCAGCAGCAGCACGAGCAGCAGCTTGCGCGGGTTGCGCAGCGAGAACCAGAGCGGCAGGCCCAGCGCCGCCAGCACGAAGACGATGCGATAGTAGGTGTTCGCCAGCGCCTCCAGGTTGTGCGACTGGCTGTCGCTGAAGACGGGATCGTTGATCGTGCCCTTCTGCGTCCAGAGGATCGGCCGGTCGTCGGTGCTGTAGAAGGCGTGCAGCTTCTTCTCGACCAGCGGCACCTCTTTGCCCGGGTTGTGCACCATGAAGTCGATGGCGCGGCGCGTTTCCTCCTTGTAGCTCGCCGTTTCCGCCTGGTCGGAAGGAAGGCTCTTGTACATGTCGGTGACCTGGATGATGGGGACGAAGCTGCCGAGGCCGTCGGCGCCCGACCAGTGCCCGCCGATCAGGTTCTCCGCCGAGCCGGTCGAAATGAGGATTGGGTAGTCCATGACGACCCAGTTGCGCACGACCCACGGCAGGATGACGAGGCCCGTCGCGACCAGCGTCAGCCCGCCGTAGCGCAGCCCCGTCCGCCAGGAGCGGTAGGCGACCACCCAGACGACGGCGAGCGGCACCGCCAGCAGGACGGTCTCGCCGCGCACGAGCGACGTGAAGCCGATCAGCGCTCCGAGAACGACCGCTGCCTTCCAGGAGCGCGAGCCAAGCGTCGCCAGGACGATGTAGGCGATTAGAGCGACCAGGAACGTTGCCAGCGTCTCGCTGAGGAGGAGCGTCGGCCAGAAGACCTGGCTGGGGAAGACCGCCAGCGCGAACGCCGCAACCAGGCCAACGGCGCCGCTGAACACCCGCTTGCCGATGAGATACGCTAGCAGGCAGGTCGCGGTGCCCAGCGCCACGTTCAGCAGCTTCGCGAGGCCAATGCTGTGCCCGAAGGCCTTGAAGAGCGCCGCCAGCACGAGCGGATAGCCCGGCGGCCACTGCGCCGTCGGGGCGCCCCACATGTTCAGGTAGCCCTTGCCGGCGGCCAGCGACCGGCCGAAGAGGTCGTAGAAGAAGGGGTCGCCGACGCGGAACTCTGTCGGCTCCGGGTCGACCGCCAGCATCCAACCCAGCCGCAGCGCAAAGGCGATCACCAGCGCCAGGCAGAGCAGCGCGATTTCGCGGCTGAAGAGGAGTCGCGGAAGGGAGCGTTTCATGGCGATGCGCTTTCCTTCCGATTCCGGGTCAGCCGCCGCTTCACCAGGTCGAAGACGAAGACCAGCGACGTCGCCGCCCAGAGGCAGAACACCGGGGCGAGCGACACGTGGTAGCGCGAGTTCGGGATGAACACCAGATGCAGCGCTGTCCACAGCACGACGGTAAGGATTAGCAGCAGGCGCTTCTTGTCCCTCACCGAGAACCACAGCGGGACGCCGACAAGCCCGCAGGCCAGGACCGCGAAGTAGTAGCGGTCGGCGAGGCGCGCCCAATTCCGTTCGGCGGCCCGAGGGATAACTATCACGGGCGTCGGCTCTGGACGCTCGGCGACCCAGCTCCCTTGCAGCCAAGGCAGGTTGCCCGGATTCGGCCAGGCGCCTTCGATCCAGAGCAGCGCTTCGGAGTCGTCCTTGTACATCTGGTAGAACTTCTCGCCCACGAGCTGCACCTCGTAGCTCGGGTGCGACTTCGCGAAGTCCAGGCCCTCTCGCCAGGCCTCCCGTTCCATCTTCAGCTCACGCTGCGGGTACGGCAGATCGGGATATTTCAGCCAGAGGTCGGCGGCCGGGAAAACGTATGGCGTGCCGTAGGGGTCTTCGAGGTGCCCGGCGAGGAACGTGTGACCACCGCCGCTGGAGATCGGGATGAAGCCGTGCATGGCTATTTCGTTCCGTGCCATCCAGGGCGCAATCGCAATCGCCGCGCCGAGGACGACCAGCATCCCCTGGCCGGCGAAGGCGCGCCAGGAGGGAGCGGCAAACGTCCAGACCAGCAGCGTCGCGACCAGCAGGACGAGGGCCTCGCTGCGCATCAGCGCCGCCCACCCGAAGAGGATGCCCAGCAGGAGCAGCGCCGGCGGCCAGACGCCCCGTCCCTTCGAGATCCAGATGACAGAGAACAAGAGGATCAGTGTCGAGAAGAAGGCGAAGAGCGATTCATTCAAGATGAGCGTCGAGTAGTAGATCTGGCCCGGGAAGACGGCCAGCATGACGGCCGCGACACCGCCGACTTTCTTCGAGAAGACGCGCGCTCCGATGAAGTAGACGAGGACAACCGTGACGGAGGCGGAGACGGCGTTGAGCACCTTCGCCGAGATTATGCTGTGGCCGACCGCCTTGTAGAGCCCGGCGAGGATCAGCGAGTAGCCGGGCGGCCACAGGGCGGTCTGCGCGTTGTAGGCGCTCAGGTAGCCTTTGCCTGCCGCCAGACCGCGCGCCATGAAGTCGTAGAAGAGATCATCGCCGAAGCGGCCGTCGTTGGGGTCATAGTTGGCGTAGGCGATCCAGGCCAGCCGCAGCCCCAGCGCCAGCAGGAAGACCGCCAGCAGGAATCCCGCCTCCGACAACGGAGGACGGCGAAGGAAGGGCAGCCTCTTCCAGGAGCGAGTGGGTTCGGGCTGAGAGCCGTCCATCCGTCGCTCCTAGCGTCCCTGCCGCGCCCGGCGGGGCTGCGCCAGAAAGCGTTGTCGGTGCTGGACGAGCCAGTCGAAGGCGGTAACCAGCGTCAGACCGGCCCAGAGGCAGAATATCGGCGTAAGCGCCACGTGATAGCGCCCGGAAGGCCACAGCTCGAGGTGGATCGCAACCCAGGCGGCGACGATTAGCACGAGGAGCAGCTTCCGCTTGTCCTTCAGCGATAGCCAGAACGGCACGCCGGCGACCGCCACGAGCATCACCGCGACGTAGTAGACATTCGCCAGCGCCGACAGGTTGTCCTCCTGCTGCGTCGAGAGCAGCACGGGGCGAGTGTCTGGGCCTGGCGCCCAGGAGTTTATCCAGGACACCGCGTCGTCATCGTTCTGGAACATGTGCTTGAACTTCAGAAGCGGATACCAGGCTTCTTCGACGGGGTGATGCACCATGAAGGTGAGCGCCTGGCGCTCGGCGACGCTCTCGACCTTGATCTCGCGCTGCGGGTACGGCAGATACGAGTACTCTTGCTGGATCTTCGCCTCGGGGAAGAGCGAGCCGATGGCGTAGGGGTTCGGCTGGTGGCCGGCCAGCAACGTGTGGCCCAGCGCCGTGCTCACCGGAACGAGCGAGTGCATGCTGATTTCGTTTCGGATTGTCCAGGGAAGCACCGTGAGGCCCGCCGCCAGGACGAAGACGCCGGCCTGTCGCGCGAAGAGCCGCCAGGCGGGCACCGCAAGCTTCCAGATAACCAGCGCCACTAGCACCAGCATCACCGCCTCGCCGCGCGCCAGCAGGGCGACGCCGAATAGCACGCCCAGCGCGACGTGATGGAACCAGCGCGTGTCCTGTCTTTCGACGACCCACATCAGCAGCAGGAGCGCTATCAGCCCGACGAGCGCCGGCGTCAGCGATTCCGTCATCAGCAGCGTCGAGAAGAAGATCTGACCGGGGAAGAGCGCGAACAGACCCGCTCCCAGCAGGCCGGCTCGCCGGTCGAACACACGCGCGGCGATGAGGTAGATCAGCAAGCAGGCCGCGCCGCCGGCGAGCGCGTTGACGACCTTCCCGGCGACAAAGTTGGTGCTGCCGAACACCTTGAACAGGCCGGCGAGCAGGAACGGATAGGCGGGCGGCCACTGCGCCGTCGGGAAGCCGAGGAAGTTCAGATAGCCCCTGGCGGCCGCCAGCGACTGCCCGGCCGAAGCATAGAACGCCGTGTCATCGGTCCTGCCGTCGAGGGGATTCGGGTTGACATAAGCGATCCAGGCCAGGCGCACGCCGATTGCGACGGCGATGATCGCGACCAGCAGAACGAGATGCGGTCTCGTAGCAAGTCCGCGCACACGCTCGGCGACCGGCGAGGCGGCGGATTGGCGCGGGGCTTTGTCGGCCATCAATACTGTGGCCCTTTCGAAGCTTGCCCGCGGGTGGGCAGGCCGTTCCGGATTGCACCGTCATGGCATTATAAGCGCCTGTCGCTCCAGGCCGCCAGCCTCGGAGTCCGTTAGCCGAAGCTGTGCTAGAATCGGACGAGGAGGGCAGCATGCGAGTGGTCATCGTCGATTACGGCGCCGGGAACCTGCGCAGCGTGGAGCGCGCGGTCGCCCACGCCGGCTACGAGGCCACGATCAGCGGCAACGCGTCGATGGTCGAAGCTGCCGACGTCGTCATCGTCCCGGGCGTCGGCGCCGCGGCTGACACGATGCGCAACCTGCGTGAGCGCAACCTCGTCGAGCCGATCCGCGCTTTCGTCGCCCGCGGCCGGCCTTATCTTGGCATCTGCATGGGGTTCCAGGCGCTGCTGACGGTGAGCGAAGAGGGCGGCGAGCACCGCTGCCTCGACATCGTTTCGGGACGCGTCCTGCGACTGCCGGGCGGGCTGAAAGTGCCGCACATGGGCTGGAACCAGGTCAGGCGACGCCGCCGGCACGCCGTCTTCGAGGGCATCCCGGAAGGCGCCTACTTCTACTTCGTCCACAGCTACTATCCGGCGCCTGACGACGGCCAGACGGTGCTCGGCGAGACCGACTACGGCATCACGTTCGCCAGCGCCCTGGCCCGCGACAACGTGATCGCGACGCAGTTCCACCCGGAGAAGAGCGGCGACGTGGGCCTCCTCTTCTACGACAACTTCCTGCGCTGGGCGGGAGGCAATGGCCGGAGGTAACGCCGCAATCGAGCTGATACCGGCCATCGACATCCGCGACGGCCGCTGCGTCCGCCTCTACCAGGGCGACTACGCCCGCGAGACCGTCTTCTCCGACGATCCCATCGCCATGGCGCGACGCTGGCAGGCGGAGGGCGCGCCGCGTCTCCACCTCGTCGACCTCGACGGCGCGCGTGAAGGACGGCCGGTGAATCACGGCGTCGTCATCGCCATCGCCCGTGCCGTCGGCATCCCCTGCCAGGTCGGCGGCGGCATTCGCAGCACCAATACGATCGCCCGCTACCTGGAAGCCGGACTGCAGCGCGTCATCCTCGGTAGCGTTGCAGTCGAGACGCCGGCGATGCTGGCTGCCGCACTGGGTCGTTTCGGCGAGGCCGTCGTCGTCGGCGTCGACGCGCGCGGCGGGCGGGTCGCCGTGCACGGCTGGCGCCAGCAGAGCGCCGAAAAGGCGGAAGAGCTGATGCAGCGCCTGGCCGCCATGGGCGTCCGCCGCTTCGTCTACACCGATATCTCCCGCGACGGTACGCTCCGCGGTCCCAACTTCGCCGCTACCGCCCGGGCCGTGCAACTGGTGCCGGCGCGGATCATCGCGTCGGGCGGGATCGCCTCGCTGGCGCACCTGCGGCGACTGGCGCGCACCGGCGTCGAAGGCGCCATCCTCGGCCGCGCCCTGTACGACGGCGCTCTCTCCCTTCCGGACGCTCTGGCCGCCATCGCCAAACAATAAGCCCGCTTTCGACGCGCATCGGATTGCATCGTGGCCTGCGCTGCATTATCATCCACCCCCGAGGGTACATTCACTAAAGGTGAACCTCCCTCCAGGTTCCTATCGCGGTCGAGCCGGGGAACCACCGGGAATAGTAACAACGGGACCTAGCGCCGGAGGCTCGCAAGGGCGTACCGCCCACCCCTCGCGACCACTCCGGTCACACGCGGTCTCCTTCCCGGTCGGTCTGCGGCTCGTTGGCGGCCCCGCGCCAACCCGATCGCGGAACGGACCGTGCGTGAAGTTGAAGCTGCCCTGGACGCGAGGCTCGTGGCCTTTATGGCCTCGCTGCACCGATTGTTGCGCTCCGACTCCCTATCGTTCGCCCACGCCGACATACCGCCGCGCCCGGGCATCTACGTGATCTACGACGGCTCGGAGCGTCCTTACTACGTCGGCCAGTCGCGCAACCTGCGCCGGCGTCTCCTCGTCGACCATCGGCGCGGGAACGGCAAAGCGAACATCTTCCGCCGCAAGCTGGCGATGCTGGAGCGGCTAGAGGGCGAGCCCGCGGTGACG
The DNA here is from genome assembly GCA_049511815.1 of Dehalococcoidia bacterium. Classification (GTDB taxonomy): domain Bacteria; phylum Chloroflexota; class Dehalococcoidia; order DSTF01; family JALHUB01; genus JALHUB01. The sequence continues at coordinate 13,713 of JBEKXP010000035.1, forward strand.
CTCTACATAACGGAGCGGTGCAGCATCCGCTTCATGGAGGTCGACTCCGACGGCGAGCGGCTGGAGATGGAACACTTCGCCACGGCGCTCCTCTCACCCGTGCTCAACACCCGCGCAAGCTGATACAATGGCATCGAATCTGAGAGGTGACAATGCTTGCAACCCGAATCATCCCCTGTCTCGACGTCGACCGCGGCCGCGTGGTGAAGGGCGTCTCGTTCGTGCAATTGCGCGACGCCGGCGACCCCGTGGAGCTTGCCGCGTTCTACAGCGAGCAGCGCGCCGACGAGCTGGTCTTCCTTGACATAACAGCTTCGTCGGACGCGCGCGAGACCGTCTACGACATGGTGCGCCGCACCGCCGACCAGGTCTTCATCCCGTTCACCGTCGGCGGCGGCGTGCGCAGCGAGGAGGACGTGCGGCGGCTCCTCGAGTACGGCGCCGACAAGGTGTCGCTCAACACGGCTGCCGTCGCGGACCCGAAGGTCATCGAGCGCTGCGCGACGCGCTTCGGCAACCAGAACATCGTCGTCGCCATCGACGCGAAGGGCATCGGCGAGGGGCGCTGGGAGGTATACACACACGGCGGTCGCACTCCGACGGGCGTGGACGCGCTGGAGTGGGCGCGCAAAGTCGTCGAGCTGGGCGCCGGCGAGATCCTGCTGACCAGCATGGACACCGACGGTCACCTGGACGGCTACGACCTGCCGCTGACGCGCGCCGTCTCCGAAGCGGTTACGGTGCCGGTCATCGCGTCGGGCGGCTGCGGCAACCCGCAGCACATGGTCGACGCCATCAAGGACGGCAAGGCGGACGCGGTACTGGCCGCCAGCATCTTCCACTTCGAGACCTACAGTATCCGCGAGACGAAGGACTATCTCAAGGCGCGCGATATCCCCGTCCGCCTTTAGCAGGAGGCTTCCAATGGTTGATTTCGACAAAGGCCAGGGGCTCGTCCCGGTGGTCGTCCAGGACGACGACACGGACGAGGTACTGATGCTTGCTTATATGAACAAAGAGGCGCTGGAGCGGACGCTGGAGTCGCGACAGGTCTGGTTCTACAGCCGCAGCCGCCAGGAGCTGTGGCACAAGGGCGCCACGTCCGGCAACTACCTGAACGTGCGGCGCATCATGATCGACTGCGACGACGACACGCTGCTGATCCGCGCGCAGCCGCTCGGGCCGGCCTGCCACACGGGCGAGCGGTCGTGCTTCCACCGCGAGTTCGACGGGCGGTTGATGGAAGGCCAGACCTTCTAGTCCGTCACCGCGTCGCGCCCTAGCACGTCCTTAAGCGCCGCGATGGCTACTTCGATCTGGCTGTCGTCCGGGTCGCGCGTCGTCAGCGCCTGCAGCGCCAGGCTCGGACGCGACAGCCAGCGCACCACGCGGAATCGCCGGTAGGCGGCGCTCAGACGGATTATCTCGTAGCTGATCGCCGCGATGACCGGTATCAGCAGCACCCGCGAGGCGATTCGCCACCACCAGCTCGGTGTGCCCAGCGCTACGAACAGCACCAGCGACACGACGGCAACCGTCAGCAGAAACGCCGTGCCGCAGCGGGCGTGCTCGTTGCTGAAGCGTCGCACCGACGCCGTCTCCAGCGGCGCGCCGGACTCCCAGGCGTTGATCGTCCGGTGCTCGGCGCCGTGGTAGGCGAAGACGCGGCGGATGTCCGGTATGAAGCCGATGCCCCAGATGTAGCCGAGCAGCATCGCCAGTCGAACGACGCCTTCGACGAGGACGACAAGGCTGCCGTTGAACCGCGAGCTCAG